>PGYS01000177.1 GCA_002839795.1 Ignavibacteriae bacterium HGW-Ignavibacteriae-3 | reverse complement strand
CGACCGCTACAATAAATTATTTAGCCAATTCCTTTTCAATAGCTTTTATAATATCAGCACTTTCCGGTTGGACTTTACTCTTGAATCTCGACACGATATTACCATCTTTATCAATAAGAAACTTTTCGAAATTCCATTTAACGTCGCCAGCTTCAGTGACACTGTTTTTAATCAGCTTTGCATACAACGGAGACTTGTCTTCGCCGAGAACCTTTATTTTATCGAAGAGTTTAAAAGTCACATTATAATTGGCACTGCAAAATTGTTTTATTTCTTCATTTGTACCGGGTTCCTGGCCCCCGAAATCATTACAGGGAAAGCCGAGAATTTCAAAACCTTTTGATTTATATTTTTTATAAACTGCTTCAAGGCCTTCGTACTGGGGTGTATTTCCGCATTTGCTGGCGACATTTACGATCAGCAGTACTTTGCCTTTATAATCGGCAAGTTTTACTTCTTTCCCTTCCATGTCTTTAACAACAATGTCTGCTATATTATCATTTTTTTTATCAGAATTATCCGAAGCGGCGATCGTCATCGAAAAAATGAAGGTAATTAATATTGAGAACATAAGATTGAACCTATTCATGAAATTTCCTTATTTTATAAATGTAAACGAATAGAGAAAGGGTTTAGTTCAATTTCTTAATGATGAGATTGAATAAACAGGGACAAATTGACTGCAGTCCCTGCTTTTTAAATTGTTAGTCAGCAGCGAGACAAGCTATTGCAGCGGTATTAACGATATCATCAACACTGCACCCGCGACTCAGATCGTAAAATGGTTTTTTCAATCCCTGGCTAATTGGTCCAACGGCTTCAGCACCGCCGAAACGCTGGGCAATTTTATAGCCGATATTTCCCGAGTTAAGATCCGGAAAAACTAAAACGTTAGCCCGGCCGGCAACCTTGCTATCCGGAGCTTTTTTCTTTCCTACTCCCGCTACAACCGCGGCATCAAATTGCAGTTCACCATCAACATATAAATCCGGGCGTTTTGATTGAACAATTTTTGTCGCTTCCCGGACTTTGTCTACAAGTTCATGCTCAGCACTACCTTTCGTAGAAAATGAGAGCATAGCAATATATGCATCCTCTCCGGTGAGTTTTTTATGATTATCCGCAGTGGATATTGCAATATCGGCGAGCTGAGGGGCGTCGGGATTCGGATTGACTGCGCAATCTGCAAAACTGTAAACGGAATTTGGAAAAACCATAAGGAAAAAACTGGATACAATCGAAATTCCTTCTTTCATACCCACGCAAAATATTGACGCGCGCATTACGTCTGCGGTTGTGGCAAACGAACCTGATACGCTGCCGTCCGCCATTCCCTGGCTAACCATCATGCCCCCGAAAAAAATATCTCGCCGCATTGTCTCTCTGGCCTGCTCAATTGTAACACCCTTGTGTTTACGCAAATTGTAAAAATAATTGGTGAAGTCACTTAACTTTTCACTTTTATCGGGATCAATAATTCTTATAGCCTGAAGATCAACTGCTATTTTTTTCGCATCGGTTCTGATCCTGTCTTCATTGCCCAGAGTAATAACAGCCGCAATTTTTTCTTTTGTTAAAATTTCAGCTGCTTTCAAAACTCTTTCATCATGCGATTCAGGAAGCACAATTGTCTTTTTCCGCTGGGAAGCTTTGGTTCTGATCTGATTAAGTAATTCAATTTCTGCCATTATAATATTCCAATATTGTTAAAAATCTCACTGTAAATATATGGAATTCTCTAAAAGCAGTTAGACGAAAAATTTGGATTCAATGACGATTCAAATTGAATTTTACATCGTAATTCGAAATATTGATGTGGAGATTAAAATGATTAGGCATATAAAACCCTTTACCGAAAATCAGATCAAAACGAGTATAAAATACTTGTGGCTTTTTCTGTCCGTTTGCGCGCTTTTCGTGATTTCTTTTTTATTTGTTGACATTCTTAGCATGCTAGCTGTTTCGATGCTGCTGGCACTTATATTCAATCCTATTGTTGATTTCCTGGAGCGGAATGGTTTAAGCAGACTAATTTCGGTCCTCGCGGTGTATATCATTGCCGGATTAATCATTGCGGCAAGTTTCTCGTTTTTAATTCCCCGGATTATTAATCAGTTCAATAGTCTTTCCGCGACATTAACCCAGGATAACCTGCAGACCTTTTTTCAGCAATTTGAAAAATCCTTAAAGGATACATTCCCGTTTTTGCAATCAATAAATATTGTTGACAAGCTTACCGTGTTTACACAAGGTATGGTTTCTAACTGGGCAAATAATATCAACGAGATTCTATACAGCATTGTCACAGTTTTGTCTATAATTATTATTGTCCCTTTTATGACGTTCTTCCTGCTTAAAGACAAAAAAAATCTTATCCGCGGGATCATTAACATTATGCCTAATAAGTATTTCGAGGTTTCGTATTCTGTGATTAATAAAATTTCCGCTCAGCTGGGCAGATTTGTAAGGGGATGGATTTTGGATGCATTTATTGTCGGGCTCCTTAGCGGTATAGGGCTAAGTCTCCTCGGCATCAATAATGCCATATCAATCGGATTCGTAGCAGGGATTGGACACCTGATACCTTACTTCGGACCAATAATAGGAGGAGTCCCGGCAATAATTATCTCCCTTATACAGTTCGGAAATTTTTCTATGCTGCCGAGCATACTTATAATGTTTCTGTGTGTATATGCCATTGATAACGGGTTCATTCAGCCCAATGTTTTTTCGAAAGCCACTGATATTCATCCGTTGTCTATTATTATACTGATAATTGCCGGTAGTGAATTAATGGGAATAGTTGGGATGCTGTTGGCAGTGCCGATAACAACTGTTATTAAAACGGCCTCCCGCGAAATTTATTTAGGCTACCGCAACTACAAAATTATCCGCACATGATTTTTTCCCGCACTCATTGTGTTTGGATTGAATCTCACTCATTCTTTGAATAGTTTGCTTAAAATTTATTGGAGATTTAATGCAAATCCGGTTTATTGGAGCTGCACAAACCGTAACGGGCTCGATGCATCTGATAAAAACAAAACAGGCAACATTTCTATTAGACTGCGGATTATATCAGGGCAAACGAAAAGAGGCATTCGAGATCAACAGAACCTTCGGATTTTTTAATCCTTCCGATATTGATTTCGTTATCCTTTCCCACGCTCATATTGACCACGCCGGAAATCTGCCATCTTTAGTTTCAAAGGGATTTGATGGAAAAATTTACTCCACATTTGCCACAAGGGATCTGTCTGTTATTATGCTTCAGGATAGCGCGCATATCCAGCAAAAAGATGTTGAATACGTAAATAAAAGAAGAAAAAGAGAAGGTAAAAATCTTTTCGAACCTCTGTATATTCAGGATGATGCGCTGAGAACACTGGATCAATTTGTGGGACTGAACTACCATAAAAGCATCAATGTGGCTGAAGGAATCACACTCACTTTTTACGATGCAGGACATATACTCGGTTCTGCAATAGTTCATCTTAAAATTGTAGAAGGGGGAAAGACTTATAATCTGGCGTTCTCCGGTGACCTCGGGAGGCCAAATCTTCCCATTCTCAGAGATCCGGAGAAAATCCCCGATGTGGATTACCTTATTTGCGAAAGCACCTATGGGGGTAGAACTCACGAGAATCCCACTAATTCAGAAGAGGTTCTCGCCGGAATATTAAAGAAAGCTGTATCAAATAAATCGAAAATTATAGTTCCCGCTTTCAGTGTCGGCAGAACACAGGAAATTGTTTACGCGCTGCATAGGATATTCGAGAAAAATAAAATTGTCCGGATTCCTGTATACGTAGATAGTCCCCTCGCGGTCAACGCAACAGACGTTTTTCGTCTTCATCCGGAATGTTTTGATTCAGAAACAATGGAATTTATCAAAAAGAATGAAGATCCTTTCGGATTCAGTAAACTTACGTATATAACCGATGTTGAAGAATCTAAGAAACTTAACCGCGTACCGGGACCGTGTATAATTATTTCGAGCAGCGGCATGTGTGAAGCAGGCAGAATTCTGCACCATCTGGCAAATAATATTACAAATCCTAAAAATATTATTTTGATGGTCGGCTACTGCGCTGAACATACTCTGGGCAAAAAGCTTATAGATGGAGAGAAAAATGTCAAAATTTTCGGAGAAGAATTTAATGTTGAAGCAGAAGTAATTGTTATGCAGTCATTCAGTGCGCATGCCGATCAGAACGAATTGATAGGTTACGTGACAGGGCTGAGCAAGACTCAAATGAGAAAAATTTTTCTTGTTCACGGTGAATTCGAGCAGCAGAATATTTTCAAACAGCATCTTGAAACTTCCGGCTTTAACAACATTCTAATCCCCGATCGCGGCTATGAGGTTAATTTATAAGATTACATATTTTTCTTTTTTGATGTTATTGATATGGAGCTGTGAACGCAACAAAATTTCCGACCCCGTCGATGACTTCATTTCACCGGCTACGCCAAGTAATCTTAAGATCTTCGGCGCTTTCGACGGGCAGATAGGTATTGAGTGGAACCATAATCAGGAGTCTAATCTGGACGGATATATTATATATAAGAGCATTAATAATCAGAATCACTTTGTAAAAACGGGTTTTACATCGAACAATTATTTTATTGACGGCTCCCTCTATTATGATTCTACGTACTTTTATAAGGTCAGCGCCATTAATAAGGCCGGAATTGAAAGCAAGTTAACTTCC
>PGYS01000034.1 GCA_002839795.1 Ignavibacteriae bacterium HGW-Ignavibacteriae-3 | reverse complement strand
ACGGATACATCTCTGACCGGCTCAGGCGGCGCTGTTCCGTTACCCGTAAATTCTAAAGGAAGAGGCTCAATCTTTAGCGCATCAATACCTACTACGCCGAATCCTTCGTTTAATAAATAATGGGATAGAG
Organism: Ignavibacteriae bacterium HGW-Ignavibacteriae-3; assembly: GCA_002839795.1. Taxonomy (GTDB): domain Bacteria; phylum Bacteroidota; class Ignavibacteria; order Ignavibacteriales; family Melioribacteraceae; genus Fen-1258. The sequence continues at coordinate 25,923 of PGYS01000034.1, read as the reverse complement.
TATATCCGGCGGGTCCTTGACCAACAATGAGAACTTTTTTGCCGTTATAAGGTAATGCATAAGGCCGGTCAATATTTAAAGGATTCCAGCGGGTTAAGAGCGAGTATATTTCAAATCCCCACGGCAAATTCAAAACATCAGTTAGAACACCGGTTTCGATCTGAGGAATATTTACAGGATCCTGCTTCTGATAGATACATGCTTTCATACAATCGTTGCAGATTCGGTGACCGGTCCCCGGACACATGGGATTATCAATAACAATTATTGCCAATGCCCCGATTATATCTCCCCGGCTCATCAATTCATGCGACTCGGAAATTTTTTGATCCAGGGGACAGCCGGCAAGTTTATATCCTAAGGGATTTTGTTTAAAACCATTATCTTCATGAAATCCTTTAGAGCATGAATCTTTTCCTCTCTGGTGGCAAATGATACAATAGTCAACCTCGCCCATCACTTCCCGACGACTGTACCGTGTATCGGTCAAATCGAATCCATTCCTGCGGCGGTAATTTTCTTCTTTACCTACATTTGTATTGGGCACGGGATTGTTAATTATTTTTAATTCAACAAGATTGTCGTAGTTCAGTGTATGGGGCAATTTATAAATCACCCAATCTTTCATCGACTCTGTTTTATTGTAGAAATGAGCAACAATCCATTGTTCAAATACTTGAAGAAGGGAGGCGAGAAATTTTCTCATTGAAGTTTCATCATTATCCGGGGGAATGAGTGTTTTACAGCTGTCATCACTCCGTATATTATCGGCGATGGGGATCAGTGATGTTTTTACACTACCGGAAAAGCCGGACTTTGTTTTAATCTCATGCTTCACTAAATCCGTAACAAACGCAGAAAGAGCCAATTCTTTGTCATCCGTCGGCAAACCGGGAGAATTTTTTAGAATCGCTTCGACTTGCCGGTCTAATAATGCAAGATTAATTAATCCCAAAGTTTCTTCGGGCACTTTCTTTAAGGCGCGTCTTACAAAAAAATCTTTTTTGAAAGAGAAAATTATTTTTTCGCGATTTGCCCGCACTTTATGAACAGCGAGTTCTTTTTCCACTCCGAATAAGCGGGCAACAAATTCACTTACAAAAGGAGCAAGTTCAGTTAAAGTATTTGATATTTCAATTTCAGAAAAGCCGGCCCCTTTTTTAGAGCGATATTCATCAAATCTCAGGAATAGGTCACCGTTCGTTTCCTTTATTTCCTTAAAAAATTTTTCGGTTAGCTCTGAAAGTTTTTCCGGGATGAATAAATCATGAAAAGTAAAGCCGGGGATAGAAAGTTTTAGAATTTCTGGTTTGCTCATTGATTTTCCCGTATGGTTGAAGAAAAACCCGCAGTCTGGGCTGCGGGTTTCTAAAAAAGATTTGTTTAATTCTCCAGGACAGGCACTTTTCCCAGTACATCTTCGATGGTCATATTTTTTAATTCACCCAGATTCAATTTTTTAATCCCATCCTCAATTTTTGCCTTATCCCCGACGACAACAACAATCATCTGATCCGGAACAATATATTTTATTGCGGCGGAATTTACTTCAGCCGCGTTCAGATTCAGAATCTTTGAAATATAGTTGCTAAAATAATTTTCAGGCAAATTGAATTCGACCATTTCGGCAAGCTGCGCAGCTATCACGGCAACAGATTGAAAATTATTTGGAAAACCGAGGGCTACGTAGTTTTTTGCTTTATCAATATCTTCATCCGAAAGCGGCTCCCTTATTCCATTCAACTCCTTAAAAAATTCTTCCAAAGACTTATCGGTTACGTCAGTTTTGACAGACGAAGATGCGATAAAACTTCCCGGAACGGGGCGGAAATTAAATCTTGACGATGCGCCATAGGTGTAGCCGTTCTTCTCGCGTAAATTCAGATTTAGACGGGAACTGAACGACCCTCCAAGAATAGTATTCATCACAACTATATTATCATGATCATCGGTTAATCTGGCGGCGCCGATTCTTCCGATGTAGATCACGGACTGAGACGAACCGGGTCTATCAATAAGGTAAACAATCCTTGAGGTGACCTGAACCGGATCTCTAACTTTATCCTCTTTAACAACTCCTTTCTGCCACTTTCCGAAAGCGCTTTCTAGTTTCTTTTTAAGATCATCCTTTGAGATGTCGCCCACCGCTATTACATAGGCATTATTCGAAACAAAATATTTTTTGTAGAAATTTTTCAGCGCATCGACAGTAAAACCTTTTATTGTATTCTCGTCTGACATTCTTCCGTAAGGATGCTCTTTTCCGAAAAGAATTGAATTGAAAGCCGCATCTGCAATCGCCGTGGGCTGATCGTGCATCTGCATAAGCGAAGTTAATCTGTCTTTCTTTTTCCTATCAAGTTCAGTTAGAGGAAAATCTGGTTTCAAGGCAATATCGCTCATAATTTTCAGGGCGGCATCGAATTTTGAGAGCGGGGTAAAGAGAGAAACTCCTGATGAATGGATGCCCGCGGAAGCAGATATTCTCGCACCGAGAAATTCAATTTCATCGGCAAGTTCAAGAGAAGATTTGCCCGCAGCTCCTTCATCGAGCATATCCATTGTTAAATTTGCAAGACCAACTCCGCCGGACGGATCGTTTACACTTCCCATTTTAACAATAAGATTTAACTGCATCAGAGGTACCTCGTGCTTTTCCATAAACACGACTTTCAGTCCGTTTGAAAGCGTGAATTGCTGGATTGCCGGCAAGTTCAGCTTCTGGGGAGGAGGCAGCTTGGGAAGTTTTGTTCTATCCGGACTCTGTGCCGAAACAGAGAAGCAAAATGCGAAGGAGACTGTAATAGTTATCAGGAATAAATTTTTCTTTTTCATATTATTTTACCTCCGCTGTGGGTTGAACAGCCAGTTCTATTTTTCCCGTCGGAACAATGCTGAGTATAACACGGCCGTTATCAGGAAGATAAGTTTGAGCGGCGCTTTGAATATCATCTACGCCGAGAGCTTTATAGCGGGAGAAATCTTCATTTATGTAATCGGGATTTCCTGCGTAATAAAAATATTCATTGAGTTGGTTTGCCTTTCCGCCGAATCCTCCAGGCTTTTCCAATCCCCTCAAAATTGAAGCTTCGAATTGATTGACGACCCGCTGAAGTTCTCTTTCTTTGGGGGCTTCATTTTTAATTTTATTGATCTCTTCCTGAATAACTTTTTTTAATTCCTCCAATGTGTGCCCGGCTCTCGCTGTTGTTATTATTTGGAACTGGGAAGAAATTTTATTTGTACTCTGAGATGCACGGACATCTTGGGCAATCTGTAATTCATAAACAAGTTTCTGATATAACCGGGAGTTTTTTCCGCCGGATAAAATGTTTGCAAGTACATCCATTTCGGCGTCGCCCGGCGCGAATTTTTGCGGCGTCAGCCATGTCATGTATAAACGGGGAAGCTGAACGCGGTCTTCGAGGACAAATATTTTTTCTTCATTCAGGACCGCGGGAACCGGATTGAGCGGGGGAACAGGTTTTCCCCTCGGAATTCCGCCGAACCATTTCTCTACAAGTTTTAATGTTTCCTTGGGGTCGATATCCCCGGCAATAACAATCGACGCATTATTGGGAGCGTAATAAGTCTTAAAAAAATCAACGACATCGTCATAAGTCGCGGCGCTTAAATCCTCCATAGACCCTATAACCATCCAGTTGTAGGGATGACCGGGCGGATAAAGATTTTTCAGAATTGTTTCTCCGGCCATTCCATAAGGACGATTGTCATAATTCTGCCGTTTTTCATTTTTAACAACCGCTCTCTGCGCGTCCACGCTTTGAGGGGTCATCGCATCAAGAAGAAAACCCATTCTGTCGGAATCTAAAAATAGAGCAAGCTCAAGAGCGTTTGAAGGAAGGTCTTCGTAATAATTTGTTCTGTCTTCGGTTGTGGAACCGTTGTTATTTGCTCCCGCAGCTTCAAGAAGCTTATCAAACTGTCCTTCGGGAACATTTCCGGAACCCATAAACATCAGATGTTCGAACAGATGCGCAAATCCTGTTCGTCCGGGTTTTTCATATCCAGACCCTACATGATACCAGGTATTAACGGATACTGTCGGAGTGGAATGATCTTCATGCAGAATTACATTCAATCCGTTTGATAGTACATGGCGCGTATAGGGAATTTTAAGCTGGCTCTGTGCCGATATTACCGAGCAGAGAATAGCTAATAGTACGGGGATTTTCCTCATGCTTTCACCTTATTGATTTGTTGTAAAATATAAATTTTTCAGATAAATGTTTTTATCTCTTTCCAGGCGTCTTTAAGCGGCCTTTTATTTTTCCTGCAGATAAATATATCAACATTCTCATACGGCATTCCATATCTGTTGAAGTGGGAGGCGGCCAACTGCACATCCTCGAAAAATTCGCTATTATCCTCTCTGCTTGAACCGATTATAATTGCTGTTTTACCGTCCCAATCTTTCGGCGGACCCCAAAGCCAGTAGCTGTTATGAGGTGAATAAACTCGATCGGGCAGCCCCAGTTTTTTTGCGTAATAATTTATTGCGCCGGCTTCACCGTAATTCTGCGCAAATATCACAACGTTTTTTTTCTCTTCTTCATTAAGTTTATTATAAACCTCCGCAACTTTTTCCGCCATCTCTTTCCATCCGAACCGGTCTGCGAAAAATTGCGGAAGAATTCCCTGTGCTGACCGTTCGCCGGAACTTGGTCTTAAGCCGGTAAATTCAGAAAATTTAATAAATGAATCCAAATCAAGAACGGGAATTGCAAATGGGGTGACAAATACGGCCGAGGGTATTATGAGAACAAAGATAAATATCCTTACCCAGTCTTTCAGATAGCGCGAAATCAAAATGTCTGCGCCGACTGCTCCGGCGGCAAGCATTACAGGATATAGAATGCTCATGTAATACGGTTTTCCGTTATTAAAAACGAAGACAAGAAATACGGTTATGAATAATATACTGATCAATTTAAATTTTTTGCCTTCTTCGGTAAGAAAGAAAAAATAAAACGCCGTGGCTATAAATATTACAAAACCGGGATTCAGCTCTAACATGGCGTTTTTAGAAAACTCAAGAATACTCATCGGGCGGTTTTTAAGCATCGCGGCATTGTGCATAAATTCAAGTGTTGGAAATCCGTGCATCACTTGCCAGATTAAATAAGGAAGGAAAATCAAAAGCGCAATCAATGCCCCGAGATATAATTCTTTTGTGAGGAAATATTTTCTATGGTTTGTCAGCAGCATTCCCGCCGCTAAACCTGCCGCCAGGAAGAGGGGCGTAAGTTTATTCTGAAGAGCTATTCCGAAAATAATTCCAATTGTGTACCAGATTTTTGAATCGTCCCGCTTAATAAGTTTAATTATATAATAGAAGAGGAACACGGAAAGAAGAACATCAAAAACATTCATTGAAAAATAACCGCTCAATCCCAGCGCGACCCCGCAGAACAGTACAGTCGTTGCAGTTAATACCTGCGCAAACTTTCGCCCGCCGAGCTCGCGCGCTAAAAGTCCGGACACAAAAACCGTAGCGCTTCCGGCAATATAGGCGAAGATGCGTATTCCCAGAATAGATTCACCGAACAACGTTCTGGAAATTGCAAGTATGAAGAGTGATAATGGCGGCTGATCAACATATCCGAATGACAGATGTTTTGAGCATTCGATATAATAATATTCATCCCGGAAAAGACCGTAGTTTCCCGCAAAGTAAAACAGCAGAATAAATTTAAAAAATGCTATATATAATAGATAAGCATTTTCGCTTCGTAAATTCAGATCTGAAAATTTTCTCAAATTTCTTTCTCTGACTTCTTATTTGAGGAATCCTTACAGTGAAAATTTAACAAACTATTAGACGGGATGCACATTTAATTGTTGCGCACCTCGATCGGAGAAATAGCGAAATGAAGGAGGCAGAACAATTGGAACAGTAATATTCTATATGTCAGCCGAAGGAATTATATAATCGGAAATTATTTGAAGCACGGCGCGTTCATGTTCATCGGAAATACCAAAGTCCAGATATGGATTGGAAGTTGCCGCAACGATCATGTTTAAGTCCGGAACACACACAATATACTGTCCGCCGTGGCCCAGGGCGAAAAATATTTTATGATTTGCAACTGTGCCGAGCCACCACAGGTATCCGTATCCTCCATTGCTTAAACTTCCCCAAACTGAGCTCGATCCTCCCGAATAAACAAGCGATTTGTTCACCCAGTCCGATTGTACGATCTGTGTATTATTTAAAAATCCGTTATTCATGTAAAGCAATCCAAGAACGGCCATGTTGCGGGTCGTAAAAAACATATCGTTGCCCCCAAAATAAATTCCCTGTGGATCGCGGATCCAGTCTTTAATATCAACATTCATCGGATTCAATAAATATTTTTCTGCAAAATCCAAAGTGCTCATGCCCGAGGCCTTGGTCAACATTCCGGATACTAAATGTGTTCCGGCGGTAGAATATTGGGACTTCGAACCTGGAGAAAAGTCCAGGGGCAGCTCAAGAATAGTTTTTATCCAATTACCGCTGTTTGTGAATGTAAAATAGATGGATTCGTCCCCCTTGATTCCGCTTTTCATCGTCAATAAATGCTCAAGGGTGATATCTTTAATTCTTGGGTCAATGTTTGATGTACTGTATTCTGGGAAAGATCCGATCATTTTCTGATCCAGCCGGAGAATTCCTTTATTAACCGCTATTCCTACTAACGCGGAAAGAAAACTTTTAGAAACTGATCTTACGGTCTGAGAGCTGTTTGCGTTGCCTCCGTTAAAATGATTTTCGGAGGCAATTTTACCATTACGTATAATAAGCAGGCTGTTAATAAATCCTTCGCTCCGGGCGGCGGTTACGGCCTGATATATTTTTGATTCACTCAAGCCCAGAGCCGCGGGAGAGGATTTCTCCCATTGAAATCCAATTGGATTATCCGGTTCCGATTCATTAACACATGAAGAAAAGAAAAAAGTGACCAGCAAAACGAATAAGAAGTCTTTGAATAATTTTATCATTGAGCAGCTCTGTAATTATTGCGCTAAATGTAAATAGAATTATTTTTCATTTACAATGCAAAACTTAATTCACCTCTGCCCGTAATTGAAACCGAGATCAAAAGTTTGCAAGTTGGAAGCGTAATTTTACGTCGAGTAATGTAATGAAGCAAAGAGAGAAACCAGAAAGGAAAAAATTAGAATTCCGTTTCCGTAGCAGCGGGAAAAAGTGCAAGGAGCCGGAAAAATTTATAACGGACTAATACAAAACCGGTTACGAAAGAATAATAGATACTTCCGTTAACCAATAAGAGCAAATCCCTCTTTCGATTCTTCCACAAATTTTTTCACAAGATCAAAACTCTTTCTCCCGTCATTGGATTCCACTCCGGTATGAACATCCACTCCCGTGGGCCGGATTTCCAGAATAGCTTTTTTAACATTCAGGGGATTTAATCCGCCGGCAATTATAACGGGCTTAGACGATATCTCAACTATCTTCCTGCTTATACTCCAGTCATGAGTTTTTCCCGTAGCTCCCTCGGCGCCGGTCACCGGATCAAAAGTATCTGTTATATAAACGTCTATCCATTCAGACTGAGTAGAGACAATATTTTCCAGTTCATCAAAATTATTTTCGGCAATTACAAGACTCTTAATTATTTCCAGATCGGGACGAAGCTGTTTTATTTTAATAAGCTCATCCCCGGAAATTTTTCCATGAAGCTGAACGATCCCGACATTTAACTTCTCGCAAAACCCGATAATTTCTTCAGCATTATTAAGATAAGTGATCAGCACGGCTCGATGCGGAAGAATAATTGATTTAATAACTTCAACAGCCTCGTCTTCTGACAGATCTTCCTTATTTACCGGCAGACGCAATGGAAATCCCAGATAATCAACTCCAAGCTGCATTAACATTTCCGCTTCGGGTTTATCTATCACACCGGCAATTTGAATAATTTCTTTCATTATCTTTTTTACTTTTCTTAAAAATAGAATGAAGCCGGGATCAATCCAAATTAAAAGGGAAGGAAGTTAAAGTCTTATTATTCTCGAATGACATTAAGCATTCACAAATAATCTTTTAACATTTTTCCGTAAAAGCGCAGTTGAATTACAAAGAAATTGAATCGGGCCGTGATGAGTGATTTGTTAAGAGGCGAATATATTAAAGATGAAAGAAGATCTGGCCGGTAAAAAATTTTAAAAAATTCTCAGGCATATTTTTCAGGAAATGAGCAAATGGGACATGGCTCCTGAAAAGAGCCCATTTTTGTGAGCGTTCCGATTTTCGAACCAGAAAAGGTTTAATCGCAAATGACGAAAAAGTTTTTGTCATTTCGAAACTTCAGGAGCTTTTGTCTCCCCATGAACTTGTTTCTCTGCCAACTTAAGAGCTAATTCCTTCGCTTTGTCAGAAATAATTGCTTCATAAGAAGGAAAGTTTACGGGCGCAACACTCTGTTGAGCTCTAACTAATTCCGCCTTTGTTACCGGAGGATCTTTGTACAATAAGCCTAAATTTGTGATTTCCATTTTACTTCTCCTTGATGTTACTAAAGTTTATTAACTGAATTGTCAATAGACTCAACCTTATTATCGGAGGCCTTTAAATAAAGTTGAGTGAAATGAGAGTATTATTTCTATATTTTAAAACAGTTTACCCAAAAGGAGTTTCCCTCTTATTATGGGCCGGTTTTAACTGATTTTCAGCATTTCATAAAATATTTGACAGTAAAAAATGACCTTAATCAGGATTAATTTGTCCTATACAGCCGGTTAAAAAAATTTGGATACTTTAAACGAATAAATTATGTTTACATCACAAAGGCAGTAACTTTAGATGTAGATGTAGACGTAGAAGTAAATTCGAACCCTTCACAGATCTTAAAGCCCTGCTGTAGACAATCAATCAATTACAAATTATTTAAGGAGTTCTGTTATGGCAGAGCGCAAACAAGGAGCTGTTAAATGGTTTAACAGCACAAAAGGTTTTGGTTTTATTTCTCAAGAAGGCGGAGAGGATGTATTCGTACATTTTCAGTCAATCGTTGGCGATGGCTATAAAACATTAAACGAAAATGATAAAGTTGAATTTTCAGTTACCCAGGGTCCCAAAGGACTTCAGGCATCTGAAGTAAAAGTTATCCGTTAATAATAGCTTTATTTTGAACTTTGACCCCGCCAGCCGGCGGGGTTTTTTATTTTAAATAGAGTCAAAGATTTGCGAAATCAATAAATCTCCCGCTCCTGGAAAATCCTCTAACAAAAGAATTTTTCAAATAATTGCAGACTTCTTTTCGGGAATTCCCGGTGAATAAGTCCCAATAGATTCAGTTATTAATATATGCATAGTAAAAAAGTACTTGACTTTTTGATACCAATATGATATCATTCTGATAGCCAAAATTAGGAGTTTGAAAATGGAAGCAATAACTGAAAAAGCAGCAAAAAAATTAAACGGGTACCTCGCTCTTTTTATTGTCTTGTTTATGATTATAGCTGATTTCTTTATTCTGAGAGATGGAATCCTGACTAAAAATATCTCTGTACTGTGGATAGTTATTCCATTAACACTAATAATATTTCTCACATTCGCCGGATTTCTGATTCTCCAGCCCAATAATTCGGCAGTACTTATTCTCTTCGGAAAATATATCGGAACGGTTCAGGATTCCGGTCTCTGGTGGGTGAATCCCTTTACCTATAAGCGAAAGGTATCAACTCGAATTCATAATTTCATCAGCGATAAAATTAAGGTCAACGATCTTCACGGTAACCCTATTGAAATCGCGGCCGTGATTGTGTGGAGAGTAGTAGACAGCGCGCGCGCGATTTTTGATGTTCAAAATTACGAGCAGTTCGTATCCATTCAGAGTGAAACATCAATAAGGGGAATTGCATCGCAATATGCATACGATACCTCGAACGAAATCGAAACGATGTCTTTAATGGGAAACCAGCATGAGGTTGCGGAGGAATTAAAGAAAATCACGCAGACCAGATTGGACATTGCGGGAATAGAAATTTTCGAAACAAGAATCAGCTACATAGCTTACGCGCCGGAAATTGCACAGGCAATGCTGAGGCGCCAGCAGGCACAGGCTGTCGTTGCGGCCAGAACAAAAATTGTAGAGGGCGCTGTAGGAATGGTGGAGATGGCTCTAACATCATTAAGCGAACACAATATAGTTGACCTCGATAACGAGAAAAAGGCCGCGATGGTTAATAATTTAATGGTGGCTTTGGTCTCCGAAGCTCAGGCGCAGCCGGTAATTAATGCGGGATCGCTTTATTAACGATAGTTCGGAATCAGGGGTGCGGGGCGCAAAATATAATTTTGCGCTCTATACATTTTTTAATAAATGAACGAAATAAAGATCATGAAACCATTATCAGATTATTCAAACGAAATATTGTCCTTCAATCAGCCCTCAATGTTTAAAAGAATACATGAACTGCGCGCAAACGGGGAATTAATCGGGACCCTGCAGAACAAGGGATTTTTCGGAATGCATTGGGACGTATCAATTCAGAATCAAAACTGGGAAATTTATAGACCGTGTTTATGGAAATCAGCAATTGATATACGTCCTGCCGGTTACGAAATGTCTGTCGCTAATTACACAAGAAAAGGATTTAAAAGCAGGGGGACAGTAATTCTGCCGAAAGGGGAGAAGCTAAAAATAAATCCTCGTCTATTTAAAGGATTTACTGAGATAACAACAGAACAGGACGAATGCCTGGTACGTATAAAAACAAAGATGGCGCTGCGCGACAAAGCCGAAGTTACGATCGGAAAAAAATCAGAGCTGATAAACAAATACCCCTGGGTGATAATTCTTGCATACATTATAACTTTAGAACAAAGACATCACGCCGCACACGCATCGGTGTAAATAATGAGATTATAAAATGGCAGAGAAAAAAAAATTTTTATTAAGAATAGATGACAAGACTTATTCCGCACTGGAGAAGTGGGCGGCCGATGATTTCAGAAGCATTAATGCACAAATAGAATTTTTACTGAGTGACCTTCTTAAGAAGAGCGGCAGACTCAAAGAGGTTCCCGATAAATCTAAAACCGGCGCACCCGATCCGGAATAACCGTTATCAAACATTTTCTTGGCTATATTAAAAGGAACGGATACATGAAAATATTTAAAACGCTTTATCTTATACTTCTTTTCCACTTGGTTTTCGCCCTGCAGATCGACGCGCAGACAGTTAAGCTGAAAATAATCGAAACTACCGACGAGCATGGCGCTGCTTTTCCGTATGACTTTACCAATCAGAGGCCCATCAACGGTTCCCTTGCACAGGCAACAACTTATTTAAAAGAAGAAAGGGCAAAGAAAGATCAGCAGGTTATACTTCTGAGCGGGGGCGATCTTCTTCAGGGTACGCCGCTCGTATATTATTATAATTTCGAAAAAACCGATTCTCCTCACGTTTGGGCGGAAATCATGAACTTTATGAAGTATGATGCCGGCGCGGTAGGGAATCATGACATTGAAACGGGGCATCCGGTTTATGACCGCTTCAGCAGCGATCTAAAATTTCCGTGGCTTGCGGCAAATGCGGTTTATAAAAAAAACGGTGAGCAATATTTCAAACCGTATACTATTATTATAAGAGACGGCGTTAAGATTGCGGTTCTCGGAATGATTACTCCCGCGATTCCTAACTGGCTTCCGCCAAAAATCTGGGATGGAATGGAATTTCTGGATATGATAGAAACCGCAGATAAATGGATAAAAATCATAAAAGAAAAAGAAAAGCCTGATCTGATGATAGGGCTGTTTCATTCGGGGGTTGAAGCTACTTACGGAGGACAAAAAGCTGATTCCCCGAAAAACGAAAACGCTTCACTGCTTATTGCGGAAAGTGTTCCCGGATTCGATATAATATTTGTAGGCCATGATCATCACGGATGGAATTACTCTGTTAAAAGTTCCGGCGGAAAAGATGTTCTGATTCTGGGCGGAACAAGCTCCGGCCGCGATATGGCTGTTGCAAACTGCGTTTTAACATATAACAGCGAAGAGAAAATCTGGGTAAAAGAGATTACCGGAGAAATACTTGAATCAAAAATATTTGCTCCGGACCAGGAATTCATGTCGAAATTCAGTTATGCTTTTGATGAGGTTAATAAATACGTAAAACGTCCGATTGGAAATTTTACAGAAAGCATCTCATCGTCCGAATCCCTCTTCGGGCCATCTTCATTTACAGATCTGATACATAGTGTACAAATGGATCTAACCGGGGCGGATGTTTCATTTACGGCTCCCCTGTCATACAATTCAAAAATTGAAAAGGGAGAAATTACTGTCGGCGATATGTTTAACCTGTACCGGTATGAAAATCTTTTATATACGATGAGTCTCAGCGGGGAGGAAATAAAAAATTATCTGGAGTATTCTTATAAACTCTGGTTTAATGAAATGAAAAGCGCGGATGATCACCTTCTTAACTTTCAGCTTGACGAAAACGGAAATTTAACATTTAGCGGGCGCAATAATATACCGGTTCTTAAGGCTCCTTTCTACAACTTCGATTGCGCCGCCGGGATAAATTATTCTGTTGATCTCTCTAAGCCGGCAGGAGAAAGAATAAACATCACAGCCCTGAGTAATGGCTCGCAATTCGACTTGAGAAAAAACTACAATGTTGCCGTGAATTCATACCGCGGAAATGGAGGAGGGGGACATCTTGTTGAGGGAGCTAAAATTCCAAAAGACGATCTGGCAAAAAGAATTATCACTTCAACTGACAAGGATTTGCGTTATTACATGATGAAGTGGATAGAGCAGAATAAAACAATAGAGCCTAAGTTATTGAACAACTGGAGAATAATTCCGGCCGGGTGGTGGAATAAGGCTAAAGAGAAAGATGGCAAACTGATGTTCCCCAACAGGGCGGGTGCAATGTAATCCGGTCACGGCTATTAAATCATAAAAATAAATCTACATTTCCTGTGAATCGCCTATAACCGCACGAAATGGAATTTTACCGGCGTTTTTAAAATTCAAAGTTGCGTTTACTGATAATCCTGTTGTGAGATCCTTTAGCAGATTAATAAGCATCACATGATAGCTCCCCGGTTTAAATTCCAGCGTGGATTTTGCCGGAACGTGGAGCAGGTTCACCTCTCTCATCCCCATCAGATCATTTCCTTTTTTATAAGTCTCGTGCACCTCAACAAGCTCGGCTACTTCCGATACAACGCTTAAAAGAATATCTTCTTTAGGACCTTTGTTTTCAATAATAAAATAAATTGCCGAGTTTGAATTTTTCGCAGCCGGCCGCACCCATGCTTTTTTTACCGTTATTTGGGTCTGGTTTTTTTGAGTTTGCTGGGAAAATATATTTCCGCATAAAAAAATAATCAATGCTGTTAATATTAATTTTTTCATTGTTCCCTCACTGATTTTACCCGAGGTTTTTAATGTCATTTATGATTTCATCAATGTTGATTTCACTACCCTTATAATTTTTCCGTATGCGTGCATCCGCATCAATTAACTGAATCCTGTCTGTATGAATGTAATAAAATATTTTCCTTCCGTCTTTAAATACAGTCGAGTCACCCACAACTGCCAGCACTCCCGCCTTTTTAATTACTGCGTCGGTAACGGATTTATCACCCGTGAGGAAAGTCCAGTTCCGTAGATCAAGGCTGCGTATCCCCGCAAATTTGGCAAGCACTTCTGGTGTATCGAACTCCGGATCAAAACTGAGAGAAACGAACTCGACATTATTAATTTTTTCTTTCTTTAAACGCTCCTGAATCAGCCGCAAATTATTTGTACCAAGGGGACAAATATCCGGGCAGTTGGTAAAGATATAATTTATCACCACCAGTTTTCCTTTAACAAAATCAGGGAAACCAACATTCTCATTTTTCTGATTAACAAGACTGTAATGTACCCCGCCGAAATCCTCAACAACCGGTAATTTTTCTTTGCAGGAGATCAAAAGAATAGATGCAAATAATAAAAAAACCCTCTTTCTCATATCTATTTTCTGTTTGACTTAATAATTAACTCTATCGGCAGCACAAGTATAATAAAAATCAATCACAGGTTAAACGCAACGCCAGGCAGTTTAATCGGCCGGTTTCTCCGAGCCGGACGATATTATTCTTTTTGTAAAATTATCTTGACGGCGACAGGAAAATAAGATAATGTTGTAGTCCAAGTTATACAAATAACATAAGGAACTCCTGATGTCCAGAACTTTCAAATTAATTATGATTCTCTTCACAGTATTAGCTATAAGCCAATTAACGATAGCACAGGGGATCAAAATTACCGGAACCGTAACCGATGGCTCAACCGGTGAAAAATTAATCGGTGCGAGCGTTATGATTGCCGATCTTAATGTCGGGGCAGTGACAGACTTAAATGGTGTATATTCAATCGAGAACGCGAAAGAGGGCACATACCAGGTTACGGCGAGCTACATAGGTTATATCAAAAAAAATTCGAATGTAAAAATTTCCGGAAATGTTAAATTAAATTTTGCGCTTGAATCCAGCTCAGTTCTTTTAAATGAAACAGTTGTTAAAGGGACAAGGGCTGTATTGAGAGAGACCCCGGTTGCCTTCTCAGAAGTAAAGGGCGAGGAGATGGAATTTAAATTGGCATCGAGAGATATTCCTCAGCAATTGGCAACAACTCCCAGCGTGTTTTCTTCGGTATCCGGCGGAGGTGCCGGTGATGCGACTCTTTATGTACGCGGTTTCAGTCAGAGAAATGTTGCGGTAATGGTTAATGGGGTTCCGGTAAATGACATGGAAAACAAGTGGGTTTACTGGTCTAACTGGGCCGGCCTCGGTGATGTTCTGGATGAAACACAAGTACAAAGGGGTGTTGGAGCATCTCCATATTCTGTGAACGCTGTGGGTGGTTCCATGAACATGAAGATGAGGGGAGTCGGATCTGAAGAAGAGTATATTAAAATTAGATCCGAGTATGGATCAGACAATTTATTAAAGGGCAGCATTGCCTTTCACACAAAATTATCAAGCAACTTTGCTGCAACAGGATTAATCTCACGGAGAACATGGGACGGATATGCGGTAGGCAATTATCATAAAGAGTTTACTTATTTCTTTTCTGTTGGCGGCGTATTCGGGAATCATTCGCTTGAGTTAAGCGGCATCGGCTCCCCGCAGGAACATGGTCAAAGACCATTCAGTTATGCCAAACTTACAATAGCTGATTGGAATAAATACGGCCGTAATTTCAATTATGCAATGGGAAGACTTAAGGGAAATTGGTTTAATGAGGCAGTTAATAAATTTCATAAGCCGCAATTTAATTTAAACTGGAATTGGCAGGTAGATAAAAAATCCACATTGTCAACTATAGTTTATTATTCGATGGGCCGGGGATATGGATCCGGCACGCTTGGACCATTTGCGCCCGCTATTTCTCCATCACAGGATCCGGTTTATCAGAATTATAGAGATTATGATAAAGTTTGGAGTATCAATTCATCGACAATTGACAACAAATACAGTTCGACTTTACGCCGTTCAACTTCAACCATATTAAGAAACAGCGTTAACAATCACGACTGGTACGGAATCCTTTCAACATTCAATACAGAACTAACCCCGCAATTAAAATTAACTACCGGTATTGACGGCAGATTTTATACAGGAAAACATTATCAGGAAGTAAGAGATTTAATCGGGGGTGATTACTACATCGACACATACGATGTCAACAATCCAAATAAAATGTCAAAGGTTGGCGATAAGGTAAGGTATTATAATGATTTTTATGTGAGGCAGTTCGGAGGTTTCGGACAATTAGAGTACAAGTTTGGAGATTTTACGACATTTATAAACCTCTCGGCGTCTTCTCAAGGTGGAAAGAGAAAAGACTATTTCCTTTATAAGGCAGATGATCCATTCAACACCACCGATTGGCAGAATTTTTTCGGTTATACTGCTAAGACCGGTATTAATTATAACATTGATCAAAGCAATTCAGTTTTTGTGAATGTCGGGTATTTTTCATCTGCTCCAATGGTAAATAATATATTTGCCAACAATACAAACATTGTCTCGAAAGATGCTGCTAATGAAAAAGTTTTTATCGGGGAACTTGGATATAATGTAGCCACTTCAGTAATAGCTGTAAAGGCAAATGCATTTTACACCAAGTGGAAAGACAAGGCCATCACAATTAATTATTCCGACATTGATCCCGCTTCCGGCGATCCCGTTAATAAGTATGCCAACATTTCCGGTTCCGCACAGGTTCATACCGGACTGGAGCTTGAGGGTGTTGTAAAAATAATGCGCGGATTTGAATTCAAAACTGCAGGATCTCTGGTCATAGGCAAATTTGAAAATGACGTAACCGCAATTGTTACTCCCGAAAATAATCCAACCGCTGTTAAAAAAATTAACTTGTATACCGAAGGATTATATGTCAGCGAGTTCCCTCAGCAGCAAGTTACTTTTCAATTGAATTATAGATTATACTTGGGATCAGGTTTAAATGTGTTTATAAATCCCGTGTATAAATTCCTCGGCACATACTATTCCAGTTTCAATCCGGATACAAGATCAAACCCTAATGACCGCGCACAATCATGGAAAATTCCCGACAGCAACGTTCTTGATTTCCACCTTGGCTTCACCTATTACCTAACTGATTTCTTCGTGAAAAGAATAAATCTGAATTTTCACGTTTTCAACATGTTGAATAACGGTTACATCGTAGACGG
Organism: Ignavibacteriae bacterium HGW-Ignavibacteriae-3; assembly: GCA_002839795.1. GTDB lineage: Bacteria > Bacteroidota > Ignavibacteria > Ignavibacteriales > Melioribacteraceae > Fen-1258. The sequence goes on along the minus strand of PGYS01000034.1, from coordinate 9,183 downwards.
ACAAGATGGCGGAACAAATTCCACAAATCATATAGCACAAAATGCCCGAGTTTTTTACAGCAGAGACAGATGGTACAATGTGGCATTCGCTTTTAATTTCTAATTAATTTTTTGTTTTTAGTACGGAGAGGCATGCGGCGTCTCCGTACTGTTTATGTTTGTATTAAAGTCTAAAAAAATGTATTGTTCTATTCATCGATTAAATATTTATCCAATGTGATGCCCTGCTGGAAGGCTTTTAATCTGTGCAAGTACTTTACAAAAATCTCAACAATAAAGAGGCCACAATGAAAAACTTTTTACTAATTATTGTTTTTGTTTTCTTTGCCGGAGTTTGCAGCGCTCAAACTATATTTGAGGAAAATTTTAATTATACTACCGGCTCCCTTCTTAATGCAAACGGGTGGATACCCTCCGGTTCTCCACCAAGCACCGTAAATCAACTTTTAGTTACATCACCCGGTCTTACATTTACGGGTTATCCTCCGGCTTCGGGAAACGCAACAACACTTGCCGCCACCGGAGAAGATGTTTACAGGACTTTTACGACTCAAACTTCGGGCAGCGTTTATATGTCGTTTTTAATGAATGTTCAGACGGCTCAGGCAACCGGCGATTACATAATGGCTCTTTCTCCTTCAGCCTCCCAGACAAATTATTACGCGAGAACACACTTAAAATCTTCCGGCAATGGATATCTTATCGGCTTGAGTAAAAGCAATGAATTAGGCGGCGGATATATTTATGGAACGACAAATTTAACCTTTAATACAACATATTTAGTTGTTGTTAAACATCAGTTCCTTGGCAGTGCTCCCGCAGATACATTGGATGACGTTGAACGAGTATTTGTTTTTACCGGAACACCTCCCTCGACTGAACCCACTACATCTGAGATTGGTCCATATGTACAGACCGGTAAAAGTGATCCAAAGGATCTAGGATATATTACGATACGCCAGGGTTCAACAACTGCCGCTCCTACATTAAAATTAGATGGTATACGGGTGATGAAATCATGGGCCGCTCTCCTAACGGATGTTAAAAATGAGTTCTCAATAATTCCGTCATCTTTCGAGCTTTCTCAGAATTATCCGAATCCGTTCAATCCATCGACGGTAATTAAGTATCAGGTTCCGCAGAATTCACACGTCAACTTAAGTGTATATGATATTCTCGGCAACAAGATAGCAACACTGGAAAATCAGGAAAAAGCAGCGGGCAGTTACGAAGTTAAATTCGATGCCGCAAATATCCCAAGCGGAGTTTATTTCTATACAATTCAGACGGGATCATTTTCACAGACAAAGAAGATGATTTTAATGAAATAATTTTTTAGTAATACAATTTCAAAAAGCGGGGCGTTATAAACTCCGCTTTTTTTATTCACTAAATTCGCCGAGAGATTAATAACTGAAAAACCCCAATATTAGAACAATTGATACAATCGCAAAAATATTCGGGGACTAAACTGCGGAAAGAGTGTTCTGATTTCTATTCCTCCCCTATAATCCCACGATAAAATCAATCCTCTTGCTACTTCGCCGGTAATTATTCCTTCTCGAGCCAGTATTAATAGCATTACCGGTATAATCGATAATAAATATTAGAATATATTTTTTGAGGAGTAAATGAAAAAGATTTTATTGTTCCTTTTGATTCCATTTATTATTTCTTCGGCTCAAATTTCAATATCCGCCGGGGGAGGAAATATAATTGAAAATTTTAACGGCATGGGTACAAGCGCAACGGCTACATTGCCGGTGAATTGGAGAGTGGATAAAAATACAACCGTTAGAACATTAGGGAATTATAGTTCTGCTTTAAATTCGACTGAAAGACGTGGAGGAATTAACGAGAACTCCTCTATGGCAAACGGTATATATAATTTTGGTTTAGGCGACGCTGCATCCGCGACTGACAGAGCTGTTGGGGGTCAATCTTCAAGCACAAGTTCAAAAAGTGTGAACCTATATGCATACTTTAAAAATGTTGGAACATCAACTATCTCCCAATTGGACCTCTCTTATGATATTATGAGATTTAGAAACGGTTCCAATCCCGTCGGATTTTCTGTTCAATTATACTATTCAAATGATGGAGCAACGTGGACCTCCGCGGGTCAAAGCTTTCTATCAAGCTTTAGCCCAAACGCAGATAATAATGGTGCGTCCATCGTTCCGATGGAAGCGAAAAATATTTTAAATCAAACACTTAACGGATTAACCATTCCTCAAAACGGAAGTCTCTATCTCGCATGGAATTATTCTGTTACTTCTGGATCAACTACATCAAACGCCCAGGCACTTGGAATAGATAATTTTGTTATGAACAACATCGGCGGCTCATCAACAGCTCCGGCGGCCGCAGCAGCAGTTGCTGCGACCAGTATTACACAAACGGGATTTATGGCAAACTGGAACAGTTCTTCCGGCGCAACCGGCTATTTTTTAGATGTATCAACTTCTTCCAGTTTTAGTAGTTATTTGTCAGGATATGAAAATAAAAACGTTGGCAACGTATTGAATTTTAATGTAACCAATTTGAACATCAACACTACATATTATTACCGTGTCCGTGCATCCAATAGTTTCGGAACGAGTGTTAACTCTAACACTATTTCTGTTTCTACATTAGCACAAATTACATTCGTACAATTTAAAGGTATAAGCGATGCTGTTATTAAATCCGCAGGGACTTATACTATTGATCTGTCTATAACTGATCCGAGCATAACAACCGCCACAACGTGTGCCGTAACTTTTATCGCCGACTCTAGCACGGCCACTGCATCATACTTAAATGATTTTTCTACACAGACGGTAACTTTTCCCGCCGGAAGTTCCGCGAACCAGCAGGTTGTTTTTACGATTAAAGATAACGGCGTTGTAGAACCCGCGAAAAAAGCATTTCTACAGATTCAAAATGTGAGCGGAGGATCCGCTGCGCTGGCCGGGACGATTTCAAAATTTAAATTATCTATTACAAGCGGTGTAAACAACGCTTACTACGCCGGCATACCTTCTGGACTCGCCGGCGCCGCATTGAAAACGGCTCTTTACAATCTGATAAAGGGACATACTAAATATCCCTACACCGATAGCAACCCCACAAAGACAGATGTCTGGAAAATGCTGCGAGCCGCCGATGAAGATCCTAAAAATCCGGATAATGTAATTGGCATTTATTCCGGTCTATCCATTGGTAAAGATCCGCAAACCTATTGGAACAGGGAACATGTCTGGTCAAAATCACATGGTCCCTTCAGCGAAACAGTACCGGGAGCCGGTACGGACGGTCACCATCTTCGCCCAGAAAATCCTACAGTAAATAGCACCAAAAGCAATCTGGATTTTGATAATGGGGGCATTTTAGTGCCTAATGGAGGCGGAAGTAAGTACATTGTTGGAACATCATGGGAAGCCCGCGATGAAGTAAAAGGCGATATTGCAAGAATGATTTTTTATATGGCAACCAGATATCAGGGTGAGTCGGGAGAGCCAAACCTGCAGGTCGTTGATTACATTCCAAGCTCACCCAATAATCAGCCTTTATACGGCAAGCTATCAACGCTGCTTGCGTGGAATCATCAGGATCCTCCAGACGCTTTTGAAATGAACAGGAACAACACAATTGCTTTTTATCAAGGGAATAGAAATCCTTACATAGATCATCCGGAGTGGGTCTCTTCAGTTTTCGGAAGCGCAACCACATTTACGGTTGGAACATCTTCAAATCCCAGCATTGGCGGATCGACAAGCGGTGGAGGAACATTTAATTCCGGAGCTAGTGTTACTTTAACAGCTACTCCCAACCCAGGATATACTTTTACAAGCTGGACTGAGGGTGGAATTCTAGTTTCAACGAGTTCGAGTTATAATTTTACTATCAGCACCAACAGGTCGCTAGTTGCAAACTTCACGGCTATCCCGCCGACGCAATATTCTGTAACCTTGTCAAGCATTCCTGCAATCGGCGGAACAACAAGCGGAGGAGGAACATTTAATTCCGGGGCCAGTGTCACCGTAACAGCCACTCCCAACTCAGGATATACTTTTACTAACTGGACCGAGGGAGGAACCCAAGTTTCAACAAGTTCAAGTTATAATTTTTCCATCAGCGGCAACAGGACGCTTGTTGCAAACTTTGCCGCTATCCCGCCGACGCAATTTTCTGTATCATTGTCAAGCATTCCCGCAGCCGGAGGCATTACAGGCGGAGGAGGAACATTTAATTCCGGGGCCAGTGTTACAGTAACAGCCACTCCCAACTCAGGATATACTTTTACTAACTGGACCGAAGGAGGAACTCAAGTTTCAATAAGTTCAAGTTATAATTTTTCCATCAGCGGCAACAGGACGCTTGCGGCAAATTTCTCCTTGATTCCAAGCTTGTCCGTAGCGCCTGACTTTGAAGCAGTTACATCTTCCGGCGGTACAAAATTTTTCACTGTGACAAATAGTACGGGCGGAACAATGAACTGGATCGCTTCATCAACGGACAATTGGATAACCATTACTAACGGAAACAGTGGAATAAATAACGGAATAATTAATTTCTCTTATCTTTCCAACAACGGCAATGCCAGAGTGGGTACCATTACAGTGACGGCTGCGGGTGCTCTGGCAAGCCCAAAGACGGTGGAGGTAAGGCAGGCACTTGCAACAACCGTTGAACCTTTCGGATCTGTAATTCCGACTAAATATGGATTGAATCAAAATTTTCCGAACCCTTTCAATCCTTCCACAGTAATCACTTTTTCTATTCCCAAGGAAAGTTTTGTTACATTGAAAATATTTAACCTGCTTGGCAAAGAAGAGAAAACACTGGTTAATCAATTTAAGCCTACGGGGATTTACAGCGTAAGCTTTGATGCTTCCAATTTAAATTCGGGGATCTACTTTTATCAGCTTCAGGCAGACAATTATTTTCAAGTGAGGAAAATGTTGCTGTTGAAATGATTAGAATATTTTCATTCAACTTTTGCTTTAGCTGGGTCTAAATGTTAATACTTTTAAATGTTTTAGGTTGAGGCTCATTTAACAGAATGAGTCTCAAATAATTACCCCCGTCCTGTCAGTCAATGCTCTTTCTTTTTAACATCACCTTAACAAGTGTCCGCCTCTTTTTTGCAACTTTAATCTGGAAATATATTCTTTCCTTTAAATAAAGTTTTTTGTTAGATTACTGCCCCTCATTTTTTATTTGATAAAAACATCAAACACATATAGATTTTTTTTAAGTCCGTTCAGCTAATAAAGTACTCCGCGAGGAGAATTTAATTCTTCAGATTAATACGTTTATCAATGGAATCTCTGTGAGAAAAACTCTACTGTTTTTATTAACCGCATTATTTTTTGTGCCGTCAATTAACTGGGGGCAAATAGCTGCTTGGGACTTCACCGGAATTGGATCCTCAACAATTGCTTCCACTGCAGCCACTACTTTTAATGCAAACCTTGTGAGTGCATCGAACGCAAATCAGATTACTAGAGGTGCCACTGCCGGATGGAGCACTGGTGCAAATTCGTGGCGAACAACAGGCTTTCAAAACAACGGCATATCAACTGCGAATACAGATTATTTTCAAATAACTCTCACTGCGACAACAGGATATAAAGTTTCCCTTTCTACCATTGACGCAAGATTTGCAGGTACGGCAACTTTTTATGCCTCGCCCGGTGTAACATCTCAGTTTGCATATAGCTTAGATGGAACCAGTTTTACACTTATTGGGTCACCAGTAACCACAACATCTTTAACGATGACTCAAATCGATTTATCTGGTGTTTCTTCATTGCAAAATGTTGCGGCTGGTACAACAATCACATTACGATATTACGCAAGCGGTCAAACAACGACCGGGGGTTGGGGTTTCAATTCCGCTTCCTCGGGTACAAATGGCCTGGCAATTGGAGGAACAGTTGGTGCTGCGATTTCATCGCCATCTACTCAAGCTTTATCAATTAACTTCTCCGGTGTTAGTTCAAATCAAACAACAATCAATTGGACAAATGGAGATGGAACAAACAGAGTAGTTTTTGTTAAAGAGGGTAGCGGGGCAATTACCAATCCATCTGACGGTTCAACCTATACCGCTAGTTCGGACTGGAGTAGTAAAGGAACTCAATTAGGTGTTTCGGGATATTACTGTGTTTATAACGGGTCATCAAATTCTGTAACTCTTACTAATTTATCTGCAAGTACAACTTATTATGTTCAGGTTTATGAATATAACGGATCTGGTGCAGGCACTATCTATCTTACAAGTACGGCGACCAATAATCCTAACTCGCAGGCAACTTCCGCGGCAGGCTCTCCTGCAATTACAACTTCAATTTCTTCACTGGCTGATTTTGGCGGCATCGTCAGCGGTTCTAACTCGTCGGAGTCCAGCTATACTGTTTCAGGCGCGAATCTAACAAATGATATAGTAATTACAGCCCCGTCAAATTTTCAAATTACCAAAACAAGCGGGTCCGGTTATAGCAGCAGTATAACTTTAACACTATCAGGCGGAACAGTTGCTACAACAACAATTTATGTACGCTTTTCGCCTTCGAGTGCGGATGGAAGTCACTCCGGAACAATCACAAATACAAGCACCGGTGCAACCCAAAAAGATATTACTGTATCCGGAACCGCGTTAGCCGCGGAGCCTGCGACACAATCCGCCATCACTTTCGGAACTGTTACAGGAACATCTTTAGTTCTAAATTTTTCCGGCGGCAATGGAAGCAATAGAATCGTAGTGGCACGCAGCGGCAGCGCTATCTCGTACACCCCCTCGGACGGAGCCGCATCGAGCGGCGTAAATAGTAATTTTTCTTCCGCCACAGATCAGGGAAGCGGAAACATAATTGTTTACGACGGCACGGGGAGTACGGTTACGGTAACAGGCTTGGGAAGTGGAACAATTTATTATTTTGCAGTTTATGAGTATAATGTTGGTTCAGGGTCCTCACAAAATTACTTAACCGCTTCGCCCGGCACAGGCAGTCAGACAACATCCACCCTTACATATGTTTGGAATACTGCCGGAACAGGTTCTTATTCGACTTCAACAAATTGGACTCCGACACGATCTACTACAAGTACATCAGACATTTTGGAATTTAGCGGCGGCGGCACAGTAACGGTTACAAATGTTCCTTCTGAATCCATCGCGCAATTAAAAATATCCGGAAACACAACAGTTAGCCTGCAAGCTTCCGCTTCAAATACATTAACAATCGCAGGCGGGGCCGGTGCTGACTTAGAAGTTCTATCCGGTTCAGCGTTAAATATAAATGGTTCAAATGTTTTGACAATTACACTTTCCTCCGGGACGACTGGAAGCATTGGCGGAACAATGTCCTTCACAAGTGCAGCTCATAAGCTAAATGCTTCAGATGCTTCGGCAATAACTTTCAATAATGGCTCAACACTCACACAGGGAACGGGGTGTACTGGAAATATTTTTACAAACACAGGTACGGCAAGTGCAATTGTATTTGCAAGCGGATCAACTTTTATTCAGCAGGCCGGGTCAAATCCGTTCGCATTATCATCTCCAAGCAGTAAAGTAATTTTTCAATCCGGAAGCACTTATAAATTCTCTCAAAATGCAGCTCCTTCTTTTTCAGGAAGAACATATGCAAATTTTGAAGTTAACTATGCCGGTTTTTCCCAAAGCGCAACTGGTTCGTCTGCATTATCGATTGACAATCTTACTATTTCAAACGGAGTTCTTAATTTAAATTTAACGGGCGGTATTACAATAAATGGGAACATCACTGTTGCATCCGGACAAACTTTGACCTTTAATCCCGCTTCGGCAAATACAATTACGTTTGCGGGCGCTACTGCGCAATCAATAACGAACTCTGGAACTTTAACATTTGGATCAAATGCAAATGTTACATTGAATAACTCCAATGGTCTAACGCTCAATTCCGGTATTACGCTAAATGGCACTATTACTCTTACAAATGGAAATCTGACAACCGGATCAAGCACATTAACGCTCGGCAGCAGCGCGACTCTTATTGGTGAACTAGCCGGCAGATACGTAATTGGCAATTTAGCTACAACCAGGTCAGTCGGCAGCGGTTCGGGTTCAGCCTTCGGCGGTATTGGATTTACTTTAGGTTCAGCAGCGGAAAATCTCGGGTCAGTTAGCGTCACCCGGGTTACCGGTTCACACGCAACATTGAATGGAAACACAGGCATAAACAGAATCTGGTCAATCACCCCAGCAAACGCTCTAACGGCAGCAAGAAGCTTAACTTTGACGTGGAATTCCGATGATGATAATTCTAAGACACTCACTTCAATGCAGACTTGTCAATCAACAGACAACTTTGCCAGCCTTCCCAATTCAAGTTCATTGGGTTCGCCCGCCGATGCATCGTCAAGGTCTATGACCGTTTCACTAACATCCCTTACTGCCGGTTCAAATCGTGCTTTTACAATTTCGCAATCAAATCAACCACTCGTTGTTTTGTTCGCGCCCGTCGCTTCTAATGCTTCCAGAGGTACTCCAAGCGGATTTTCAGCGAACTGGGGTGCTTCTTCCGGCGCTACCACATACATGCTGGATGTTTCAACTGTTTCTGATTTTACGACTTTTGTTGCCGGCTACAATAATTTAGATGTTGGAAATGTGACAACTCATTCCGTTTCAGTCTCGACTATCGGAATTACTTATTTTTACAGAGTAAGAGCTTCAAACGTCACTGAAACGAGTTCTAATTCGAATACTATTTCATTTGAGCTTATTTCATCTCCGACAGCTACAGCGGCAAGCAGTATCACGCCAACTTCTTTTACGGCGACCTGGGAAAGTTCGACCGGGGCCACTAAATATTTATTGGATGTTTCAACGGCTTCCGACTTTTCAACATTTATTGCGGGCCATAACAACAGAGACGTAGGGAATGTTATTTCTTTAAGCATTTCATCTCTTGATCCGGTTACAACTTATTTTTACCGTGTTCGCGCCGCAAACAGTTACGGAACCAGTACAAATTCCAATTCGATTTCAATCAGTACTGCGCTGGCCGCTCCGATTGCGCTGGCGGCGACAAATATTTTCTCAACCAGATTTACGGCAAACTGGAGTAGTTCGGCCGGCGCAACTTCACATAAGATAGATGTCTCTACCGCTTCCGATTTTTCAACACTATTAACAAACTACAATAA
>PGYS01000176.1 GCA_002839795.1 Ignavibacteriae bacterium HGW-Ignavibacteriae-3 | reverse complement strand
GATGTCTGCATCTGGCTCATTGTCTCAAGGCTTAGAGTTCCTGTAAGCATTATCATTGAGAGAACAATCAGCGCCGTTGGGATTTCATAACTTACAATTTGAGCAGCGGCCCGCATAGCTCCTAAAAGCGAATACTTATTATTTGCTGACCAGCCGGCCATTAATATTCCGGCAACCACCATGCTTGAAATGGCCAGAACATAAAAAATTCCGATCTCAACTTCGCTGCCAAGCAATTTACTTGAGAAGGGAATAACTGCATATGCAGCAAAACTTCCTGTGAATACCAGCACGGGTGCAATGTTGTAAAGAGTCTTGTCTGCGTCGTGAGCAACAATATCTTCCTTCTGAAGCATTTTCATTAAATCAGCCACAGTCTGAAGCCAGCCGTGCCATCCGGTACGCATTGGGCCTAATCTATCCTGCATGTGGGCAGAAACTTTTCTCTCAAGCCAGATTCCGAAGAGAGCAAAAACAAGAATCACTGTAAGCGGCACGACTGCAACCAGCAGTCCGGCAATTATTTCATTACCTATAAGGTCAAAGAGGAATTGATACATTATCTATCTATTTCTCCTAATACAATATCCAGGCTTCCGAGAATCGCAATAACGTCCGCGACTAAATGACCTTTGCACAATTCTCCCATGAGTTCAAGATTTACAAAAGAAGGCGCGCGAACTTTTACTCTGAACGGATTAAGGTTGCCATCGCTGATTATAAAATATCCTAACTCGCCGCGCGGATTTTCAACTCGTCCGTACACGGTGCCTTTCGGCGGTTTTATTCTTTTCGGAATTGCTGATTGAACATCGCCGTCGGGAATACTATCTATAAGTTGTTCTATTATTCGTAAACTTTGTTCCATCTCAAGAACACGGACGTAATAACGGTCCCAGCAGTCGCCTACAGTTCCTACCATTCCCTGGCCGACCGGTATGTCAAACTCAAGTTTATCATAAATGGAATAAGGATCTTCTCTTCTAACATCAAATGCTAGTCCGCTTCCGCGAAGAACAGGCCCGCTTGCTCCGATATTTATAGCCGTATCTACTGGAAGAACTCCGATGTTTGCTGTTCTCTCAATAAAAATTTTATTGAATGTGAGCAGATTATTCAGTTCAACGACGGTCGGACGGAAATGATTAATAAATTCTTTTGTCTTTCTAACAAAATCAGGATGAATATCGTGAGATAAGCCTCCAATCCACATGTAATTATAAAGCATTCTTGCGCCGCAGGTCATCTCGAAAAGAGTTAAAATATATTCACGGTCGCGGAATAAATAGAGGAATGGAGTTAGGGCGCCGATATCAGCCCCGTTTGTTGCAATGGCAACCAGATGCGAAGCGATTCTCTGAAGCTCTGCCATTATTACTCGGATATATTCAACACGTTCCGGAACTTGGATGCCCATTAATCTTTCTGCAGCCACAACGTATCCGAAGTTATTGCCCATTGCTGCAAGATAATCGAGCCGGTCGGTATAGGGAATAACCTGTGGATAGGTCATTGCTTCGGCGTGCTTCTCAAAACATCTATGAAGATAACCGATGTGAGGTTTTACACTTAAAATAAGCTCACCCTCGATCTCTAATTCCAGCCGTAATACACCGTGTGTTGAAGGGTGCTGGGGACCCATATTTAATATCATTGATTCAGTTTTGAGAGCCATCTTTTCTTAGTATTTAGTAATGAGTATTTAGTCTTTAGATAAAATTCAACTATATCAGTACGGGACTTTCATCCCCTGATAAAATTCAGGATTCTTATAATCTTTTCTTAATGGATAACCGGCATCCCAATCGTAGGGCATTAATATTCTTGTCAAATCTGGATGATTTTTGAATATGATCCCGAACATATCGAAAGCCTCCCGCTCATGCCAGTCTGATGTTCTCCATACATCATAAACAGATTCAACTTCGGGATTTTCTCTCGGAGCTGACGTTTTTATAGTAATTTTATGCTTTAATACTGTCGAATGTAAATGGTAGTAAACGCTTAAAGTTCCACCAGTTATGACTTCTGTCCCATCTTCATCTTTAACCTTGGTCCCATTGGCATCATCCACACCGGAGAGGACCATAAGGCTGTCGAATTTCAGTTCCTCATTATCTTTAAGGAATGCTCCGATTTTATGAATATTCATCGGATCAACCGAAATAATATTTTCAACCGGGGTGTCTTTATCAAGGCCGAAAATAGTCTCATTAAATTCTTTTTTCAATAATTCGTAGATTTCTTCAGGATTTTTCATGCTATTTTCTTTCTAATTGATTCATTACGGATTTTATCCTGGAGCTTCAGCAATCCTTCGAGCAAAGCCTCCGGTCTGGGGGGGCATCCGGGCACATAAACATCAACCGGGATCACGCGATCGATTCCCTTAAGAACATGATATCCATGCTCCCAATAAGGACCGCCGCAGTTTGCACAGCTTCCCATTGAGATAATATATTTCGGATCGGGCATCTGTTCGTATAATCGTTTAATGCGTGTAGCCATCTTGAGTGTCACGGTTCCGGAGATTATTATTGCGTCAGCCTGGCGCGGTGTATTGCGGGGAATAACGCCGAATCGGTCAAAATCGTAATGAGAAGCTGAAGTAGCCATCATTTCAATTGCGCAGCATGCTAATCCGAATCCTAACTGCCAAATAGATGAAAGTCGCGCCCAATTCATTAAATCTTCAGCTCTGGCAATCACAATATTGCCATCGGAAAATTCTTTATCTAATAAACCCATTTGCTATTTCTCTTTCCGGTTTAGGATTTAGAGTTAAGTATCTCATCTAATTTTGGAGCTTTCGGCTGTGGACGTGCCCATTCCAGATCACCTTTTCTCCATTCGTAAGCCATTCCAAGACCAAGGACCAGCAAGAAAATCAATCCAACAGCGAGACCGTAAAAACCATATTCTTTATATGTAACTGCCCATGGAAATAGAAGAACTACTTCGACGTCAAAAATCAAAAATATCAGGGCGATAACATAAAACCGAATATTAAACTTAACCCAGGGAGATCCCTGAGGATTTTCTCCGCATTCATAGGTTAAATATTTTTCTTTAGTGGGACGATTAGGACTTAGAAGTTTTGATATGATAAAAACAACTACCACGAAGCTAGCTGCAAGCATCATAAAAATTAAAATTTTACCGAATTCAGTGAGCATAACCTTTCAAAAAAGTTGTCGTGAAAATAGCACATCAAAGTATTTTTGTCAAGAAATCTCCTAAATGATTTTCCGAAACGGCAACATTTTTTCTAACAAATTAATTTTTTAACTAAATTGAGGCATAAAGAAAACAAAATTGAAGAAAAGATGAATAAAAATATTTTTATCCTGGGTGCAGTAATTTCTTTTTTTACATTAAAGCTGGCTGCCCAGGTAGCGGGGCCAAAATACGATAAAGTATTGGAGTCCGCGGAAGAGACCGTTTATATTGACACATCAAGTATTAAGCAGTTTGAGAACCAGATTTCGGTTTTGGTTTTAATCAATTATAAAAAACCGCAGAAGATCGCTTCCATCAATAAAGAGACGGTCAGCATCAAATCTCAGCTGCTTTTCAACGCGGTTACCAAAAAATATAGTTTAATAGGAACCCTCTACTACGATAAGAATCTCAAGATACTGGGTGAAACTTCACTACCGGGATTTTCGTCTGGCGGCGAAACATTCTCCATAATGATTGAAGGTAATTTGACTATGACCGCCGTTTTCAATAAATGCGTTGAATATCTGGACAGCGGTCTTTCTCCAATTGAGGAGAAGAGCTTCCCGAAAGAAATTAAAAAGAAAGAACAGCCCTTAACTTCTGATTTAAACAAAGTCTCTAAAGCTGAAAATCCGGAATCTCAAGTTCAGGATACATCTGAAGCAAATGACCGAGTTCGAATGTACCTGGAGAAGAAAGATTCTGTCGAAAATTCTGCGATTCAATTACAGACTCAAAGAAAGGAAACATCAGAACCGCCGGAGGTAAAATCGCAGAACCGTTCTGAAAGCAAAACTCCTGATTCCGGATCTGAAATGGAAACTAATCCTAAGAGCACAATTTTCAAACATGGCGCGAAATATTCCTTCCAGATTTCCTCATGGCAGAACCGATCCAAGGCCGAAAGTGAAGTGAATCGCTATAAAAGGATGGGGCATAATTCTTTCCTTGCGGAAGGGTTAGTGAGGGGTGTAACTTGGTACCGCGTAAGGATAGGTTATTTCAATTCAATTGAAGAGACTGAAGAATATATGAGGAAGCTGAAATAAATTTTCAGTCCTGATCCTGTGTAAGGAAATTCTTTCTTCTCCGTCTTTATTAGCGGTAAAGCTTAATGAAAGGAAGATCATGAAAAATAAATTTTTTCTAACGGCTGTAGTTGTAGTAATCTCTATCACAACTTCCTGCGCGCAAGAGAGTACAAATCCAAATCAGATGAAAGGAAAAGAGATGTCTGCTAAAATTCAGAAGACAGATAAAGAATGGAAAGAAATATTGACTCCCGCTCAATACAACATTCTTAGGGAAAAGGGAACTGAACGCCCGTTTACCGGTGAGTATTGGAATACAAATGATAAGGGAGTTTATAAATGCGCCGCCTGCGGTGCCGAACTTTTCAGTTCAGAAACAAAATTCGACAGCGACTGCGGCTGGCCGAGCTTTTATGATGTGATGAGCAATAAAAATATTATCACCAAGGATGATTTCAGTTTTGGCATGGATAGGATTGAAGTGATGTGCGGAACTTGCGGCGGGC
>PGYS01000175.1 GCA_002839795.1 Ignavibacteriae bacterium HGW-Ignavibacteriae-3 | reverse complement strand
AGTCTGGTTCGCTTTCTTAGGATTGGGTGTTGGAGCGGTTGCTGCCCACTTAATCGCCAAGAAGCAGGAGAACAAGGATATTCCAAAATAAGAACATCATTAAATTACAAAAACCAAAAAGGCCGGTTATTCCGGCCTTTTTATTAAGCAAGTTCATTTTCTTCCAGCCAGTGCTGGGCATCGATTGCGGCCATACAGCCGGTTCCGGCAGCTGTAATTGCCTGACGGTAAGTTTTATCCGCCACATCTCCCGCGGCAAAAACACCTTCGATATTGGTTTTTGTTGTTCCGGGTTTCACCAACAGGTATCCGGTCTCATCCATATCCAGCATTCCCTTAAATAATGATGTATTGGGTTTATGACCGATGGCCATAAAAATACCGTCAACCGGAACTTCCCAGGTTTTACCGTCTTTTGTACTTTTGAGAAGGGCACCGGTTACGAATTTCTTCCCGTTCTCCTCTTTACCCAAAATTTCCTGAACGACAGCATTAGTAATGAATTTAATTTTAGGATTTTTCTGAGCCCGTTCAACCATAATTTTGGAGGCACGGAATTCGTCACGGCGGTGGACAAGAGTCACTTCGGAAGCAAATTTTGTAAGATAAGTTGCCTCTTCAAAAGCGGTATCTCCTCCTCCTACGACAATTATTTTCAATCCTTTGAAAAAGAATCCGTCACATGTGGCACAGGCGGAAACGCCATAACCCATAAATTTCTTTTCACTTTCTATATTGAGAAGTTTAGCGGAAGCACCGGTTGAAATAATAACTGAGTCGGAAGTATGAACCTCATTTTCCGTTTTCACAACAAACGGACGGACAGAAAAATCAACTTCAGTTACATTTTTGAAAAAACATTTAGCACCGAACCTCTGAACTTGTTTGCGCATTACATCCATTAACTCAGGGCCTTGTATGCCATGTTCGAAACCCGGGAAATTTTCAACTTCAGTCGTTATTGTTAACTGACCGCCAGGCTGCATTCCCTCGAAAACAATGGGATTAAGATTTGCGCGCGATGCGTAAAGCGCCGCCGTTAATCCGGCAGGTCCTGATCCGATTATAATTACTTTGTGATGATTATCAGACATTTATTTAGCTCCGAATATTTTACTGAACAAAATTACCTAAACGATACGAGATTTAATAATGGATTAGATGAGAATACTTTAAATTGGATTCTTTCATATAAATAACTGTCCGGCTCCGGCTTTCACTTCAAAAAATTTCCATTCCGTTTCAGTCCTGCTATTTTAGCTCTTTTAATGGGACTTGTTTCAAACCGTTTATTGAAAATCCCGCCGGACATATTCATTACCTCATCCAATTCCAATTCTTTATTCCCGGCCGGTTCAAATTCCTTTAGTCTGGAAACAATGGAGAATTTTTCATTCCAGGGACAAACATCCTGACAGACATCACAGCCAAAGATCCATCCGTCGAATTGATCCTTGAATTTAACCGGGATTTCATCCTTGTTTTCAATCGTTAAAAATGAAATACATTTATTCGAGTCAACCAGGTAATCACTCACAATTGCCTTCGTGGGGCAGGCATCAATACAAGCCGTGCAGGAACCGCAGTAATCTTGTATCGACTCGTTATAATCGAAAGGGTAGTTTGTTATAACCGTAGCAATAAAGAACCAGCTGCCGATTTCTCTGGAAATAACATTAGAATGTTTGCCCTGCCATCCTATTCCGGCGCGAACAGCCCATGCTTTATCCATGACAGGTCCAGTATCCACATATGTCTTGCACTCAAATCCAGGGTCAACCTTTTTTAATTCATCTTCCAACAGCTCAAGTTTTTCCCAGATTACCAGGTGATAATCCTTTCCCCAGGCATAGCGCGATACTTTTCCAAAACGACCCGGTTCAATCATGTGATTATGAGGAGTATAATAATTCATCGCCAGAGAGATTACACTTTCCGCATTCGGCAGAATATTCTTCACATCAAGACGTTTTTCCAGATTTCGCGACATATACTCCATAGAAGCCTGGTAACCGTTCAAGAGCCATTCTTTTAAATGACCGGTTTCACTCAGCAGAACAGTAGCCGGTGTAAATCCTACGAGATCGAAACCGAGTTCTTTTGCTTTTTCAATTACTATTTGGTTTGTAATATTCATTTTAAAGAGTTTCAAGTATCAAGATTGCACATCTTTCTTTCCTTCACCAATATTGCACCTCGATTCCGCTCAGTGTTTCGGCCCGGCGTGACTTCCTTCTTTTTCACTCACCATCTCAATTTTCGGGGATATACTTTTATATAGATTTCATTATCAACAATTTTAACTTCATACGGATCCAATCCTTTAATTCCATTCGGCACTCTTCCCGTCTGAAGGTCAAACTGCCAGCCGTGGGCAGGACATGTAACTTTTCCCTCCTCAATAAAACCGTCATAAATTATTGCTGCCTTTTGATGAATGCACATATTATTCAACGCATAGACTTTTCCATCAACTTTGAATACTGCTATATCTACATCATTAACAAAAAACCGCTTCCCTATTTTTTCCTGAAGGTCAGCATATCTGCAAACTTTATAAAATCCGTCAAGTTCATTCATCAGGGCAACTCAGTAAAAACTTTATCAATTGTAAATCCTTTTGGCGACTCAGCTACAGTTGCCATTATCACTTTCGGATCATGCTCAAAAAAAAGTTTCCATTTTTCCTCGACTGCCCTC
Source organism: Ignavibacteriae bacterium HGW-Ignavibacteriae-3 (assembly GCA_002839795.1). Classification (GTDB taxonomy): domain Bacteria; phylum Bacteroidota; class Ignavibacteria; order Ignavibacteriales; family Melioribacteraceae; genus Fen-1258. Next base: position 2,163 of record PGYS01000175.1, on the reverse strand, counting down.
GGAAGTATCTTCTTCTTTTCCTGCACGGTGATTAACGGCTGCAGATCATAACCCATCACGTACGGAATCGGGATATGAGACGTGAACGGGAACAGATCGCCGCAATAGAGTATTGTATTTGAACTATCATGGATCTTTATCATCTGTTGAAAAAAAGTATGTCCGTTGATTGTTATAAAATCGATCTCATCATCAAACGGAACGTCGCCATCTATAAAATGGAATAATCCTTCATTGTGCACGGGGACAAAACGGTCCTGAATGAAACTTCCTTTGTCGCGTTCTGACGGATTAATTGCCCACTCAAAATGTCTTTTCTGTATATAATATTTGGCGTTGGGGTACGCAGGTATCCACTTTCCATCCTGAAAAATTGTTGATCCTCCGGTATGATCAAAATGAAGATGTGTCAGAAGCACATCGGTGATATCATCGGAATTTATCCCAATCCTTTCCAATGAACTTTGCGCTGTGTTATTGCTCTGGTCCAATCTGTAAATTTTTGCGAATTTCTCATCCCAACCACTTCCGATTCCGGTGTCGATCAATATTTTTCTGGAATCGCTGACAAGCAATAAATTTCTCGCATTAAGCGAGACACGATTCATTTCATCCGCCGGATTAGACTTGCTCCAAAGGGGTTTAGGAATAATTCCGAACATCGCTCCGCCGTCCAAAGCAAAAGAACCGGTCTCTAATACGTGCAATGTATATTTACCTATTTTCATACGTCTGCTTAATATTTAATTGAGAAATGATATCTTTGAATTAAAGTTACAAATAAGTAAGGATATTTTTATGAACAACATCTTTTCATCAAAATTTGTTCAAATGTTATTTCGGAGGGCTGTCGTTTTCCTGATTTATATTTTCTTTCTCAGCTCTCTTACCTTTATCCCATTGGCCGCACAACCAACGGAAGACCTAAGAGTAATGACTTTTAACATAAGGTACGGCACGGCGAATGACGGTGAAAACAGCTGGCAATTCAGAAAAGATAATGTTGTTAGTACAATCAAGAACTTTAAACCGGATATTCTTGGTTTGCAGGAAGCACTAAAATTTCAACTAGATGAGATGCTGAGCCAGATGCCGGAATACAATTCCACAGGCGTCGGCCGTGATGACGGGAAAAATGCAGGCGAATATTCCTGTATTTTTTATCTGAAGGACAGGTTCGGACTGGACTCCGCAGGTACATTCTGGTTCTCAGAGACACCGGAAGAGGCCGGCTCAAAGAACTGGGGAAATAACATCACGCGGATTTGCTCGTGGGCTCTATTTAACGATAAGAATTCAGATAAAAAATTTTATACCTTCAATGTGCATCTGGATCATGAATCCCAACCGTCACGCGAAAAAAGTACTGAACTTCTTATCAATAAGATCAACATGAAAAAGTTGCCTGTGATACTCACCGGAGATTTTAATTGCGGGGATACGAGCAATGCTATTAAAACAATCCTCAACAACGGATTAATTGATTCTTACAGAACTATTCATCCCAAAAAATCCGGCGAAGGGACATTCAATTTCTTCAGGGGAGAAACTTCAGGCGACAAAATCGATTTTGTTTTCACTTCCGGAGAATTCTCAACGTTTCAATCTGAAATTGTAAGGACCAGTTTCTACGGGAAATTTCCGTCAGATCATTTTCCCGTAACAGCCATACTTACTTATTGAAAAACAAATTCCGGATTTTCAGATTGTTTTAATTTAGATTTAAGCACGATAAGAATTTAATTTTGGTTGGGGATAAATTGAGATTAATATTAGCCTTATTATTTCTCTGTACCGTTAATACTCTTGAATGTCAATCATCAAAAATTGTAAAAATAGTCGACAGCAACCTCTTTGAACTGGAAGACGGGCGGTTAGTAAAACTGGCCGGAGTTGATGCGCCTCAGCTGAGCAATTCGAATCCTTACTTTGCAGAGACCGCGAAGGAAGCCGTTTCATATTACCGGGGAACACTATTAAAAAGAAATGTTGAAGTAAAGACTGTCTCAATCATCGAGGATAAAAAATACGAGCTCGTTTATCTGACGATTCAGTATCCTCTTGAAGATCTGGATCTTAATCAAAAATTTATAGAAAACGGCTTTGGTAAATTTTTTAACAATGTCGATTCGGCAAAAAAGGTAATCTTAATTCAATCTCAGA
>PGYS01000174.1 GCA_002839795.1 Ignavibacteriae bacterium HGW-Ignavibacteriae-3 | reverse complement strand
ACGCTTATTTTCAGTCTTAAACCTTAAGAGCTTTTTTACGATAATAAAACAGAATTCAATAATAATTAATTTATGAAGTATGTCTGTGGAAGAAAAAGCAAATTGGTTCGATAAGGCTCTAAAATTCGCACTTGACGGAAAGATTCATTTAATAATGAAATCTAACAAAGGCGGGACTGCTAAATGGGCAATAATCGACAGCGAGAAAAACCTGGTTCTGAATTCCAATCTGGAATGGGAACCGGAACCGCCAAGAGCTAAAGACAGAGATGACAGCTTTCTAATGAGATCAAGATTCGATTTCGATACCGCAATAACACTTTATGAACAATTAAAAACTTACGCCGCATAAAATCATCCTTAACCGGTACTAAGATACTGTTTCGCATTTTCTTTTACCCCCTATTTGATTATTTTACATCCGCACTCAAAAATAATAACAAATAATTAGTTTACCGGTCATTCACATGGGCAAGATACTTATCATTCCCTCAATTGATATACAGAACGGCAAAACCGTCCGTGTAGTCCAGGGCATTCCGGAAGTCGGGAGTCTTGATTACGGGAATGATCCTGTCGAAATGGCAATGATTTGGAGAGCCGAAAATGCAAAGTGCATTCATGTAGTGGATTTTGATTCAAGCCATGAACATTCTAAATCAAATTTTGGACTTATAAAAAATATCTGCGATTCCGTTATAATTCCGGTTGAACTGGGCGGAGGAATAAGAAGTTTTGAAGATGCAAGTGAGGCTTTTGAACTAGGTGTCGCCCGTGTCGTAATCGGATCGATGGCATTCGAAAACCCACGTGAATTCATAAAGATACTTGACGAGTTCTCACCCAATAAAGTAGTTGCCGCAATCGATGTTGTAAATGAAGAGGTAGTAACAAGAGGTCGGCAACAGCGTACTCATTTAAAAGCAATTCAATACGCTGAGTTTCTTAAATCATGCGGCGCAAAGAGAATCGTTGTGACTGATGTTTCAACCAATGGAATGCTGACCGGTCCGAATATTGAACTTTCTAAAAATATAGCCGATGCCGCGGAAACTAAGGTTACACATTCAGGGGGTATTGGAGGTTTTAAGGATTTGATTAAATTGCAGCATGAGGCCTCCGAGTATATTGATTCTGTAATAATCGGCCGCGCTTTATACGAAAATAAATTTCCATGTCAGAAGATATGGCGTGTTGCTGAATCCGGAATTTTTAGCTGAGAGGAGATAATGGATAACAATACTACAGTGATTTCTAAGAGCAGTTTCTGGACAAACCTGTTTAAGTCACCGACTGAAAACAGCGAACTTGAAGAAGTGCTGATTTCAATGCCACCTTTCCAAACCTTCAACTCAAAATTTATTAAGCTGTTAACAAAGATAGTACACAATAGATTGTATGCGGCGAATGAATATATTTTCTTTCAGAATGATCCCGGTATCGCCTTATATATCATTATAAAAGGAGAAGTCTTAATCACCCAGGATGAAAACGGAGACAGGTTCGACCTTGCATTACTCAGCCGGGGAGATTTTTTCGGTGAGCTTGCCCTGATTGACGGAGCGAGACGTTCAGCATCTGCACTCGCATTAAAGGAATCACAGCTCGCGGTAATTTTCCGGCCGGATTTAGATGAATTTGTAGAATCCCACCCGAAAGAAGGCGTAAATATTCTCAAAGGATTTTCTACAATTGTTGCTACAAGGCTGAGAAATTTGAATCAGGATTACTTTGCTCTCTATCATAAAACAAAAAATAAGTAAAGGAGGATAAATGGACTTAACTAAAATGATTCAAAATATTTTAGCTCCGATTGATTTCTCCGATTACTCGAAAAACGCTCTAAAATATGCTGTCCAATTTGCAAGGGATTTCAAGGCGAAATTATTTTTAGTGTACGTAGTGGAACCGATGATTTATCCCGCAGATTTCAGCATGGGACAAATTGCAATACCTTCAACGGATATAGATCTTCATACGCGCGCAGAGGAAGAGTTAAAAAACCTTGCAAAATCCATCAATTCGGATCTGATTGTAGAGACGATGATAAGGACAGGAAAACCTTTTGTCGAAATAATTGAAGCGGCAAAGGAAAAAGATATCGATCTGATAATTCTTGCGACTCATGGGCATACAGGTGTTGAACACTTACTATTTGGAAGTACGGCGGAAAAAGTTGTAAGAAAAGCCCCCTGCCCGGTTCTGACGTTGAGGGAGCCAATTAAAGGGTTCGTGTATAAAAGCAGTTGATAATCGGATGAATTTTATTTCTGACGAGAGTCTGAAGAAAATTGTTAACGATAAAATTTCAGGCAGCACTGAACTGCTCGGGCTGATTAATTTATATTTTCGGAAAAACTTTAGGGACCGTCAAAAATCAAAGGATGCAATAAAATACCTCGCGCATCATCTTGGCACATTCCCCAATATTCAGAATTACCTGCATGATCTTAGTCCGCTGCTTGGCACTACTAAATTAACAGAAAAGTACTTCAAGAATTTCGATCTGAAGTCGGAAAAATTATTCGATAATATCTTCAATAATGCCCTGCCCTGTTTAACTGATAAAAAATTTATTCTTACTATCTCAAACAGCAGGACAGTTTTTGAAATAATCAAAAGACTTTCCAAAATTCAGAATCTTTATATCATCGTTTGTGAATCACGCCCGAAGTTCGAAGGAAGACAAACGGCTAAAAATCTTGCCAGGGAAAATATTAATGTCCGGCTGATCACGGAAGCAATGGCCTCAGGTTATCTTGTTAATTGTGATTGTGTACTAACGGGTGCGGATCAGATTTTAAAAAATAATAATGCGGTTAATAAGGTCGGAAGTTTGGAATTGGCTGTTCTTGCCCATTATTTCGGTAAACCGTTTTATATTGCCGCGGACCCATCTAAGTACACCGGAAGAATTAGATTTACTCAACGGAAGGAATCCTCGGATCAGATTTGGAAAAATCCTCCGAAAGATATTTTGATAGAGAATAAATACTTCGAAGAAATTCCAAATAAATTAATAACGCGGATCATTACCAATAAAAAAGCCCGTCAGAAAAATAAATGACGGGCATGATTTGTAATTGCGTGAGATTACTTCGACTTTGCTGAAGCGGCTATATCCATCTGCTTGAGGAGTTCTGAAGCAATACGTCCTACTTCGGTATCGGAATTTTTGGCAGCAAGTTCTTTCCAGATCAACTTTGCTTTTTTCTCATCGCCATTCGCTTGGGCCAGTCCGGCCGTGTTAAATCTTGCGATAAGATTATTAGGGTCTAAGGTCAAAGCCCGATTATTAAATTCTTCGGCCTTTTTCACATCACCCTGATTAAACGTCATATATGTCATCTGCAGAAGAATGTCGATACGCTTTGGGTCTACTTTAAGAATTTTTTCATAAAGCTTAAGCGCTTCTTCAGGTTTATGTGCGATTAAAACGTCAGCATAGGAACGTATTTTAAGAGTATCGTTTGGATTTTTTTCATAATCTGATTTAAGATTATTTATTTTTTCAACTGCACCTGCCATCAGATTTTCTCTCGAAGGCATATCGCCGTTACCCTGTGATTTCATTTTTCCGTGTATATCATCATCGGGCATTTGAGCTTGTGAATTTATATCTACCGATTTGTTGGAATTTTTTGTGGTGCTGGAAAAGTAAACTACTGCGGCAATAAATAATATAAAAACGCCAAGGTATACGTAAACTGGTTTTAATTTCATAATATCCTCTTTAATTGGAACTATTCAGAAAAGTTATTGTCGAATAACCGGTTTCAAAAATAAGTTTTTTTTATTAAGCAAAAAAATCTTTATTTTACATTCGCATTAGAAAAGGCATAAATATTAGATCGTATAAAAAAATATCAAAGAAAATCGCACTTATCGGTTTATTGCTGCAGTTAGTGTTCTCTTTGAGCGGATTTGCATCACATATCAATTCAGCCAATTGCTGCAAAGATGCCAAGAGCGAGAGAATGAGCCATTCCTGCTGCGAAATGATGAACGAAGTTTCACCTATGAGTTGCGAATCTCCTGCAGGTATTGATGAAAATACCTTTTCTAAATGCGATTGTATTCACACTATGTCTCAAGATAACAGAGATTATACAATTCAGAAAAGTTTTGAATTGCAAAAGGCGAACAACTTTGCTATTTTATTTCCAAATATTGATCTTGAATGCAATTCGTTAAACTTCCATCTAAAGCAGAGATATGAAAAGGAGCATGGCCCTCCCATTTTTCTTTTAGTCTCCACATTTCTCATTTGATTCTTTAATACCAATCTTCTATAAAAGAAAACAATTCTTCACTGAAGACGATTGCACATTATTTACTTTCTGTGAATTTTTCCCGTTTGAAATTGATTAAAGTTAAACCGGGATCACGGAGAAAATCAATATTCTAAAGAGAAATGCTATGATAGAAAAAATTATTGACTGGTCCGCAAATAACAGATTTATTGTTATCCTTATTTATCTGGTAATAATCGGATTCGGGATTTATAGTGTTGTAAATTTACCCGTAGACGCCATACCTGATCTGTCAGAAAACCAAGTAATCATTTTTACCGAATGGATGGGAAGGTCACCGCAGATTGTGGAAGATCAGGTTACTTACCCGATCGTATCCGGTCTGCAGGGATTGCCTCATGTAAAAGCAGTTCGCGCCAACTCAATGTTCGGTATGTCCTTTGTATTTGTAATTTTTGAAGACGGGGTTGATACCTATTTTGCCCGAACCCGTGTCCTGGAACGGATGAACACAATCCAGGCCCAACTTCCGGGTGGCGTGGTTCCGACATTGGGTCCGGATGGGACAGGTGTTGGTCATGTTTACTGGTACACAGTTGAAAGTAATGAGTACGACCTTGGGACACTCCGCTCGATTCAGGACTGGTATATACGCTTCAAACTGGCCTCCGTCGATGGTG
>PGYS01000173.1 GCA_002839795.1 Ignavibacteriae bacterium HGW-Ignavibacteriae-3 | reverse complement strand
ACCATCTTCTTCCGAATCGAGGTTCAGAAGGATCTTTCCGTTCACAAATCCGGGTTTCAACGCCTGCGCGCCGAATAGACCTGTTTCTTCATCAAGTGTAAAAAGTGCTTCAACCGGCCCGTGTTCAAGGTCTTTTGATTCCATGACTGCGAGAGCGGCCGCAACTCCGATTCCGTTATCACTGCCAAGAGTAGTGCCTTTAGCTTTAACCCAATCACCATCAACATAGCATTTGATCGGATCCTTTTCGAAATCATGAACCACATCGGAATTTTTTTCCGGAACCATATCCAGGTGTCCCTGCATTACAACCGGAGTTAAATTTTCCTTACCCGGTGTTGCGGGTTTACGTATGATAATATTTCCGAATTCATCGCGCGATGATTCAAGATTATTTTTTTTAGCGACTGACATTACATAATCTGCAATTTTCGCTTCATGTCTCGAAGGATGCGGAATTCTGCACATCTCTTCAAAATGATTCCATAGCAATTCGGGTTTCAGCCCGCCTAATACTTCTCCCATCGTTAATCTCCTTTATTTATTTCTTGGAATGTAATAAACTGCTGTTCATAAAGTCCTGTTAAATATTTAGGTAATCTCTCATTAACGGGCTCAATTTTATCTCCAAATTTTTCGGTGAGCAGCCGCGCAATCTGGGCAACACTTCTTTTACCGTCAATCAATAACCATACGGCAGAGCCCAACTCATCAAGCTTTATTTTAATCACCGGTGATTTTAATTTCGGAACAATAAATTTAGCAGCAAATTTATTTGCAAATTTTGGAATAACAATATTGACAAGATTTTCTTCGTTTACTTCTTCGCTTTTTATTCGTAACGGTGTTAATTCTAAATAGTTTGCGCCTTTTAATATTTTTCTTCGTTCGGAAAAACTTAACCGCATAGAATTCCTTTTTGAAATAATAAGTCCCGGCGATTAAGCCGGGACATTATTTAAATTACATAGATACTTGAGGAGGAGCAGGATCGTTTGGATTACCGGCATTTTTTATCGGAACCATAACAAGCAGACAGCCAATAAAGGCTAATACAACAAGACTTATTATAAAAGTCGGTTCTGCAAAAATCTGATACAGATCCAGCTCAAAGAATGCAAATCCTGCAAACAACAAACCTATCAAAGCTTCACCTGCAATCAAACCCGCTGCAATAAGCACTCCGTTATTTTCAACTCTGGATTTTTGTGCATCGTTAAACTTCCTCTTTTCGTTAACTCTTTCAACAATACCCTTGATGAGTCCGCCGACAAAAATCGCAAAAGTTGTTCCTAAAGGAAGGTACATACCAACACTAACGAGCATGGGACTTTTAACGTTCATCATAATAAATCCGACACCCATTAACATGCCTGTAAAAATGAGAATCCATTCCATTTGCCCTGAAACTATTCCTGTTGAAAGAATAGCCATTAAACTTGCCTGAGGAGCGGGTAAAGCATCACCGCCAAAACCGGATCCGCCCATTTTAATATCGCCCTCGTGCAAAACTAAAAGGGGAATAAACATAATAGCCGAAGAAACTATTACGCCAATTATATCGCCAACTTGCATTTTCCAGGGTGTTCCACCGAGAATATGTCCCGCTTTTAAGTCTTGAAGCATTTCACCTGCAACTGCAGCGGCTACGCAAACAACTGCGGCCACGCCTAATACGGCAGCTATGCCCTGAACTCCTTCCATACCAAGAGCAACCATCAGCAGCGCTGCAACAACGAGTGTGGACAGTGTAAGTCCGCTAATCGGATTGTTGCTTGAACCAATAATACCTACAAGATAACCTGAAACAGCGGCAAAGAAGAAACCTGCAATTATCATGACAAATGTAGCTACTAAAGCTGCAACGGCATTTTGAGCAAAATAATTATAAATGAAAAAAGTAGCTACTGCGGTACCAAGAATACCAATCATAACCCATTTAAAGTTAATATCCTTATCCGTACGTGCGGTTTCTAAATCAAGTCCTTTAGCGGCTTTTTTTACGTCGCCAACAGAACGAGCAATACCGGTCATTAAACTTTTTCGCATTTTCCATAAAGTGAAGCCGGCTCCTACCAGCATGCCGCCTATAGCAATTGGCCTAACTATACTTTTCCATACTTGAACCAAGGTAGTTGCCCAATCAAGATTTTCAGGCATGCTAATATCAGATCCAAAAATCTTTGCCCACATTGCCGCATCCGGTAAAGTTGCTCCGAACGCAAAGAAGGCAACAAGAGGAGTTAATAAGCCCCACGCCAATACGCCGCCGCTAAAGTTTAATGCAGCGAGTTTTGGCCCGATAATATAACCAACGCCCATATATGCAGGGCTCACATCGGGTGATCTGAATAATATATGGCCTTTACCCAGAGTAACTAAACTGGTCCAGGAAGTAGAAAACAATTTGAAAGTACCTAAAGATTGAATTACGGCACCAATTCCCATTGCGCCGAATAAGAATTTAGAGCCCCCTCCACCCTGTCGTCCGGCTTTGTGAATTTCCGCGGCGGCAACAGATTCAGGAAATGGCAGTTCAACATCCTCAACCATTACTCTTCTCAGTAATGCAACAAACATGATTCCAAGAACACCGCCCGCAGCCATAATCGCCGCAGAAATCATGTAGTTTCCCGGAGTAAAAAAAGGATCCCAAATTCCTGCAATGAAGAATGCCGGCAAAGTGAATATGGCACCCGCTGCAATTGATTCACCTATTGAACCGACTGTCCTCGTAAAGTTTTCTTCAAGAACAGTACCTTTAAGTAATTTGATTAACGCCATGCCGATAACCGCGGCGGGATAGGTGGCGGCTATTGTCATTCCGGCTTTTAATCCTAAATATGCATTAGCGGCGCCCAGAACAACCGCAAGAACGAGGCCGATCAGAAGGGCCCGAACCGTAAATTCTGCCATATTTGTTTCTGAGGACACAAATGGAACGTGTTTCGTTTGTTCCGCCATAATTTTCTCCTGTAAGTGGTGAGATTATTTTTTGTGAGTTACTAACAGTTTGATAACGCATCGGCTAATATAAAGATGTAACCAAAGCAGAGCAACCTTTTTATATCAAAGAAACACACAATTATTTTGGGATTTTCGAACCGGCACAATAAATATCAGAAAATTAATTTTCGCATTCCGATGTGGCAGATTGCAAAATCATATTTAACCGGGTCATCCACGTCAAATTTCTTTAATCGTCCCGTAATCTCTTCCGCCATTTTCCACGATACGCTTTTCCGGCCGGTCAGCTTTAATTTTTTGCATATTTGGGCAACGTGGGTATCGACGGGAATAACAAGTTTTGAAGGGGGTATCTCATTCCATAAACCAAAATCGAGATCATCCTTTCTGACCATCCAGCGCAGAAATAGATTCATTCTTTTGCAGGCGCTGCCCTTAAGCGGGTCAGGAATCATAAATTTAATTCCATTAGAGACATTTCCCTTTTCAGAAATAATTTCAATAAAGTTTTTTGAGAAAAAGGAGATCGCATTTTTGAGATTTTCATCTTTTTCAAAATAATAGAGCAGAAATAAATATTTGATTGACCCGTAATTCAAATAAATTTTATTAATAGCGAAAAATAATCTTGCGATATCTTTATTTGTATAAAATCTGTGCTTCATGCCGTCAAAATATGCAAGCCCCTCTCTATATCTGTACTTTTTAATAAAATTATAGGGCTCATCCTTCATCAGAAGATGAATTTTGCCGAGTGTATAATTGATTTGCTTTACGCTCCCGAATGCAAAGACAGACGCAATAAAAGCGGATATTTCAATATCGAGTGGATTTTTATAACGGTGCGGATATTCAAGCGGGTCCGGCGCTATCTGTGACGAATCAAAATAATTATAGTGATAATTTAACTTATTCTTAAGCGCTGTTTCAGTTTTAGTTAATACCAAGTTATATCAATTCCATTCTGTCAGAATTATTGACGGGTTGATTATTTCACAAGGATCATTTTTTTTGAATATGTAAATTCTTTTGCGGTTCCGGAATTTGCCGCTGCCTCGAGACGGTATAAATAAAGTCCGCTGTTCAGGTTTACCGGATTGAAGATTACATTATAGGAACCGGACTTCTTGTTTTCATTAACCAGAGTAGCAATTTCTTTTCCCAATAGATCATAGACTTTAAGACGTACGAATGTTTCTTCCGGAATCTGATAATTTATTATAGTGGACAGATTAAACGGATTCGGATAGTTCTGGAATAAATTATAAGAAGTTATAATCTGCTCCGGGTTCTCTTTAACCTCCGTAAGTTGTGAATCATTGATCGGGGCAGTCCATAAACTCATTGTGTTTCCGTCGAGTCTCATCCATATGGGATGGATCTTTCCATCATAGGCGCTGATATTTATATAGTCTCCAAAGAAAATATCAGCATTCGGCGAAAACGGTGATTCCGATATCTTGTAATTATGGAAAGTCTCTCCTCCGTCAGTTGATCTGGCAATGTAAACACTGGTCTGCAGGCTGTTGGCATCCTGGTTATCCCGGCGGTCATAAAAAATTATATAAATTTTTCCGGTTTTCGGGTCCACATTCATCCAATTAAAAAATTGATGGCGTCTGAGAAGATCATTATTAACTTTTTTAGGAGTGCTCCAGGTGTTTCCTCCGTTCGTTGATTTGGCAAAATAAATATCCGTATCCCCGTCAACCTGATCCGACCAGTTTACATAAACATTACCCCGGTAAGGTGAATTGCTTATATCGCAGCCGGTTACCGGGAATCCGTTAACCCTGTAAATACCTGGTACTGTTGCCTTTCTTAACGACTCATCGTAAAAATTCCAGCCGGCATGAAGACCGGCAACCTTTTTATCAAACCCGAAAGAAACACCGCCATCGGTTGATTTATCAAACATAATTCCGAGAGGTCCCGCCCATGTTAAGTAGACTTCTCCGTTGGGACC
>PGYS01000033.1 GCA_002839795.1 Ignavibacteriae bacterium HGW-Ignavibacteriae-3 | reverse complement strand
AATAAAAACATCCGGAGCATTAATCATAATACCGTCCATGCAATATTTGAGGATTCAAGAGGCGGTTTGTGGATTGGAACACCCGGCGGACTGAATAAACTGGATAGAAGCACCGGCTTATTCACCGATCTTCACCGCAACGGAGTTTTTCCCCAATTTCGTGTAATCGGAATAATGGAGGATAATCATAACCGGCTCTGGTTCATGTCCGAGAAAGCATTGATCAGATTTAATACTCTTACGAATGAAACCAAATACTATGACAGCGGAAACGGAATGCCGGTAAATGATTTCCGCATCTGGGCTAATTTTAGAAACAAGAACGGTGAGATGTTTGCCGGCGGAGCAAACGGCTTTGTAATTTATAATCCGGATAATTTTAAAGATAATTCCTTTATACCTCCGGTCGTTATCGATAAAATTACGAGATTCAATACCGATGATCCCACCGGCTTTCCGATTGAAGAAAACGGAATTGCTTATCGCGACAATATCAATCTCTCATATAAAGACAATATTTTCACAATTTCATTTGCCGCGTTAAATTATATTAATTCCGGTAAAAACCAGTATGCATATAAACTTGAGGGCTTCAATAAAGATTGGATTAAAATCGGCTCCAGGAGAGACGTTACATTTACCAATATTGATCCGGGGTCTTATACGCTTAAAGTTAGAGGATCTAACGATGACGGTGTTTGGAATGATAAAGGCGCTTCGATTGGTATTTTTATTTCGCCTCCTTTCTGGATTACATGGTGGTTCCGCTCCGGTATTTTCGTAATTATTGTTTTCACTATCGGATCTTTTATTCTCAAGAAGTTGAAAGCCGCTGAAAGACATCACCGGGCACAGGAGGCATTCTCGCGTCAATTAATAGAAACTGAAGAGCTTGAGCGGCAGCGTATCGCAAATGAACTCCATGATAGTCTTGGTCAGAATTTATTGGTTATTAAAAACTCATTGCTCGTAAAACAGCAGCAAGATCAAATTGAAGGGAAAAGTTTGGAGGAAACTTCGGAACTGGTTTCTCAGACTATTCAGGAAGTTCGCTCCATCTCCCATAACCTTCGCCCTCATCTGCTTGATCAGCTGGGGATTACTAAAACCATTAGATCGCTTACAAAACAGATAAATGATTCCTCCGGAATTAGTATAAGCGCTGAAGTTGACGACCTGCAAAATATCCTGGACTCAAAAGCCGAGATCAATCTATTTAGAATGGTACAGGAAAGTTTTAATAATATCATCAAACATTCAGGTGCAACAAAGGCGTCTTTAGAAATTAAAATTTTCCCGGACTACTTAAATGTAAGGATAAAAGATAACGGGAGAGGAATGAATTTGCAGGCTATACGGAAAAGTGAAAACTATGGCCGTGGATTCGGACTTTATGGAATGGAAAAACGGGCACATTTATTCAACTGGATCTATGAAATAATTTCAAGTCTAAATAGAGGTACTGAAATTAAACTTACGATTCCATTAAGAAGGAACTCATGAAGTGGAGAATTTAAAGGTTGTAATTGCAGATGACCATCCGATGTTCCGGGGCGGAGTACGTCAAGCGTTGGAAATTGAAAACAATCTTCAGATTGTTGGAGAAGCCTCTAACGGGAAAGAGGCTTTAGAAATGATTCTTAAGTACAAGCCCGACGTAGCTGTTCTTGATATTAATATGCCGTTTTTAACAGGCCTTGAAGTTGTTAAAGAATTACGCCTTGCGAAAGAGAAGATAGAAATTGTACTGCTTACAATGTTCGACGATGAGGAGATATTAAATGAAGCTATGGATCTTGACGTAAAAGCATATATACTAAAAGAATGCGCTGCTCTGGATATTGTCCACGCAGTACGATTGGCACACAATGGACGAAATTATGTTAGTCCTTCTTTAATTTCTAAATTAAATGATAAGAAAAAAACCGCGGCTAATCTTAAACCGTGTTTCAAAGAACTTTCAGAAAAAGAAATTAAAATGCTTAAACTGATTGCTGAATCGAAATCCACAAAGGAAATTGCTGAAGAACTTTATTTGAGTCCTAAAACAGTGGAAAACTACAGATATAAAATTTGTGAAAAACTAAAATTGAGCGGATCGTACAGCCTTCTTAAATTCGCCTATGAAAACAAACACGCCCTTTAAAAAACGGCTGAAAACGAAGATTTTTACTTCAAAATAGAGTGGTTCCACTCTATACATTTTCTAATGATTTGAATACCTTTTTTGCACTGTTGATTATAATAGTACAAACAGTCTTAAATAATTCAATAAATTAACACTCCGGAGGTTTTATGAAAAAACAGTTTTTATTACTATCAGCCGCGCTGATCTTTTTTGTTTCCATGAGTACTTTCGCCCAGGTGCAGGATTTTACTCTCGTGAATAAAACAGGAGTCACAATACATCATGTTTATATTACCCAGCACGATTCTGATACCTGGGGAGAGGATATTCTTGGCAAAGATGTTTTCATGGATGGCGATGAAACAGATGTTTCCTTTCATCCGATTGAAGATGTCTGCTTGTGGGATCTAAAAATTGATGACGCAGATGGAAACGCAATTCAGTGGAGCAGCATCGATTTATGCAAGTGGGTTACCGTTACTTTACATTGGGATGGTTCAAAAGCTACTGCAACATTCGATTAAGATTTTTGGTATTGCGCATTATTCACTTTACACTAAAAAGGGCTTGGGAATCAAGCCTTTTTTTTGAACTTTTTCTTCCATTAAATACTTATAGATGTTGTAATATTCCGTAATAATAAAATGAGGCTGCTTATGATCTCACACAAAATTGATTACGAAATAATTGGAGATGATCTTCAACTGGTTGAAATTGAACTTGACCCGGGTGAAACAGTTGTGGCCGAAGCGGGGGCTATGTGTTATATGGAAGACGATCTTATTTTTGAGGCAAAGTTCGGTGACGGGGCATCTCAGGACAAGGGTTTTTTCGGCAAGGTTTTGGACGCCGGTAAAAGAGCACTTGCCGGGCAATCGATTTTTCTGACTCATTTTTCCAATTCCGGAGGTAAGAAAAGGAAAGTTTCTTTTGCGGCTCCATACCCCGGTAAAATTATTTCTCTCAATCTTAATGAGTTTGGAAATGAAATTCTTTGCCAAAAGGAATCATTCCTGTGCGCCGCTCTTGGCACATCTATTAGCGTAGCATTTACCAAAAAACTTGGTGCTGGTTTTTTCGGCGGGGAGGGATTTATTCTTGAAAAATTAAATGGCGACGGTCTCGTGTTCCTTCACGCCGGAGGAACTATAGTGCGCCGAGAACTGAATGGCGAAACATTAAGAGTGGATACCGGTTGTCTTGTGGCCTTTACTTCGGGATTGGAATATGATATTGAACGCGCTGGAAATTTGAAAACAATGTTTTTAGGTGGAGAGGGACTATTCCTAGCAACCTTAAGAGGAACTGGAACAGTTTATCTGCAAAGCTTGCCGTTCTCAAGATTGGCCGAAAGAATAATAGCGATGGTTCCAAGATCTCCGGGTGACAGTAATTAATAAATATAAATAAGCGCTAATACTTTTTTAGAGAATCTGTAAAATGAAATTGTTCTGCATATTATTATTTGCAACTTTTTTCCGGGTTACTTCATTCGCGCAGGAAACACCGGAGAAACATCCGATTGATTTAATGCTTGATAACTGCCTTTCAAATGAAGAAAATTTTACAACAAGAGACATGCTTGAGTGCACACAAAAAGCATACGAGGCATGGGACAAGGAACTGAACATTGTTTATAAAAAGCTGATGTCCAAGTTATCCGAAAATGGAAAATCTGTTCTTAAAAGAGCTCAGATAGAATGGATCGCGTTCAGGGATCTTGAATTTAAGACCATAGATTCAATCTATGACATACTGCAAGGGACGATGTATATTCCTATGAGACTTAACGATAAAATGGATTTAGTAAGAAGAAGAACACTCCAGCTTAACGGTTATCTTCAGCTTCTTACTCTCTAAATTAATCTTGCAATTGAATGGAAAATTTATGAAATATTAACTTTGTTCATTAATTATCCTTTTTTTAGAATAAAAACATCACCGGATCCTGTTCCTTCATCATCAACGAAAATTTCATTTTAAAATTATCTCTGAAACAATCAGCAAAAGTTATTGACGGATATTATTATTACAATTCAAAGTTGATCGGTATCCGGCTGAAAGGCTGGATGAATGACATGGGAAATCTTGACCTTGAAGAATATGGTTTTTTCAAATAACCGGTTACTGGAAGAAAATCTGAAAGACCATCGGATTTACGGATCTGGGGCAGTTGTGATAAAAACCCGACTATCTCATTTTCCAACAATAAAGCAGATTTTATTTCACGACTGATGTTCAGGATGCAGTAAAACTTTTAGTATAAATTCGCTTCAGTTATTGGAAGGTAAATATTTTTATTTAATTACAAATAATATGGTTAACCGTGCGGGAGCAGTAGATGAAAAATATAATAGAAGATAAAACCATACTTAATAAATTTCATTTTTTATTTATGCTATTGATATGTCTGTTTATTGTAAATCTGAATCTTATATCAGCGAAGACCAAGATAATTGCAGTGTTGATTATTGTAGATAAATACGAAGACGCCGAATCAAATAACATTGCTGCTTCTGTAAGAAATGATTACAGCACAATATCCCAGTTTCTTGCGTTGCTCGAAAACAGGAATCTTTATACAATAGAAAAGATCACACTTAAAGGGGGAAAGACAAAACTCTCCGACGTAACAAATGCTCTTAACAAGATTAGCTCCACAAAGGATGATATAATATTCGTCTATTTCAGCGGGCACGGGGGTATGGATAAGGACGGAACCTTTGTTGTGTGTTCTGACGGTGAATTTCTTTACCGCAAAAGAGCAGAGGAAATGATCTCCCGAAAACCTAATAAATTCAGCATATTTATAACAGATGCGTGCAGCAATGATATCGATGGTGTAGCTGTAATGAGGAGTCTGCACAATACAAAAGGCGCCAAAGAGGGGAAAAATGACGCAGCATACAAAAAACTTTTTGAAGATTATTCCGGATTCATGAGTATCTCCGCCTCATCCGAAGGAGAATATGCCTGGTCCGATAACGCGCTCGGAGGATATTTTACTCACTACTTTTTCAAAGAGTCGCTAATTAAAAATCCAAAGGAAAACTGGAAAGAAAATTTTGAGTTTTCAAAAAAGAAAGTTGTACAAATGTTCAACAGCATGTCCGCTCAGCAGAGATCTCAGTTGGCGGAGGAAGGGATAAAAAGTCAGACGCCCAAGATGTATTCACAACCGGTATCTAAATCGGGGATCGAAAGTCCTTCACAGTTAACTGACAAACAGCCTGCACCGGTTATTGCCGCTGTCCCTTCCAAAGTTCAAATCAGAATAATTAACAAAACCGGAAAACCTGTTTCGCTATTCATTGATTATAATACCGATGAAATGAACTGGTCTGAAAAAAATACTTCCGAAAAACAGATAGCATCTAACGGTTCCGCCGAAATTAATAAGGAATGCACTATTTATTTTGAAAGCGGTAAGGAGGAAGTCGGCTATGAACTAACTGAAGGCAATTATGAACTCGCGAAAGTGAATTCAAAAGAAATTGATTTGTTTGAAGAGGGCGCGCCTCGCTCCGGAGAAGTAGATTTGGAAATGAAAAATATTCTGAAAGGAGTCTGGGAAATGGATGATGGAGAATATATTTCAGAAATTACTTTCAAGGAGAACAATACTTACTCAATAATGGAAGAGAGAGACATAATAGAATCCGGAACCTGGCGTCTGGTTGAAGACAGTGAAGGTTACACTAATCTGGTTCTATCGGCTGCGGGAGAGGAGGATATTGAATTTGAGATAAGTTCCTCGGATGATTTCTCCGTGGATCTTATTCCTATTGTGGATGGAAAACAGGCCGACATAGTTTATTATCTGACCAAACTTAAGTATTGAATTCTTCATTTAAAACAACGCGGGTAGAGAAAGTATAAGTGCATAAAACAAAACGTATAGAAGAGGAACGGCCATCAGGATTAGTGATAATTTATATTTTTCTTTTTTATAGTATATCCACGCGAGGATTGAAAAGATTAAACATACCGGCAAAAAAGCCCAGGCTGTTAATACAAAGATTACTGCCTCCGATGAGTAACCGGAATCGAATGCCATAATTGACATCCCTGCCGCAATAATACAGTAAGGCAAAATGAGTATTGCGCATGTCTGCAATTTAATTAGTAAAAATAAATTCGTTTAGATCCGTTTTTTTCCGTAGTCAAAAATTTGCTTGTTAGTTCAGACTCCTCTAAGATTTCATTATCCTCTATGCCCCCACACCGTAGCTCAATATCATTTCAATATTTTTTTTTGATGCATCAAAAACTGAATATCCGTTACCCTCATGATAATTTGAATCGATTCATATCTCGATTATCACGTAGCCATTTACGTCCGAGAGTAATAGCTCAATATTTCTTCAGCTCTCCCAAAGTGTGGCTTCACTCATTAAGTTAGAGTGGTTCCACTCTATCATTCACCCGAATATAATCATACCTTGAGTCTGAATTCAAATGAAATTGATCATATGAAATTACTGATAGTGGATGATAACGCAGAAATGAGGAAGCTGATATGCTCTTTAGTAGCTGAGCCTGACGATTCTGTTTTTGAATGCGACAGAGGCGGGATGGTTCTGGAAATGTATTCCAAAGAATATCCTGATTATGTTTTGATGGATATCAGTATGCCTGAGATGAGCGGAATTGATGCAACCAAAAATCTAATTAAAAAATTTCCGGATGCGAAGGTATTGATAGTCTCGAATTACGGTGATAAGGAATTAAAGGGCGAAGCAAAAAATGCCGGCGCTGAAAAATATTTTCTTAAAGATAACTTATTGGATGTAAAAAAATACTTACTTCAGCAGAAAAAAAGATAATCACTTAATAGCGATTATGACTTTCAATTTATTATTAACCAACACCAATTCTTTCATAAATAGGGAGTAACACAATGAGAAACACGTTACAAAAAAATAGATGGGGATTATTCGGTTCATTATATTCATTTTCACTGATGTTTCTGATTACCATGATGGTTCTCGGAACCAGAACAGTTTCTGCTCAGGGAAGTTCCTTGAGCATGAATGGCAATTCCTATATTGAGGTATCTGATGCACCCGCTTTAAGATTAACCAGCAGTATGACTATTGAAGCCTGGATCTATTTGGATGATAATGCAAATAACACAATTATCGATAAGGGTAATTACAATTTTCTGTTCGAGACTCATCCAAACGGGCAACCGGCACTTGGATTATACAGTAGAAGCTGGGGACAATGGATCTATAGCGGCGGATCGCTGCCAATAAATCAGTGGGCTCATGTAGCCGTATCTTTCAAAACGGGACCGAATGGAGTTAATTTTTATCTTAATGGAAATTTATTAAGCACACATACTGCCCTGGGTCCGTTAGCTTCCGATACCGGTCCTATGAATATTGCCAGACAAGATCCGCTCGGCTGTAAATGCAATATGATGAATGGTGATATTGATGAGCTGAGAATTTGGAATGTTGCACGTACTCAATCCGAAATCGCCGATAATATGAACCACAATACTATGTGCAGTTCAACCGGGTTAGTAGCTTACTTCCCGTTTGATGAAAACGGAGGAAATACGGTTTCAAGCAGCGTCGGTGGTTATACAGGAACAATCGTTAATGTTGGGGGTACGGCATGGGTCCCCGGTGTAGCTACTTCACCGGCGGCGTGTACTTTACAAACACTCACAATTTTAGGCGGCTCAGGCGTTCAGGGTCAAATCGATCCTTACACGGAAGCCTCACGCGACGGCGGACTTACTTGGCAGCCTGCTTATTTAACCGGATGGCATCCATGGGGTTTTGCGGCAGGTACAAACTCCTGGGTAAATTTCGATCCAAGTCCTTTTGTCGGGCTGAATTCGACTACAGACTACAGAATTCGTTTCAATGTACCTGCAGATTATTCCGAACCCCGCATGACATTTGTTATCAAGGCAGATAATCGCGCATGGCTTTCGATTAACGGAGTTTTTATTTCTCAATTCGACGGGGAATCTTCAGGCGCGGCCGGCGATCAGGTAATCGCACAGGCACTTCAACCCGGTCTGAATGAGATAACAATCAGATTGCAGGATTTTGGCGGCTGGGTTGGTTTAAACTATAGAATTGACATGACCATGTTTTCGAATGAAGAACCTACACTGCAACCTTCGACTTTTAGTAATACTGCACCGGCAGCCAATGCCGGTGTTGATCAGACAATCAACTGCGCCTCGACTGCCGGAAGTAAAGTTACCTTGAACGGAAGCGGAACAGATGCAGATAATGATCAATTAACATACAGCTGGACAACTGAATCAACTGTCGTATCAACCGCTGCATCATTTGAAACAGGAATTTTAGCTCCCGGTACGCATACATTCACACTAACAGTAAATGACGGCAATGGTGGGACATCTTCGGATAACGTGATAGTTACAATCAATTCAGATGCAACCGCGCCGGTTCCGGATGTTGCAGAACTCCCCACAGTGACGGGTGAATGCAGCGCGACAGTGACGGCACCAACCGCAACTGACGCTTGCTCAGGAGCAGTAACCGGAACAACAACTGATCCTCTTACTTACTCTTCACAGGGTACTTTTACAATCACATGGACGTTCAGTGATGCCAACGGGAATTCAGTGCAGCAGACACAAACAGTTGTTGTGAAGGATATTACTCCTCCTGTAATAACCGCGGCAATAAATCTGTTAACGCTTTGGCCGCCGAACCATAAATACGAGACGGTTAAATTAAGCGACTTCGGATTATCGGTCTATGATAATTGCGCCGCTGTTGCTTCACCGGCTTATGTAATCACCAAGGTTACAAGCGATGAGGTTGAAGATTCAAAAGGCAACGGCGACGGCAATACGTTAAATGATATTGTGATTGCCAATCATTTCAAATCTGTTGATTTGAGAAAAGAAAGAGAAGGAACCGGTAATGGAAGGGTCTATACTATTTATGTGGCCGTCAGCGATGGCCGCGGAAATGTCGGGAATAAATCGTTACAAGTTCAGGTACCGCATGATAAAAATGACACGGCCGTTGATGACGGCGCAGCTTATGAAATTCCGGGAGGAACCGTTATCTCGCCATCCTCATCGGTCGCCGATGATTCCAAAAACGAATCTTTACAGATTGCTCAAAAAATGGAATCATCAGTTGTAAATGCCGGGCAGAATATACCTGAAGGATTTGAATTGAATCAGAATTACCCTAATCCGTTTAACCCGACCACAACCATAAGTATAGCGTTACCTGAGGCCGGTTATTATACACTTAAGGTATATAACAGCCTTGGACAGCAAGTTGCGGAATTAGTCAATGGTAATTTGGCCAGAGGAAATTATAATTTCAAATTCGATGCCTCAAAACTTACAACCGGACTTTACATTTATACCTTCCGGGGAAATAATGTAAATATCTCCAGGAAGATGGTTTTAATGAAATAACAAAGCAGTAAGCATACCGGAATATTAGAGCCCCGGTTTATTCGGGGCTCTTTTTTTAAACTTGCTTCTTTAGTTTGTTTCCGCAAACCTACGGTGAATCTAATTCATGATGTAATTTTGCCGGCATATTTTGCTTCATCCGCACAGTTTTATATTTTAGCTTTCATAGAATGGGACGTCTCAACGATCCGGTCTGAATTTTTCACTTATTGAAGTGACTGCTATGGAAGAATTAAAAGATTACAAACACAATATTAAAATTGAGGTGCGATTTTCAGATCTTGACGCAATGCGGCATGTTAATAATGCAATTTATCTTACCTATCTGGAAGAAGCCCGGATCAGTTATTTCAATGATCTGTTTTCTCTCAAAACGGAAAACCTTGATTACGAGGCGGTCGTTGCCAGAATTGAGATAGATTATATTCGCCCTATTATGCTCGGTGATGCCGTGGAGGTTTATACTCGTATTTCAAAGCTTGGGATTAAAAGTGTTGATGTTGAGCATATAATCGCTGTACGCGAGGGAGAGAAATTGATTAAAGCGGCAGCTTCTTTTACAAAGCTGGTCTATTTTGATTACAAAAATAAAACGACCAAAGAAATTGCGGAAGAAGTTAGAAAGACAATTGCTGAGTATGAGGGATTGAAAATTTGATGCAGAGTATAATATTAAAGTTTATTTATTGCCGTTTCTATGTCCCGCGATTTATGAATTTTTTCTAAAGAAAGCGGTTCGGAGATTCTTTCCTTGCAATCCGGGATGCTGCACATCTCGCACGTATCATTCACAATTCTAAAAGGAATTGCGGGATCATTCCAAAATTTAATTGTCTTTTTTAATTGTTCGTCCAAATAGAAACCGAGGGTAACGCTCGTAAAAGTATTTGGATTGAGAATGTTCTGCTGGGCTACCGAAAAGGAGATATATTCATCGTTCGTCTCATGAAACCTGGAGTGAATGATTCCCAATTTCATTTTACGATTAACCGTCAGACCATCAACTTCTTCCTTAAGTTTTTTCAATACCGCGATTGATACCCACCGGCGGCAGTAATGTTCATCAGTCTGATAACCGCCGGGAAACTGTTTTATGTTTAATCTGACTTCCTTTGACAATTCATATCTGTCTGATCCGGCGTGAGTATTGAAACGAAAGAAAAAATATTTTTTCAGTCCCCATTCCCTGCCCGCAAAATTTGTCAGTCTCTGAAAGAACATTTCGGGAGTGACATCATATTTTGCTATAAGATTAATCAGCGAATGATCATCCCACTTTTTTTGCGAGAAAAAAATGTTCATATCCTCGACGAAGCAGTGTTTGTTCAGAATCAATGCGGCAGAAAAATATGAGGCGATATAATTATTAAGAAGATGATCGAATGTATCCAGCTTTAGACTTGAATGAATGTAGCTTCTTTTTGAAATGTTTAGATAATTGTAAGCCAGCTCTTTCCCTATTATAAATAATTTGTGGGCATTGTTAAGCTGCGGATTCAAAAATAGTACAGGCTGTTTCCCAGATTTTACAACTCCCCTCAGCTGCTTAAGTTCATCAAAGTCGGCGAATCTGCTTTCGTCCAGCTTATAATTATATTGTTGAAAAAGGATCCGGGACAGCTGTTCAGAATTTACGGGGACCTGATCAGTCAGATGAAATTCATTCATAAACTTTTCCACGGCCAGTTCGGTATCATCCAGATAATTCTCGTTTATCTCCTTGAATATCCTCAGCGCAGTTCTGCTGAAATTATTCTGGCTCAGTTCTGTATTGCGGGCCATTTCAATAACGGTTGTAACAAGCGCGCTTAATTGATATGAAGCATCAGACATAAGAGATATAAATTTATTCAAATCAATACCGTAATGATCCAGCGGCAGCATCTCAAGAATATTCGAATCGATTAATTCAGCTATCGGAGTTAGATTTTTGGAAAGTTTAAGAGAAATAAGATCATTATAATTTACATCCAAAGCGTTGGCAATCAGAACAATTTTTTCCGCTTTGGGATATTTTTTACCCTTTTCAATTTCATTCAGATAAGAGATCGAGAGGGAGCTTTTTCGTGCAAGTTCAATTAGGGAGAGATGTTTTTCCTGCCTGAGTTGCTTTACTTTCAGCCCAAAAATCAGCTTTATGTAATTTCCGTTATTTTTCACAGTTGTCTTTTTTGTAATCAAATATACGACATTTTTAACGAGGTCACTAAAAAAATATTCACTGTCAGCGAAATTTCGCTTGCGTCGTTCGGTTTGTTGTTATATATTCAAATAGAAATAAGATACATAGATCATAAATCAACAATCCAATCTGAGGTAATTATGACCGAGCCAAAAAGACTTTTCGACATAATTCCTTTCCAACTCGAAAAATATCCATCAAAAAATTGTATCTCCGATAAGAAAGACGGCCGCTGGATAAATTTTAGCACAGGAGAGGTTCTATCAATTGTGGATAAATTTAGCCTTGGACTGCTTAAGCTTGGCGTTACTCCCGGGAACAATCTTGCGATAATTTCTCCCAACAGAAGTGAATGGAATTTTGTGGACCTCGGAATTTTACAGACCGGCTGCATTGATGTTCCCATCTATCCGAATATCAGTATCGATGAATATGAATATATTCTGAACGATGCAGAAGTAAAATATGTCTTTGTTGCTGACATGGATCTGTATCAAAAGATTAATTCAATAAAGCGAAAAGTAAAATCACTGATCGAAATATATACGTTCGATAAAATTGACGGGATAAAACATTGGGAAGAAATTCTGGAACTTGCAGATGAATCGCTTAGAGAAAAACTTAATCAATTAAAAGACAATATTCGTTCGAATGATTTAGCTACAATTATTTACACTTCCGGTACTACGGGGGTTCAAAAAGGAGTGATGCTTTCTCACGATAATATTTTGAGCGATGTAAGTTCTATTCAGCGCATTATGCCAATTAATAATTCACATCGTATTATTAGTTTCCTCCCGATATGTCACATTTTTGAAAGAACGGCAGTCTATTTTTATATGAAAATCGGAGCTGCAATTTATTATGCGGAATGCATTGATAAGGTTGGTGAGAACATTAAAGAAATAAAACCGAATTACTTCACAACAGTGCCACGTCTTCTCGAGAAGATTTATGACAAGATTATGGCAAAAGGAAGAGAGCTGAAACAACCAAAGCAGGCAATTTTCGGGTGGGCAGTAAACCTGGCGAATCACTATCATCCGCAGGGCAGGAACAACGTATTTTATAACGCAAGGTTATTTGCCGCGCGTAAATTAGTTTTTTCCAAATGGATGGAAGCTCTCGGCGGAGAAGTAAAAGGAATTATAAGCGGAGCCGCGGCTCTGCAGCCAAGATTGGGAAGAATTTTTACTGCAGCAGGAATTGATATTATAGAAGGTTACGGGCTGACGGAAACATCTCCGGTGATTACTTGCAACCGGTTTGAGGATTGCTATATAGGTACAGTCGGAACGCCTATTCCTGATGTGGAAATAAAAATTGCTGATTCAGGAGAAATACTTACAAAGGGGCCTAATGTGATGATGGGCTATTACAAGAATCCCGAAGCGACGAAAAAGGCAATTGATGAAGACGGATGGTTTCATACGGGCGATATCGGAATTATGGTTGATGAAAAATATTTAAAAATTACTGACAGACTAAAAGAAATTTTCAAAACCTCCGGAGGTAAATTTATCGCCCCCCTCCCCATTGAAAATAAAATGAAAGAATCTCTGTTTATAAGAAACATTATGGTTGTCGGTGAAAATGAAAAATTCTGCGCTGCATTAATAGTACCTGAATTTGATTTTATTGAAAAATGGTGCGAAAAGAAAAGTGTTAAAGATTACCTTGATAAGGGAATAACACGTTCAGATGCCATAAAAGAAAGAATAGGCAAAGAAATTGCTCATTACAATAAGCGATTCAGCCATATCGAGCAGATTAAACAATTTGAACTGGTTGATAATGACTGGACTGTTGAATCAGGGGAATTAACCCCGACATTGAAGCTCAAAAGAAAAGTCATCAGAAACAACAATATTCCATTACTTGAAAAAATTTATTCGGGCCACTAATTAAAAACTAAGTGAAAAATATTATGAAAAGAAAAATTAATGAAGTTGCAGTACTTGGTTCCGGCGTCATGGGATCGCGCATCGCCGTTCATTTTGCGAACATAGGGTGCAAGGTCTATCTGCTGGATATAGTTCCAAAGGAATTGAATGATTCCGAGCAGAAGAAGGGTCTCTCTTTGCAGGACCCGGCAGTTCGAAACAGAATCGCAAACGAAAATCTTCAGAGTGTTCTGAAAGCTAAACCATCCCCCATTTACCGGAATGATTTAGCTTCAAGAATTTCCTCCGGAAATTTTGAAGATAACATGAATTGGCTTTCCAATGCTGATTGGATTATCGAGGCAGTTGTTGAAAATCTCGAGATAAAAAAGAAAGTTTTTGAAAATGTGGAAAAATTCCGCAAACCCGGATCTCTGATTACAACGAACACTTCGGGAATTCCAATTCACTTAATGCTGGAAGGGCGGACCGAGGATTTTCAAAAGCATTTTTTAGGCACGCACTTCTTCAATCCTCCCCGTTATCTTCAGCTGTTGGAAATTATACCCACACCAAAAACAGATAAAGATGTAATTGATTTCCTGATGTGGTATGGCGATTTATTTCTGGGCAAGACAACGGTTTTGTGCAAGGACACTCCGGCGTTTATTGCGAACAGGATTGGCGTTTTCAGCATTATGGCCGTGTTCAAACTGAAGGATGAATTAGGTTTGAGTATAAAAGAAGTTGATACTCTCACAGGACCTTTAACAGGCAAGCCGAAATCTGCTACATTCAGAACCGCTGATGTGGTTGGAATTGACACTCTGGTCAAAGTCGCAAACAATGTTTATAAAGATTGTCCTGAAGATGAGGCGAGAGAACTTTTCGCAATTCCGGACTATGTCAATAATCTTGTTGAGAAAAACTGGCTGGGCGATAAAACAAAGCAGGGTTTTTATAAAAAATCCAAAGACGAAAAGGGTGAAAAAGTAATTCTTGAACTTGATCCCGCTACTTTTGAATATAAGACAAGTCCTAAATCCAATATGGCATCTGTAAGCGTAGCCAAGCCGATAGACAATCTAAAAGACAGATTAAAGGCACTGCATAACGGGAAAGATAAAGCCGCGGAATTTTTACGTTCACTTAATTTTTACATTTTTAAATATGCTTCAAACAGAATTCCTGAAATTTCGGATGAACTTTTTAAAATTGACGATGCCATGCGTTCCGGTTTCGGCTGGGACCTTGGACCGTTTGAAGTATGGGATGCGTTGGGCATAAAGAAAATTGTTGAGCAAATGACTGCCGCAAACTTGAAACCGGCTGATTGGGTTTTAAAAATGCTGGAAGGCGGATCTACTTCATTCTATAAGTCTGAAAACGGCAGGAAAAAATATTATGACATTCACACCAATTCTTACAAAGAAATTCCCGGAAAAAGTGATTTTATAATTCTGGAAAATTTCAGAAATAACGAACCGGTCTGGAATAATTCAGGAGCAACGCTGCATGATATAGGAGACGGTATTGTTAATCTTGAATTCCACACAAAAATGAATTCTATTGGCTCAGAGATACTTGAGGCTGTAAACAAATCAATTGAAATTGCCGAAAAAGACTTTAAAGGAATGGTGATTGGGAATAACGGACAGCATTTTTCCGCCGGCGCAAATTTGGCTATGATGCTGATGCTTGCCGCAGAACAGGAATTCGACGAAATAGATATTGCTGTACGTCAATTTCAAAATACAACAATGCATGTCCGCTACTCCAATATTCCGGTTGTCGTTGCGCCTCATTCATTAGTACTCGGAGGCGGTTGTGAAATCTGTTTACATGCTGATAAAGTCAATGCCTCGGCGGAAACTTATATCGGCTTGGTTGAGGTCGGCGTGGGAATTATCCCGGCCGGCGGCGGAACTAAAGAAATGACTCTTCGGGCGTCAGATACATATACTGAAGGCGGAATTGAACTTCCCGAACTTCAGAAAAGATTTATGAACATTGCCACTGCGAAAGTAGCAACCTCCGCGGAGGAAGCTTTTGATATGGGAATATTCAGACGAGGTCTTGATAGCTACTCTGTCAATCCGAATCGTGTTATAAGCGAAGCAAAAAAATATGCCATTCAAATGTCAGACAGAGGTTATACTAAACCGATTCCAAGAACTGATATTAAAGTATTGGGCCGGACGGCGCTTTCAACTTTATTGCTGGGCATTCACTCATTCAGGCTGGGAAATTTTATAACTGACCATGACACGAAAATTGTAGAAAAGCTTGCATACATAATGTGCGGCGGAGATCTTTCGGAAGGATCGTTGGTTTCCGAACAATATTTGCTTGATTTAGAACGTGAAGCTTTTCTAAGCTTGATTGCCGAGAAGAAAACAATGGAAAGGATTCAGAGCATTTTGACAACAGGCAAACCGCTGAGAAATTAATAAGTAATGAATTTTATAATAAAATAAGAAGAATTATTATGAGAGAAGCATTTATAGTAGCAGGATTTCGTTCCGCTGTCGGCAAGGCAAAAAAGGGAGGTTTCCGTTTTTACCGCCCGGACGATCTTGGCGCAGCAGTAATTAAACATTTGATGAAATCTGTTCCGCAGCTTGATCCTAAACGTGTTGATGATGTTATTGTCGGAAACGCCTTTCCTGAAGCCGAACAGGGATTACAGATCGGAAGAATGATTTCACTTCTATCTCTTCCCATTGAAATCCCCGGTTCAACGGTTAATAGATTTTGCGGGTCCGGTATTGAAACCATTGCCACCGCATTCTCCCGTATTGAATCGGGTATGATGGATTGCATCATAGCAGGCGGAGTTGAATCAATGTCTCTCGTTCCAATGACAGGATGGAAACTTGCGCCCAACTATACGATCGCCAAGAATAATCCCAATTATTATCTGGGAATGGGATTAACGGCGGAGGAACTTGCGATGCAATTTAAAATCACCCGGGAAGAGCAGGATTTATTTTCATTTAACTCGCACCAAAAAGCTGTCAACGCAATAAACAAAGGTTACTTCAAAGATCAGATCGTTCCTGTCGAAGTTGAACAGGTTTATATTGAAGGAGATAAAAAGAAAACCAAAAAATTTACGGTAGATACTGATGAAGGACCGCGGGCCGATACTACGCTTGAAGCACTGGCAAAATTAAAACCTGTTTTTGCAGAGAAAGGTACTGTTACCGCGGGGAATTCTTCACAGACATCCGATGGAGCCGCATTTGTAATCGTCATGTCCGGTGATATGATAAAAGAATTAAATATAAAACCGATCGCAAAATTGATTTCTTACTCGGTTGCAGGTGTTGATCCACGCATAATGGGCGTGGGACCGGTCGCGGCAGTTCCGAAAGCGTTAAAAAAAGCCGGACTTACTTTAAAGGATATTGATCTGATCGAGTTAAACGAAGCTTTTGCAGTTCAATCATTAACAGTTATTCGCGAACTGAAATTAAACGATGAAATTGTAAACGTAAACGGCGGCGCCGTAGCATTAGGTCACCCGCTCGGCTGCACCGGCGCAAAATTAACAGTCCAAATCCTTAATGAATTACAAAGAAGAAAGAATAAATATGGTATGGTCACCGCTTGTGTTGGAGGCGGCCAGGGTGTTGCAGGAATTTTTGAACTTTTGAATTAATTAAAAATAGAAAAAATTATCAGAGGGATTAATTATGTCAGACGAATCGGCAAAAAATATTTTACTCGGGGGAGAATTTCTAATCAAGGATAGCGATCCTCAAAGTGTTTTCATCCCGGAAGAAATCAACGAAGAACAAAAAATGATGGTTGAAACGGCCGGTGAATTCGTAAAAAACGAGATCTGGCCAAAACTTGATTCTATTGATAAACAGGAGCCCGGCCTGACCGTGTCACTCCTGGAAAAAGCCGGCGAACTCGGTTTACTCGGGACTTCCGTTCCGGAAGAATTCGGAGGCCTTGGCGGTGATTTCAATACTAACACTTTTCTTGCGATGGAATTAGGAACAAGTTATTCCTTCGGTGTTTCATTTGCCGCGCACACCGGAATCGGGACTCTTCCAATTCTTTACTACGGTAACGACGAACAGAAAGCAAAATATCTGCCGAAGCTTGCCACCGGTGAAATGAAATCTGCCTATTGCCTGACCGAGCCCACATCAGGATCAGACGCGCTTTCAGCGAAAGCAACGGCTGTCCTTTCTGAAAATGGAGAATTTTACACTCTTAACGGGCAAAAAATGTGGATCACCAACGGCGGGTTTGCGGATATTCTCATTACTTTTGCTCAAGTGGATGGTGATAAATTTACTTGCTTTATAATTGATACGAACTCCGAGGGATTCACGAGAGGTGAGGAAGAAAATAAACTCGGTATAAAAGGTTCATCGACCAGAGCTCTGTTCCTGGATAAAGTAAAAGTGCCCAAGGAAAACATTCTCGGCGAAATAGGCAAAGGGCATTATATTGCTTTTAACGTATTGAATGTCGGGCGTTTCAAATTATGCGCAATGACTACAGGCGGTGCCAAAAGATTTGCATCCGTCGCAATTCAATATGCAAATGAGAGGAAGCAGTTTGGTAAAACGATTGCAAGTTTCGGGGCTATAAAATATAAATTGGCGGAACAGGCAATCAGAATTTTTGTTTCCGAATCTGCAACAATGCGGACGAGCGGTTTAATTAATGACAAGGAGCATGAACTTCTTAACAGTGGAAAAAGCTACAGCGAGGCAATGATCGGCGCCGCTGAAGAATATGCCATTGAGGCTGCAATGCTGAAGGTTTTTGGTTCTGAAGTTTTAGATTACGTTGTTGATGAAACAGTACAAGTCCTTGGCGGATACGGATATTCTGAAGAATATCCCGCGGCGCGCGGTTACCGCGATTCAAGAATTAACCGGATCTTTGAGGGCACTAATGAGATTAATCGGTTGCTGACTGTCGATATGCTTATTAAACGCTCGATGAAAGGAAGACTCAATCTATTAGGCCCGGCAATGGCTATTCAAAAAGAATTAATGAGTGTGCCCGAATTCAGTGAGGGTCCGACCGGTATTCTTGCCGCTGAATTGCAGGCAATCAGAAATGCGAAGAAAGCAATACTGATGACCTCCGGCATGGCTGTTCAAAAGTTTATGCAAAAATTGGCCAATGAACAGGAAATAATTATGAACTTAACGGATATGTTGATTGAAGTTTTCACTTCGGAATCCGCAATTCTAAGAACACAGAAATTAGCGGCTGTGAAAAACGAAACGGAACTTCAGCCATACATTGAGATGACACAAGCTTATGTAAGTGATTCGCTCGAAAGAATTAATTTGTACGGTAAGCACGCTATTGCTTCATTTGCAGAGGGTGATGAGTTAAGACTATTAACTCTGGGTTTAAAACGGTTTACAAAATTTGATCTTGTTAATACAACGAAGTTAAGAAGAAGCATTGCAGATCGGTTAATCGAAGCTAATGAATATTGTTTCTAATAGTTTTTAAAAAACGGAATCTTTGCCTCAAAGATTATTTGAAGAAAGTCTATTTTAGCAGAACAACAAAACGAACTGAATAAGGAGATGAATGCAGCAGCAAGAATTCGCAAAGCCTATGCTGAGAGAGGGTGCGCTCGATGGAAAAGTGATTTTAATTACGGGCGGCGGTACCGGGCTCGGGAAAGCAATGGGAAAATATTTTTCTGAGCTCGGAGCCAAAGTTTTAATCGCAAGCCGCAAATCAGACGTACTCGAGAAAACCGCGCTGGAAATTTCTGCAGCAACTAAAAACGAAGTCTTTCCGGTTCAATGCGACGTGTCCGATTACAAACAGGTTGAAGAATTACTGAAAAAGTCTCTTGATAAATTCGGCCGGGTAGACGGTCTTGTGAATAACGCCGCCGGAAATTTTATCAGTCCCACCGAACGGCTTTCCAACAAAGCTTTTGATGCAGTCATTAACATTGTTTTAAAAGGCACCTACAATTGCACACTTGCATTTGGAAAACACTGGATCGAGAAACAACAGAAGGCCACAGTGTTAAATATTGTAACAACATATTCATGGACAGGATCCGCATTTGTAGTTCCGTCTGCTGCGGCTAAAGCGGGAGTTCTCGCCATTACCCGTTCTCTCGCCGTTGAATGGGCAAAGTATGGAATTCGATTTAACGCAATTGCCCCCGGACTATTCCCCACCAAAGGAGCCTGGGATAGATTACTGCCCGGTGATCTTAAAAATAATTTCGACCTCAAAAAGAAAGTTCCGCTAAATCGGGTAGGTGAACATCAGGAGTTGTCCAATCTCGCAGCATATCTGATTTCCGATTTTTCTGCATTTATAAATGGTGAAGTGGTAACAATCGATGGAGGTGAATGGTTGAACGGCGCCGGTCAGTTCAATATTCTGCAGGCAATTAAAAATGAGCAATGGGACGAAATAGAGAGAATGGTAAGAAGCGTAAAGGGCAGTTAATCTGTATATCTAACATTCAGCTGCTGTTTTTATAAATTATTTTAAATAACAAAATATATACTTTTGAAATTCTATGAAGCCCACTAAAAATAAATCTGACTTTAAGCATTTTTATGACGCGGTTGTAAACTTCGACCATGTAGATATGATGCACATCGTGAACAATGCTGTTTATTTTAATTATATAGAACAGGCAAGAATTAGATATGCGAAAGACCTCGGTATTCTTCCGCCAAAAGGTATTGGACTTAACGGAACGACATTTTATATGGTCAGAAATGAAATTAATTACCTGAAAGCTGCAATATTTGAGGACAGACTGCGGGTTTACACCAGAGTAGCATATATAAAAAATTCAAGTTTTGGCTTTGAACACATAATTGAGAATGTTGATTCAGGCATTATTGTAGCCGAAGGCGCAGGGGTGCTTGCCCACGTAGACCCGGCTATAAAAAAATCAGTACCGCTGCCGGATCACTTTTATGAAAAAGTAATAAAATTCGAGTCAAAAGTTGAGATCCTTAAATCAATTTAAATCCTCTTAAATTGATCTGCTGCATGGCGGGTAAAATTAGTTTTCGAGAATAATTTATATAACCCCTTCATTTTTATAACACTGCCCTTCAGCAAGGAAATGTTCACATTTCGCCCATGGGTTGTAGCTTCATAATTAGAATGTCGCCGCAAAGAATTTACGGACGAATATTATTTAAGAGGGAGAGAGATTGACACGTTGATTTGATTTAATTCAAAGTTTTGGCCATTGAAATCTTATATCATCTTATTTTGTCTTCTATAACTTATGATTTTTGAAAGAGTGTGTGTATCTTTGCATCAGTAGTTTTGTATATATCCCCGGAATCAATGACGCTTTTCCGCAGATCTACAAAAGGCTTTATGAGTTTGAAACATCCTGATATTTATTAATCGAGAGGAAATAAAAATGAACAAAGAAGATTGCATTCTATTTAGCGGGGGCATAATAGGAACTGAGGCAGAGTTTGGAATGAACGCCGAACGCCTTGGAATTGAAGAAGTGAATTTCACATTCGAGGGACATGCGATAACCCGCCAGCGCGGAATAAGAATGCTGAACCATGATGAATTAAAAAACGGCGACGTTAGTCTTGAATATATCTCCAAATTACTGAATCGCAGTTTCAGCAAAACTCCGGCGTTCAGAAAAATTTTACAGAGCATATGGTATCAGATCAACAACGGTCAGGAAATTTATGTGGTTGGCGAGATACTTCCGGACAATACAGTAAAAGGCGGAACTGGATGGGGAGCAGAATTTGCTAAATTATGCAACAAACCCATCTTCGTATTCGATCAGAAAAAGGATTCATGGTTTCAATGGCAGCAGACGGAATGGACACAGTGTAAAAAAGGTGAAGAGCCGGTCATTCAGCATCTTCATTTTGTCGGAACAGGCACACGATTCCTTGAAGAAAATGGTAAGAAAGCAATAAAAGAACTATTCGATCGAAGCTTTAAATAAATTTTATTTCATGAACTTAATTAAATCCTCCCTGAGACCGTCGGTCAGGGAGGATTTTTTTTCACCGCTCGTATTAAAGAGATTGAGCAGGGTCAACAGAATAATTATCCCGCTACAACTGTACCAGGTACAAGCAATTCCTTTTCTATTATTCTTTTGAGTTCCTCTTTTGGCAGTGCGCCCATTGCCATCTGCGGTGCGCCATTAACAGGAATAAAAAGCAGAGAAGGAATACTGCGGATACCGAACGCCGCGGCCAGTTCCTGTTCAACATCTGTGTTTATCTTGTAAAAATTTACTTTCCCCTTATATTCATCTGAAAGTTCATCAATAACAGGTCCAATCGTCTTGCAGGGACCGCACCACGGGGCCCAGAAATCTATCATGCCCGGCAAATTCCCTTCATATTTCCATTCGCTGTTCTTTTCGAAATCAAAAATCTTTTCCAGGAACGTTTGTTTTGTTAAATGCTCAACCATTGTTCTTTACTCCGTATTCTATTTTATACAAACTCGATTAAACAGTTTTAACCATTAAAACTGGCAATAATATGATGCGGATTTAAGATTATGGATTCATTTTGCGTTCGCGGGTCGTTATCCGGATTTCCGTGTATCATATCGAAATTTAACATATACCTTTGAGATGACCGATAATTACACTAAGTTTACAATGTAATTATTTGTAATGCTTCAGTCACATACCGTTGTTTGCAATTCTTAATAAGAGATTCAATCATCTATCCGCTGATCCAGAACACAATAAAATTAAAAGACAGATTTAAAAGGAAAAATGATATATGTCATTCGAGAAAATCAATCTCATAAAACCGATACAAAAAGCACTGGCGGAAGAGGGCTACACAATTCCCACGCCAATCCAGAAACAGGCAATTCCGGTAATACTTGAAAGAAAGGATCTGCTCGGCTGCGCGCAGACCGGAACGGGAAAGACCGCGGCATTCGCGGTGCCAATCCTGCAGATTCTTTATAACGAAAAAAATCAGAACGATAAAAGAAGAACCATTCAGTCATTAATAGTTACGCCAACCAGAGAACTCGCTATTCAAATTGGCGAGAGCTTCTCCGCGTACGGCCAGCATACGGGTCTGAACAATCTGGTTGTCTTCGGGGGCGTTCCGCAAAAAGCGCAAACGGATAAATTAAAGGCAGGTGTTGATATACTTATTGCAACGCCGGGAAGATTGCTTGATCTGATGAATCAAAACTTCATAAGTCTTCAGAATATTAAGCTATTTGTCCTTGATGAAGCCGACCGTATGCTTGATATGGGTTTTATAAATGATGTGAAAAAGATAATTTCAAAATTGCCGGCAAAGAGACAATCATTGTTTTTCTCGGCAACCATGCCCGCCGAGATAATTAAACTGGCCAAGACAATTTTAGTAAATCCGGTGAAAGTAGAAGTTACTCCGGAGACAAAAACAGTTGACGCGATCAAACAGAGCATCTACTATGTCGCAAAACCAAACAAGAAAGCTCTGCTGATTCATCTGTTGAAAGATCCTTCAATTGAGTCCGCTTTGGTGTTTACACGTACAAAACACGGCGCAGATAATGTAGCGAAAGTTCTGAATAAAGCGAAAATCCACGCTGAAGCAATTCATGGAGACAAGGCACAGAATGCCCGTCAGCGTGCTCTCAATAACTTTAAGACAAAACAGACAAGGGTTCTGGTAGCTACTGATATTGCCGCCAGAGGAATTGATATTGACGAGCTTTCGCATGTAATTAATTTTGAGATCCCGAATATACCTGAGACATATATTCACCGGATCGGAAGAACCGGTCGTGCCGGATTGAGCGGTATTGCGCTTTCTTTATGCGACAGTGAAGAGAAGGCATACCTGAGAGAGATTAATAAGCTGATTTCAGCTCCGATAACCGTGGTGGAAAAACATCCTTTTCCCCTTTCTGAATGGGTTTGGGAAAATTCAAAACAACTGGTTAATAAAGAAGATTTTGGAAAGAACAAGACTAAAAAAAGTTTTAAACCTGCAGACCATAGAGAAAAGACGCGCAAAAGAAGCACCGGTAAGGTTTGGACAAACAGGGACAGAAATTAATTTTTGGAATCGATTGTTAGAAAAAGCATCAGCCCGGGCGTAAAAGTAAGTATTGTATTAAAGGAAGATCAGCGTACCGGAAAACTTACAGAGGGTTTTGTAAAAGATATACTTACAAAATCCTCCAATCATCCCCACGGGATAAAAGTCCGTCTTGAGACAGGTGAAATCGGACGGGTCCAAAATATTTTACCGCAGCTCAAAAAATAAATTTTAACAATATCATCTTCTGCGTGACAATTAATTTATCCGCTGTTTATAAATCTATCGCAGTTGCGTGATATACTTCAAGATGTATCTTCTTAATTCCTTCATCCTGTAAATACTCATCAAACGTCATTCGCTTATCAATTATTCCGGAAGGTATAATTTCTATTATCCTGTTTGCAATAGTCTGAATGAACTGATGATCATGCGAGCTGAAAAGAATGGTCCCGGGAAAATCAATAAGACTGTTATTGAGGGCAGATATTGCTTCCATATCAAGATGATTAGTCGGTCCATCGAGAATTAAAACATTAGCGCCTGTTAGCATCATCTTAGCAAAAAGGCATCGCACGCGCTCACCGCCCGATAGAACACTTGCTTTTTTTAATGTCTCTTCCCCGCTGAAAAGCATCCTTCCGAGAAACCCTCTGATGTATGTTTCCTCTTTTTCCTTTGAATATTGCCTTAGCCAGTCGATCAGATTTAGATCGACGTTAAAGAACTCTGAATTTTCTTTTGGGAAATAAGCAATCTTAGTAGTTGCGCCCCAGACAAAACTGCCTTTATCGGCTTTATCGTTATTAGCCAAGATATTAAATAAAGTTGTTTTCAATAAATCATTCGGCCCTACGAACGCAATTTTATCGCCGGTTTCAATTTTGAAAGTGACGTCATCCAAAAGAATTTCTCCGCCGTAACTCTTCGTCAGATTACTGATCTCAAGCAGGTTGTTGCCCGCTTCCCTTTCCGGCTTAAAAGCTATATAGGGCATTTTTCGGGATGAGGGTTTAATATCTTCAAGAGTAAGATTTTCAAGCTGCTTTTTTCTTGACGTTGCCTGTTTGGATTTAGACGCGTTAGCACTGAAGCGAAAAATAAATTCCTGCAGCTCCGCCCTTTTGGCTTCTATCTTCTTGTTTGAATCTTTAGCTTGTTTTGCGGCGAGCTGGCTGCTCTCGAGCCAGAAATCATAATTGCCGGTGTACATCTGAACTTTCCCGAAATCTATATCGGCAATATGTGTACATACCTGATTAAGAAAATGCCTGTCATGCGAAATTACTATTACAGTGTTTTTAAATTTTCCGAGAAAATCTTCCAGCCATCCTATTGAAATAATGTCGAGATGGTTTGTCGGCTCATCCAATAGTAGAATATCGGGGTTGCCGAAAAGGGCCTGCGCCAGAAGGACTTTAACTTTTTCGTTTCCGGACAGATCCTTCATCAATTTTGTATGAAGCTCATCGGCAAGACCAAGGCCGTTAAGTAACTCGGCTGCTTCTGATTCTGCTTCCCAGCCGTACAGCTCCGCAAATTCTCCTTCAAGCTCCGATGCCCTGATGCCATCCTCATCGCTGAACTCGGCTTTGGCGTATAATGCATCCCTTTCTTCCATTACAGCATAAAGTTTCTGGTGCCCCATTATTACTGTCTTTAGCACCTGATATTCATCGTACTCGAACTGATCCTGCTTCAGAGTCGCGAGCCTTTCACCCGGAGTTATTATGACGTCTCCGGAACTCTGTTCAATTTCGCCCGAAAGTATCTTTATAAAAGTTGATTTACCGGAACCGTTTGCGCCGATAATACCGTAACAATTGCCGGGCGTGAACTTCAAATTCACTTCTTCGAATAGTGTCCGTTTGCCGAATCTTAATGCCAGATTGCTTGTACTTATCATTTATAATTTATTCCATCTTCCGTTATTGTTAAATATTTTTTGGAGTGATCACAGAGGACATATCTTCGGGAAAAGCTGATAATTAATGCTTTTAAAATGCCCTGATATAAAATAGATCAGTTATGATAGGTCAATTATGAAAAATTCAGAGGGGAAAAGAGATTTTTTTCTATTAAGAGCGTTCCTATTCAAAACTCCGGGACAAAAATACAAATAAAACCCGTCGGTCACAAAACCGCTGTATCTAGTCCTGTTTGCGTCGACATTGTGATTCAACTGCAATAGATTAAACATCAATCGTTGCAGGCATTACAACGTTTATAGCGAATACAAAGAGTCTAATTGGCAATCAAAACAGCATCTTCAATTTGATCTTTGTAGATACTAATCAGTTTAGAGGTAATTAGCTTCATGCTAAAAACATTAACCGCTCTTTTCCTTGCAGCATTTCCGAAGATTGCTCTCTCATCAGGATTATTTATCAATTCTGAGAGTTTTTCCGAAAGATCGTGATAGTCTGCTTTCTTAAAGAGCAATGAAGTTTCATGGTCAATGGCAATATCCAGCACGCCGTCTGTATTTGAACAGACCGACGGTAATTTCATGCTCATGGCTTCAACAAGCGCCAGCCCGAATGCTTCCGCATGTGAAGGGAAAACAAAAATATCCAGAGAGGCCAGTATTTCCGGAACATCATTTCTGAATCCCGTGAAAATTACTTTCCCATCCAGTCCCAGGTTTGAGGCCATAGTTTTAATTTCCATAGCATAGTCATCTTCACCCTTACTTGGTCCTCCAACCGCAATAAATCTGACATTTTTGTACTGCTCCGATAATTCTTTTGCTGCATGCAAAAATTCCTCATATCCCTTCCCCGGACTGAAGCGGGCATTCATTCCGATTAATATTTCAGTGTTATCTATATTAAATTCTTCCCGGATTTTCCGTCTGTCAAATTTTTCCGGATTGAATCTATTAACATCGATCGCATTGTAAAGTAAAATAATTTTGTCCTCCGTCAGCGGTGTAGTATCAATAAGATTTTGCTTTATGACACCGCTGATTGCAAGAGCCAGATTTATACGATTATAGATCCATTTATGAAGCAGA
>PGYS01000032.1 GCA_002839795.1 Ignavibacteriae bacterium HGW-Ignavibacteriae-3 | reverse complement strand
AATGAACGGATTTTCATTTCATAAATTTGCGCTTCCTGATACAACTTTCAGCCAGGAACTGGTCGGAAATATCGGAATAGTCAGATTTATTTTATCCAAGCCCCCGGCTAAGGGAAGTGAGTATGTCGTTGCAGTATCAAATATTGCCGGCGCTGAGGGAATCCGTATTATCCAGGGAGATACTCTCAGATTTACTTCAAGGAACTGGAACAAACCCGCTTTTGCTGTTATTCAGCTCGACCCTGCAGTAGTAAAAAAAACAGAAGCAACTTTCAAAGCTCAAATTTATAAGGTTCCTATAGCTTGGGTTTTCACTTTTTTTGCGGCAGCTGTTTTGTTTTTCATCTTCATTCTATATCACAGATTCATGCTGCCTCATCCGGTAACGGATAAACCGGCCGGGGCAAACCGGCAAAGTTCTATCGGGAAAGAATTTTTCAGATCCTTTGCGAGATTTTTTGAAAAGAAAAAAATCTTTCTGGTTTTGGTATTTCTTATGCTCTACTGGTTTGGAGAAGCCCAAATTGCTAAGATGGCAACTCCCTTTATGCTCGATGGACGGGATGCCGGAGGACTTGGATTGAGTACTTCTGAGGTCGGATTTATTTATGGAACCGTCGGGATCGTGGCTTTTATTTTCGGAGGCATATTGGGCGGTTACATGATTTCAAAAAAAGGTCTGAGATACTGGATGTGGCCGATGCTTCTTGCCTTGAATCTTCCCGCTCTTCTTTTTATATATATGTCGCACATGCAGCCCGCTTCGATTTGGATAATTTATGGTTGCATTGCGGTTGAACAATTCGGGTACGGATTTTCATTCTCCGCTTATGTCATGTACATGATTCATATATCGGAAGGAGAATATAAAACTTCACATTATGCGCTTGCCACAGGTTTTATGGCATTAGGAATAATGCTGTCCGGAATGTTCAGCGGATTTATTCAGGAGGCGGTTGGTTATAAATTGTTTTTTATATGGGCCTTAATAGCAGCAATTCCTTCATTTATACTCGTAAAATTCATACCGCTGGATTATCATTTCGGAAAAAAGAAATTAATAGAATCATAATTATAAGTCGGCGGATTTTGTAACAATTACTCACGCCCCTTCGTCTTAACTTTTAGAAATTAGGGAGGTTTGTTGAATATTGAACAAGTAATAGAAGTTCGGGGACTTACAAAAAAATTCGGCAATCTGGTTGCGGTTAATAATCTCGATCTGAATGTTTACCGCGGAGATGTGTTCGGATTTCTCGGTCCTAACGGTGCAGGTAAAAGCACAACAATTAGAATGCTTCTATCTCTTATTAAACCCACAAGCGGTGAGATGAAAATTTTCGGGAAGTCCATTTCAAAAGACAGAAAAGAAATCTTTTCGAAAGTAGGCGCGATTGTTGAAAAACCGGATTTTTATCTCTACCTCTCGGCATATAAAAATCTTGAAATTCTGGGAAAACTTTCCGGAACAGATGTCTCAAAGAAAAAAATAATGAGTATGCTTGAACTAGTAGGACTCGATAAGCGGTATAAAAGCAAGGTGAAGACTTATTCTCACGGTATGAAGCAGAGATTAGGCATCGCTCAGGCACTGCTTCACGACCCCGAACTCATTATTCTCGATGAACCGACAACCGGGCTTGATCCGCAGGGAATGAAAGAAATCCGAGATCTGATAATTTATCTGAGCAAAGAAAAAGGAAAAACGGTTTTTCTCTCCTCGCATATTCTTCACGAGGTAGAACTTATATCTACAAGAATGATAATTATCAACAAAGGAACAACCCAGGTTGAGGGTACGGTGGAAGAACTTCTCAAGACAGACAAAGTTAAAGTAACTTTTGAAGTAGACAGAATTGAAGAGGCGCTTCGTGCAGTCAATGAATCATCATGGCAGAAAGGGTTTAAATCAACATCTAAAAACGAAATAAATTTTGATCTTACCAAAGATGAAATCTCAGGCCTCAATAAATATCTGATTGAAAAGGGAATTGCCGTAAGCGCTATTATACCGGTCAGGTCTCTTGAAGAATATTTCTTAAAGATAACCGAAGGGGGCTCAAAATGAATACGCTTATTATTATTGAGCTTCAGAAAATGTTCAAGAAGTGGAGAACCTATATTGGTATAATTGCAATCAGCCTTCTTGCAATTATTATACAGGTCGCGCTCTACTTCACAGGTAAAAATATGATCGATTTCCAGATGCGCGGAATAGAGCAGTCATTTGTGATGGTGGGAAATCTTCTCAATGGTTATTTCATCGCGAGGATGATTCTTACTTTACTGATCATTCATATACCGTTTCTCGTCGTTCTCGTTGGCGGAGATCTTCTGGCCGGGGAGGCTACGGCAGGAACCTACAGGATGCTTCTGACGCGCCCTGTATCCAGACTCCAGGTTATTTCGGCCAAGTTTATTTCCGGATTTATTTACGTCGTTGTTTTAATATTCTGGATGGCATTGTTAAGTCTTGGAGTAAGTCTCCTTATCTTCGGTACAGGCCCCTTGCTCTCTATCGGAAGCGGAATTGTGATATTTGCAGAGAATGATATTTTATGGAGATTCCTCGGCGCTTATGCCTATGCGATCTTAAGTATGACGACCATAATTTTTATTTCAATAATTTTCTCGTCATTGGTCGAGAATGCGATTGGGCCGATTATTTCTACTATGGCTATTATAATTGTATTCCTTATTATCTCTGCAATTCCGGTAGATTTCCTGCAGAGCCTTAAGCCGTATCTGTTTACATCGCATTTTACTCAATGGAATAATTTTTTCAATGAAGAAGTTGATTACAGGGAAATATTTGAATCTGCAGGAATTCTTCTGGCGCATATTGCCGCTTTATATGGCGTGACTACATATATTTTTATAAAGAAAGATATTTTAAGCTAAGGATGTTTATGAAAAAACTAATGATAATTATTCTATTGCTGACTTCAATCGCTTCATTGGCCCAATCCAAAGATGCCAAAAAACTTCTCGATGCTGTTATTGAGAAATTCAATAAAGTTAATGATTACAAAGTGGACGCCTCCATAAAACTTGATATGAACTTCATTAAAGTTCCGGATATGAAAGCGAAGGTGTTTTTTAAGAAACCTGATAAAATGAAAGTTCAGTCGGACGGATTCGCAATGCTTCCAAAACAAGGTCTAAAATTTTCTCCGGCTGATATGCTTAAAGATGATTTCACAGCCCTTTATGTAAAATCTGAAATGATTGACAATAGAAAAATTGATGTTGTTAAGGCGATCCCGAACAGCGATTCATCCGAAGTAATCCTTTCAACTTTGTGGGTTGATACTGAGGGATTGGTTATAAAGAAGGTTGAAACAACAACCAAGAAAACCGGGACAACTCAAATTGAGCTTGATTATAAAAGCTATGAATACGGCCTTCCGTCAAAAATAAAAATTTCATTCAGTTTGGGCGATATAAATCTGCCGATTCCGCCTTCCGGCGAGCAGAACGAAGTTGTCGAAAGTGATAAAAAAGGAAGGTCCAAAAGAGGACTGCCGAAGGGAGCTTCGTTAAAAGGAAGCGTGATTATGACTTATAAAAATTATCAGGTTAATAAAGGTATTCCCGATAGTTTCTTTGATGAAAAGGATAAAGAAAAGAAGAAAGAAATTAATTGACAGTAAAAAAGAAGAAACCCGGCTTTGTTGCCGCCGGGCTTATCTAAAACACCGAATTATTTTTTGTTTGATCCAACCAGATTTACACCGACTTCGATCTTCTCAGAAACTTTATTGCCAATAACGGCATTGTCCACGCCGTATTCGGAGAGATTAATGCTGAATTTGGCACGTACTCCAAGCAGATCTCCGGGAGCGCGTTTTTGTGTCTGCTCGCTTTCATCAAGATAAGTGACGTCGGCATCTGCAGTAACTTCCTTTGTTACTCCGTGTAAAGTAAAATCCCCAAGTATTTTGAATCCAAGTCTGTTATCCGCAATCTGCTTTAACTCCGTAACAGATTTTATCTGGAATGAAATCTCCGGATATTTTGCCGCATCCAGCCAGTTGGGGCTCTGCAGGTGGCGGTTGCGTAATTCAATTCCGGAATTCATCGATGCGACCTGGATGGTTATAGTCCCTTTGAGTGATTTGGCAAAATTTGCAACATCAAACGTAACAGATCCCCCGATACCGTTGGCGGTGCCGTTAATATCTTCAAGCGGGGTTGTACTGAAAAAAGTTGCCTGATTTCTTCCACCCTTATCTTCAAAATAAAATGTTTGATTTCCGCCGGCTTTAACTTTGAAGCCCTGAGCGGATATCACGAAACTGATAAACAGAAATATGTATCCCGATAAAATAATTCTTTTCATTTTTTACCCTTGATTAAAGTTGATAAATTATTTTCACACAAAATCATTACTTGTGTTTTTTGTCTCGGAGTCTGAAATAAAAAAAGCCGCCGATTATAACAGATAAGAAACTGACCATGCCCGTTAAATCTAAACCCCAGATAAATTTATTCCTCCATTCTTTGGTAATCATATCCGGGAATAATTCATCTTTCTTCTCAACCAGTACCTGAGTCTTGGTGAAAATCTCTCCTCCGAATATTATCCATACAATGAAGGAAATGGCTATAATTATTACGACTGCGGTTAAAATTTTTTTTTGATTCCTGTTCATAAAAAATTCCTTTGACATGTATTTAACAATAAAAAAAAGTTAATAATTCATTTTGAAAAACTTAACGGGGCAATAAATAACAAAATATTGAATTCTGACAATTTTGCGGCTTTTTTGATTCTTACTTCGAAATGAATTAATTTTTCACAGTATTATTAAATAACTCCAAAAAAGATATTAATTAACGGGAAAATCATGAAAATACATGAATATCAAGCGAAAGAGACACTGAAAAAGTATGGTGTACCGGTTCAGGATGGAATTGCCATTAAAGACCTGTCGGAATTTGACGCGGCCATCGCGCAGCTCCAGGCACGCGGAATAAATCAGTTCGTTGTTAAATCTCAAATTCATGCGGGTGGTAGAGGTAAAGGAAAACTCTTTAATCCGAATAACAGAGAAGAATTGGTTTTGGAAGGCGGAGTTAAGTTTACAACTTCAGCCGAAAAAGCAAAAGAATACGCTTCAAAAATGCTCGGGAATTTACTCGTTACCCATCAGACCGGCTCTGAGGGAAAAATAGTGAAGACCCTTTATATCACGGAAGGACTCGATTATAAAAAGGAATTATATCTTGGAATTCTTCTCGACCGTGTAGTTTCAAAGAATGTGATCATGGCTTCAACCGAAGGCGGGGTTGAAATTGAAAAAGTTGCAGAGGAAACTCCCGAAAAAATTATTAAAGAATGGATTGAACCTTCAGTAGGATTGCAGTCTTATCAGGCGCGTAAACTTGCATTCGGTCTTGGATTGGAAGGTGCCGCATTTAAAAGTTTTGTTCCATTCCTTTTGAAGCTTTATAAAGCTTATGAAGCAACAGATGCTTCCATGCTGGAAGTCAATCCGCTTATAATTACCAACGATGATCAGATTGTTGCTCTCGATGCAAAAATGAATTTTGAT
Organism: Ignavibacteriae bacterium HGW-Ignavibacteriae-3; assembly: GCA_002839795.1. Lineage (GTDB taxonomy): Bacteria > Bacteroidota > Ignavibacteria > Ignavibacteriales > Melioribacteraceae > Fen-1258. The sequence continues at coordinate 21,384 of PGYS01000032.1, read as the reverse complement.
GACAATGCATTATACCGCCATCAGGATATTTCTTCATTTCGTGATCTTGATGAAGAAGATCCGCTGGAAATCGCAGCATCGAAGTTCAATCTCAATTATATTAAGCTCGACGGAAACGTGGGCTGCATGGTGAATGGAGCCGGACTGGCGATGGCAACAATGGATATAATTAAACTTGCCGGAGGAGAACCCGCGAATTTTCTGGATGTAGGCGGCGGAGCCAATAAAGAAACAGTTGCAAACGGATTTAAAATCATTTTATCCGATCCGAACGTAAAGGCAATATTGATAAATATTTTCGGCGGAATTGTAAGATGTGACCGTGTGGCCCAGGGAGTCATTGATGCCGTAAGAGAAGTCTCGGTTAAAGTTCCCGTCGTTGTGCGCCTTGAAGGAACAAATGCCATTGAGGCAAAGGATCTGCTGGAAAATTCCGGAATGAATTTTGAAGTTGCGGTCTCATTACAGGACGCGGCCCAAAAAGTCACTTCTGTCCTTTCTGCAGAAGCCGTAGTCTAAAATTTGTGGTTTTGAATAAAAACAATTATAATAAACCCGATATCTTACAGTATCGGGTTTATGGATAAAAAAATGATCGAAATTAAAATAACTATAGATTCTGCCCTGGCCATTCTTCTTGAAAGAATGAACATGGAACTTAAAATCCGCCAGCGCGATTTAATTATCCCCAAAGGGCTTAAGCTGGAGAATCTGCCCCATCGGCAACTTATGCCTATTGTGGAAGCTTCTATTTTCGACACGGTATTTCTTCTCCCCCCGGAACTGGTTATCAGGGAGACCAACCTAATCAACATAATCACCGGAACAGTGCGGGCATTGTCACGCATAGTTAGCCAGGATGAATTTAGATCATTCTCATCACAACGGACTTCAAGAATCATACAACCAATTGTTAATCATTTGCAGATTCAGATAGAAAACAAAAATTTTCAATTTAATTGATTATTTGCTGCAATAGATCTCATTCATATTTAATTTAATAATTTGCCCGTTCAGCCGATAATAAGTCACGTAATTTGTCTTCTGCTATATTCTTGAGACAATGGAAGATTTTAAAAAATAACATTAATTGTTTACCGGGAGGAATTTTTATCGAGAATAATTTAATTGAGTTTTGAATGACTAATGCACGCAGCCCGAAGAGTGTTCCCTTAACCCTCTTTATAATATTCTTCATAATATCTGCAATCCTGGTGCTGTCCGGAATTTTTTTATATAACATTCAAAAAGCCGAAATAAAAGCCAATATCTACTCTAATCTGGAATCCATTTCAAAATTAAAGACCGAACAGATATTAGCGTGGCGGAGTTATAGATTAAATGATGCCCGGGAGATACAGGGAAATCAATCTTTTATCCATGATATTAATACCTGGTTCAGAAATAAGAATGATCTTGCAACAGGCACGAGGATACAAAAATGGATTGAAACTTTGGGACTGGATGGTAATTATCAAAGTATCTTCCTGCTGGATCTGAAGGCAAATATCAAGATTTCTTGGAATGGTAAAGAGAAACTTGGCAAGAATGCATTAAGAACTTTTAATGAAGCGCTTATTAGTAAAAAAATCTTCCTCTCAGATCTTCACCGTGCTGAAACCTATAAGGAAATTCACATGGACCTGATGATTCCTCTTCTGGAAAGAACCGGAAAAAGTGAAGCCATTGTGGGAGTGATGATGATTCGCATTGACCCGGTTAAATTTTTATATCCACTAATTCAATCCTGGCCCACACCAAGTAAAACCGCGGAAACACTTCTTATTCGTCGCGAGGGGAATACAGTTTTGTTCTTAAATGAGCTGCGCCATAAAAAAAATACCGCACTTATATTAAGAGCATCTTTGCAAGATACATTGATGCCGGCCGCAAGAGCCGCGCTTGGCTACAGCGGCATCTCGGAAGGGAAAGATTACAGGGGAGTTGATGTACTCTCCGATATTATGCCTGTGCCCGGAACCAGCTGGTTTATGGTAACTAAAGTTGATTCCGATGAGATATACAGACCGTTATTTGAAAGATCCGGTGTAATATTATTTTTCGTTCTTTTCCTCATTGTATTAACGGCAGTCAGCGTTTATCTCGTTTGGAAAAATCAGCAGACAAAATACTATAAGGCGCAGTTTAAATTGGAGCTCGAAAAGAAAGTAATGGAGCAGCATTATTCCTATCTCATTAAAAATGCGAACGATATAATTTTTCTTATGGATGAAAACGGGAATTTGCTTGAGGCTAATGATCGGGCCGTTTCCGCGTACGGTTACAACAGAGATGAATTGCTGAAGCTGAATTTATATGATATTAGACCCCAGGCAGCCGGAAAATTAATTACGAGGGATATGAAAGAAATCGCCGGCAGAGGAGGATTAATTTTTGAAACTGTTCACCGGAAAAAAGACGGATCCTTGTTCCCCGTTGAGGTCAGCGCCCGGACAATTGAGATTGATAACGAAATTTTTTATCAAAGCATAATCCGCGATATAACAGATCGTAAAGATGCAGAATTAAAGCTGGAACATCTGAACAGGATGTATTCCCTGCTAAGTCAGATCAATCAGGAAATTGTAAGAACTAAGGATAGAAAAAAATTATTCGATGGTATTTGCTCAATAGCCGTTAAGTTCGGCAAATTTGATCTGTCATGGTTTGGTCTGATTGATAATAATAAAATTCAGATTGAATCATTTTCCTCCGGCAAAGCTGATATTTCTACCAATAATGTCATAAATGTCAGCGAAAATCACCGGGGTCAGAACATTTATAAGAATGCCATCGAGGCAGGCACCATTTCTGTATTCAATAATATATTGGAAGAGAAGAACTTTACCGATCCATTTTTAAAAGAAAATATTTCAGATTTGAATTCAATGGCGATTGTGCCGGTTTTTTCCGGAAATAAAGTTTTTGGACTCTTCACCGTTTATTCGTCTACATTAAACTATTTCGATCCCGCACAAATACGGCTTCTTGTAGAAGTTGGAAGCGATATTTCCTATGCTTTGGAAAAAATTAAATCAGAAAAAACTCTGATAGAAAGTGAATACTGGCTCAAGAAATCGCAAACCATTGCCAATATAGGTTCTTATATATTTGATCTCAAAACAGGCAACTGGTCAAGTTCGGAATCGCTGGATGAGATTTTCGGCATTGATAAAAATTACAATAAAAATGCGCGCGGATGGTTACAGTTATTGCATCCCAATGAGCGGGACATGCTGCTGCAGTACCTAAAGGATAAAATATACAACAGACAGAATTTCGACAAGAGCTACAGAATAGTCAGAAAAAGTGATAATTGTGATAGATGGGTGCAGGGACTCGGTGAATTTGAATATAATGAAAACGGTGAAGCAATCGTAATGTATGGTACTATTCAGGATATTACAGAAAAAGAAAACGCTAAAATAGAGCTTACAGATGCAAAGGAAAGAGCAGAGAATTCAGAGAAAATCAAAACGGAATTTCTCGCGCAAATGTCTCACGAAATAAGAACTCCGGTTAATATAATTCTTAATTTTATAAATTTTTTAAAGGAAGAATTTGAGGCCAAATTGAACCCGGAGGTGTATTTATCTTTCAGCAATATAGAATCGGCTTCAAAAAGAATTATCAGAACTATTGACCTGATCTTGAATATGTCGGAGATCCAGACGAAATCGGTACAGATTTTCCCCAGACTTTTCGATATAGATAAGTCCGTGCTTTCAATCCTGTACAAAGAAAATAAAATTTTTGCTGATAATAAAAAATTATCATTTGTATATAATGTTGAAACGGATAACACCCAGATAAACGCGGACGATTACTGCGTGATGCAAATATTTGCGAATTTACTGGACAATGCTTTCAAATATACGGAGAAAGGGAAAGTTGAGATAAATGTCAGGAGAAACGCTGAGGATAAACTTGTTGTAGCAATAACGGATACAGGAATTGGAATAAAGAAGGAGTTTATTCCGGATCTCTTTTCTGCATTCCTGCAGGAAGACAAGGGTTACTCCCGTAAGTATGAAGGCAACGGGTTGGGGCTGGCGCTCGTTAAAAGCTACTGCGAATTGAATAATGCCGCCATTGAAGTTGAAAGCACGAAAGGTTTCGGTTCGACTTTTAGAGTCATCTTTAATTAATTTTTACGCCTCTGATTTTCCTCTATCCCCATTAATACAGATATTTGCAATTTTTTCTTAAAAAAAGCTCCGCCGAATAAATCTTGAGATTTTGTCTTATTAAGAATTTATCACTTTATTTTGGACGAAAAGGAAGAAAAATCGTAAGTTTAATAGGACATTTTCATTCTTTGCTCTCTAAAAGGAGAGCCGTCTCTATCTAAATAGATTATAATATTTACTTTGGGTTTGCAAGATGTTATGCGGTAATGGATACGGGCAGAATTTGATTCAGGCAAAAAATCTATTTACTTCATTATTCGGAAATCCCTCAGGCTCCGTAATGTACATTTCTCCGGCCAGCCTCATCCTTCTTGGCGACCACACTCATTATAACGACGGAATACTCATCTCTGCTTCGATTGATAAGTACTGGATTTGTATTATTAAAAAAAGGAAGGACAGTGAAATTAATCTGGCCGGAGATGAATCGGATGTAATTGCGAAAATGAGATTGGAAAATTTGAATGCCGAAGACGGAGGAAAATTCAGATTAATTAAAGGATTAGTTCAAATACTAAAAGAGGATGGACTGCTGTCAGGAGGCTTTGATTGCGTTCTCGCTGCAAATGTTCCGGAATGCGTTGGTCTGGGTTCTTCCGCCTCTCAGCAAGTGGGATTTCTTAATGCGTTAAGAAAAGCATTCTCTCTCAAGATTGATGATGAAAAACTTCTGAATATAGTTCGCCGTAATGAATTAAATCTGATAGGTAAAATATCCAATCTGGCCCATCACTATACAATTCAGTACGGGAAGGAAAACAGATTATCCTTTATTGATTTGCGGACGAACGAACATAAAACAATATCTCTGGACAGCACAGAGTATTCTCTGGTAATTTGCGATTCAGGCGAGAAAATTATTGAGCCGCAAAAGATCTGTGCCGAAAGAATCGAGGAGTGTGAAGTGGGCGTGAAGGGATTGCGCTTATACATTTGGGGAATAAAAAATTTGCGGGATGTTGAGTTGGATTTTCTGATAAAACATGTTCATATGCTGCCGGGCAGAATTTTTTCCCGCGTACTTTATAATGTAAAAGAAAGATCGCGGGCACAAACCGGTCTGAAATTTCTAAGAAAAAAGTCTATTGATGAATTTGGCCGGCTGATAACAGAATCTCACAAAAATCTTTCGGATGATTACGATCTGAGCAATGAGCAGTCGGATTTTCTGGTAGGGGAATCTTTAAAGATAGACGGCGTGATTGGAGCAAAACTTATCAGTTGTTCCCCATCAAGAAGCACCTTCCATGTTGTTAAAAATGAAACGCTAGATTTCTTCAAATATAAAATGAACGAGTCGTTTAAAAATTATTTCAACCGTGATCTTAAAATCTTTACTGTAAATCTGACCGGTGGGATTAAGAAAATTTCGCAAAAAGAAATTTAATCAGGCAAACGGCAGATAATAAGCCCTAGTTTCAAAATCACACCCGAATTCCCGCGACTAATTTCAACTTGATTTTCACTTTTGTTAGCTATACATTTTCTGGCGAATTAAGTGGGAGTATTAATGAGTTATTCTGGGGACTACCTCAATGACAATTATGATTCAGAATACGGCGAAGAAGAAGTAAAATCAAAAATAAATATTTGTAAAGAAAACATAGAAAACGGGCGGACGTTTGCTCATCTGGATTTAATAGAAGAAGTTATTCAACTTTGTCTTGAGTACGATTTTATTGAAGACGGCTTATTCCTCGTGGATGCTTTGATTGAAGCTGCGCCCTATAATTCAGAGGCCTGGCAGTTCAAGGGTATTCTGCTCAACAATACATTCAATTTTGAGCAGGCAAATCATTGTTTTGAAAAAGCGCTTTCCATGAATCCCAATGATGTCGAATCCTTTATTAATAAATCGATAGCTGAAGATAATCTTGGAATGTTTGAAGAAGCCATTGCCTCGCTGGTAAGAGCCTTGGAAATAGAACCCGGCAACGAGGAAACTCTTTTTAATCTCGGCGTTCTTTACGAAAAGAAGGAAAAGTACGACGAGGCAGTTCATTATTTTGACAGGGCTATTGCCGCCGATCCGCAATATCTGGAGGCATGGTATGAGCTTGGTTACTGCTACGAGAATACCAATCAATTGGATAAAGCTCTCGCGGCCTATGATAAATATCTTGAATTTGATCCCAACAGTTTTACGGGATGGTACAATAAAGGAATTGTTCTGCTCCGCCTGGAAAAGTACGAGAGTTCCATCAACAGCTTTGAATTGTCAATTGCTCTTAAGGATGATTTTTCCAGTTCCTGGTTCAATTGCGGTTATTCTTACGCGAAAGTTGGCCGCATTGAAGATTCTCTTAATGCCTACAAAACTGCAAATGAACTAGACCCGTATGATGAAACGGTTCTTTTTAACATGGGACAGGTTTACGAGGAGCTCGGATCATTTCAAAAAGCCATCAGATGCTATACTCAGTCCATCAAACTTGACGGGGAGTATTACGAGGCCTTTCTGGCGCGCGGATACTGCTATGATGCCGTTGGTAAATACCAGCTTGCGTTGAAAGATTTCAATAGAGCTATTACCCTTACAAATACTCCGGATGACGCGTGGTTCGCAATTGCAGATCTGGAATATTCTCTGGGTAATTTGCACGAGTCGATAGATAACTACCAGAAAGCACTTGAAATTAACAGAGATAATTTTGAAGCATGGCGCAAACTTGCTGAGACCTATATTGAAATTGGACAGTGGCTTGAGAGTCTTAAAGCTTATGACGAATGTCTGAGGATCAATCCCAAAGAGGCCAATTCATTTTACGGCAAGGCCAAGATTAATTTTTTGCTGGGACATACACAGGATGCTATCGAATGCCTTAAAGCGGCATTTGAACTTAATCCTAATATTCGGAATGAATTCACAAAAGATTACCCGGAAGTTAAAACGTCCAAACTGTTTACGAAATTACTTGACGAGAACAAACAATAATTATGATACAGTCTCAGAATAAATTCAATCATAACACCAAAATTATTGGTGTGATTGGACATCCGATAAAGCATTCATTTTCCCCGCTGATACATAATATCGCATTTGAAATCTCCGGTTTAAATTTTATTTACCTTCCATTCGACGTACCATCAAATTCTTTGAAAGACGCAATGAAGGGACTGGTTGCACTTGGAATAAAAGGATTTAATGTTACACTTCCTTTGAAGGAAAAAATTCTTCCTCTCCTAAAAGATGTCTCCGAAGAAGCGAATATTATAGGAGCAGTTAACACAGTCGTGAACGATGACGGAACTCTGAGAGGCTACAATACCGACGTTACGGGAATAGTTGAGTCGTTAAATCCATACAAAGAGGAACTTGCCGGGGCAAAAGTATCCGTAATCGGAACCGGCGGAGCAGCGCGAAGTGTAATTTATTCCTTAATAAGAACGTTTAAGGTCGGACAAATAAACATCATAAACCGGACGGAACAGACTGCAGAATCTCTTAAAGAGTATTTTTCGGTAAAGATGATTCATAGAGAATTTAAGGCCCATTCGCTGGTTCCGCCCGATCTGGTCGAAACTTTCAGAAATTCGAAACTTATTGTAAATACAACCTCCATGGGAATGTATCCGGATATTGACGACTCCGCCACGACGATAAAAGATTCTTTTATGAAGGGACAAATTGTGTTTGATGTTGTATACAATCCGGTTAAGACGAAATTTTTGAAGCTGGCTGAAAGTCAGGGGGCCACAACAATTACCGGTTTAAAAATGTTTGTTGAGCAGGGCGCAAAATCATTTGAACTCTGGACAGGTGAGCCGATGAATAAGGAAAAAGTTTACCGCGCAATTGAATCCTACTTAACAAGTTGATGCGACCCGCAACCCGGTCTATCCTTCTGCAAAGTGCTTTATTTAAGATTTCCTAAAGCGTATTTAATTCTTGCTGCCGCTTCCTTCAAATTTTCCATGGATGTTGAATAGGATATTCGTATATAACCTTCCGCGCCGAAGGAACTGCCGGGCACAGTCGCAACCTTTGCTTCATGAAGGAGATACATTGCAAGATCGAACGAGTTTTCAATCCGGAAAAGCTGATGAGAGCGTTTAAAATAATTTGAGATATTAGGTAAAAGATAAAACGCGCCAGCGGGTTTGTGAGAAGTTACACCTTCGATCGATTTTAACTGCTCGTAAATAAAGTCACGTCTTTTTGCATATTCTAGTCTCATTTCCTGAATAAAAGACTGCGGTCCGTTAAGTGCCTCAAGTGCGGCTGCCTGAGATATCGACGAAGCGTTCGAAGTACTATGACTTTGTATTTTATTCATTGCGGAGATGATGTTGGCGGGTCCGGCCCCGTAACCGATTCTCCACCCGGTCATTGCATAAGATTTTGAAAATCCGTTAACAACCACTGTTCTTTTCTTTATCTCCCCGTCAAGAGACGCGAAACACACGAATTCTTTATCGTCATAAAGAAGATTTTCGTAAATCTCGTCGCTTATTACATACAGATTGTTTTTCAAAACAATTTCAGCGATAGAACTCAATTCATTTTTAGTGTAACATGACCCGGTAGGGTTACAGGGATAATTAAGAATTAATAATTTACTGGAGGGTGTAATTGCCTCCTCCAACTGCGATGGCGTTAAAAGAAAGTTCTGCGCTTCACCGGTTTTAATTACTACCGAGCGGCCATTGGCCAGAGTAACCATCTCCGGATACGAAACATAATAGGGTGAAGCATAAATAACTTCATCTCCGTCATTAACCAGGGATTGAACTGCATTGAAAATACTTTGTTTGGCGCCGGCTGACACTATTGTTTCCTCGGGCAGATAATCAACGCCGTTTTTGTTTTTAAGTTTTTTAACTATCGCGTTCCTAAGTTCAATAGTCCCCTGATTGAGGGTATAACGGGTATGATTCAAGTCCAAAGCCGACTTGGCCGCATTTTTTATATTATCCGGAGTCGGGAAGTCAGGCTCCCCTACGGATAAATCAATTATTTTTTCGCCGAGTGCTTTCATCTCCATTGCCTGGGCGGCTATTTTCATAGTCGGCGAAATCCCGATTTTATTTACTCTTCCCGAGAAAGGCAAAGAACTCTCCGCTTCAAATTTATTATTAAGTAGAATAATGAAAGAGGGAATCAATCCCTCGCTTAATTTCGGTTAAATATAATGCAGGCGGAAGAGAATCGGAAGAGATTTTTAAATACTGCCGGTATTTATTTTGAAGTGAGTAAACAGCTGAATGATGCCGAGAGTGAATTAAATACAAATTTCAATTTAGTCGGTTTCTCTTCCAAAGTTATTGTTTGAGCCACCGAAATTTTGGAGTTGAAATCACCTTTGTAGAGCATCTGTTTGGAGTCGTTAAATACCTGTATAGAAACATTTCCAGATGTCAATTCGGCGATAGAAAGAGTCATTTCAAAATTTTGCTTGTCGAAGTTGATGGGGTATTCCAGAGCGGCATTAAACAGCTCGGCTTTCACTGCAATTGAAAAAGAGTTTTGTGTATTCGATATTGCAGGGGAATTGGTGACATTTACATTAACTCCTTCCAGTTCCGTTATTACACCGGCATCCTTGCAGGAATTTAGAATTACAAAAGCGGACAGGCTTATTAAAATTAGATACTTGTATAATTTCATTTAATTCTCCATGAAACTCCGGGACTCAGAATATGAGTCCCGGAAATTAAATTACTTGTTCGCTGAAAGACGCTTCGGTCCCGCATCAATTACATCCTGTGAGCAGCCTTTCTCGAACAATTTAAAATTTTCTATGAACCGTGCGGCCAGTGCATCATATTTTTTCCAGTATTCCTCTTTGCTGCCCCACGAATTTTCAGGGTAAAGAACATCTTCCGGAACATCGGGACATGTCACGGGAACTTCATACCCGAATAATTTATCCTTCCTGTATTTTACATTATCCAAGCGGCCTTCAAGTGCGGCATTGAGCAGATTTCTTGTATGGCGGATGCTTATGCGTTTTCCCACTCCGAATCTTCCACCGACCCAGCCGGTATTAACGAGCCATACATTAGCGCCATGTTTCAGCATTCTCTGTTTTAGCATCTCCGCGTATTCAAATGGATGACGTACCATAAAAGGTCCACCGAAACATGCGGAAAAAGTTATCTGCGGTTCAATGCCTAAACCGATCTCCGTCCCCGCAATTTTTGATGTATAGCCGCTTATGAAATGATATTGTGCCTGTTCGGGATTCAATTTCGATATAGGAGGCATAACACCGGAAGCGTCACAGGTTAAAAAGATAATATTTTTGGGGTGTGTGCGGACATATCCGTCTTTGATAACATTGGGGATAAAGTTAATCGGATAAGAGGCGCGTGTATTTTCCGTGATGGAATCATCGTCCAGATCAATCATTCTTGATGTCGGATCCCATACAACATTCTCCAGTATTGTTCCGAAGCGGCGCGTAGTTTCGTAAATCTGCGGTTCATGCTCGGCGGAAAGACGAATTACTTTTGCATAACATCCTGCTTCAAAATTAAATACTCCGTGTGAACTCCAGCCATGTTCATCATCCCCGATCAGTTTTCTTTTAGGGTCGGCTGATAAAGTGGTTTTGCCGGTTCCGCTTAAACCGAAGAATAATGCAACATCGCCGCTATCACCGACATTTGCGGAACAGTGGATAGGCAGAACATCCTGATATGTCAAAAGGAAATTTAAAACTGTAAAAACAGATTTTTTGATTTCACCCGCATACTGAGTATTTGCGATTATAGCCGTGCGCTGATCAAAATTTAATATTATGCCTGTTTCACTGCGCGTTCCGTCGGAAATCGGGTCCAGCTTAAAACCCGGAACCGAAATTACGGTAAACTCCGGAACAAATTTTTTCAATTCATCTTTGTCATTTGTAGTAAGAAACATATTGCGGGCGAAAAGATTATGCCAGGCTTTTTCTGTAATAATTCTGACAGGAAGTTTGTAGTCGGGGTCCGCTCCCGCATAACAATCCTGCACGAATAATTCTTCGCCTTGAGCCCAGGCTTGAAATCTTCCCATCAAATGCGACCACATTGAGTGGGCATAAGGACGGTTGTACGTTCCCCACCATATATCATTCATGGTGGATTCTTCTCTCACAATAAATTTATCAGATGCCGCCCTTGCAGTATGCTTCCCTGTGTTCACAATCAGCGCGCCGTGCTTGGCAAGCTTTCCTTCATTTCTGAAAATTATCTCTTCATATAATGCTTCATCCGGAAGATTCCAGTAAACACGGTCAAGATTTGCAATTCCCTGATTCTTGAGACGAAAATCAGAGGCCAGATCGAGTGCCTGCTTAAGAGCGGGTGTGTTGAATTCTAAGTATTTACTCATGACCAATCCCTCACTAATTTACGGTCGCCGATATAAAGTTCGTTAGGAGCATTAGGATCGAGCGCCCATTTCATTCTTTCAATGCCGTCTGTTATATCTTTAATTGTACCGCAGTAACTGATGCGTAAATATCCGTCAAGTCCAAACTCTTTCCCCGGCACCGTTAACACCATTACTTTATCAATAAGGTATTGTGAAAGTTTCTGGGAATCTTTTTCGTATGCGGAAAAATCTACGAAAGCATAAAAAGTTCCGTCCGGCACATGAACTTTAACACCGCTGAATGAGCGCAGCAGCCCCACTAAAACATTGCGGTTGTTTTCCAGAGTAACTCGTAAACTTTCAACGCCGGATTGAATTCCGTTAATGGCACCGGCAGCTGCTTTCTGCAATAGTACTGAAGGACCTGAAGTCTGATGTCCCTGGATATTAGCCATAGCTTCAATTAATTTTTTGTTGCCAACTGCCCAGCCGATTCTGAATCCTGTCATCGCATATTGTTTCGAAACACCGTTTATAATAAGAAGTTTTGATTCTTCAACCGATTTTTTTGTATAATCATATGCGCTGAACGGTTTCTTGCCGTCAAAAATCAGACGGTGATAAATATCATCCATTATCAAATAGATACCTTTTTTCTCGCAGAAATCAACTATGTCGGCGATGAAATCCTCTGAGTACATTGCACCCGTAGGATTATTGGGGCTGTTAATAATAATTGCTCGCGTATATGAACCAACGCGCATTTCGATGTCTTTTAAGCGGGGATAAAATGAACCGTCTTCCGGCAATGCGGCAACACCAATAGCGCCGCATAGCTTTGCCATGTCCGGGTAGCTAACCCAATAGGGGGCCGGATATATAATTTCTTCCTGGGGATTAAGAATAGCCTGCAAAGCAACCATGATGGCCTGTTTGGCTCCGCCGGACGCTATTACATTTTCGGGATTCACTTTCCGGTGATAAAATTCTTCTGTGTAGCGGATTATTGCTTTTTTCAATTCAGGTGTTCCATCCGCGGGCGCGTAACGTATCTCTCCCGTGTTAAGTGAATTTACAGCCGACAATAAGGCGTCCATTGGTGCTCTGCTTTTCGGCTCGCCGCCGCCGAGATGAATTACCGGATCTCCCTTTTCTCTAAGAATGGCGGCCTTCTCATTTAGTGCTAATGTAGGTGAACCCTTGATCGCTCTCGCAATTTGACTAAGACTCATATTTAAATCCTAATTAATTTGGGTAAATAGAATGTTTGTATCCGAAACTTATCGGCTATTGTTTAGATTAGCAAGTGGATTTTAGGCAGTAGTCTTTGATAAGATGGAATATTATGAGTTAATTCCCTCTCCGGAAAAGCTTAATTATAGACGAAATAAGTCTATAATTTGACCTTTATTATTATTGATTTAATAATTCATCAACAATTGTAAGCAAATCTCTTTTTTCAAATGGTTTAGCAAGGTAGTGTGTGAAACCGTGTGATAAAAAATCCTTTTTGTTCGCATTTGAAGCATAACCTGTCAATGCGATAACCGGTTTGTTTTTGTATAAGTCAAGTTTTTTAATCTCTTTCAAGAGCTGGACACCGTCCATACCATGGCCCAGATTAATGTCTATCAGAAGGAAAGCGTAGTCGTTCTTGTTTGCCAATTCCAAGGCGCTTTTCCCATCCCTGGCAAAGGAAACACGACATTTTTTAGATAAAAATCTTTGAACGACTTCTATGTTAAGCAGATTATCCTCAACGAGCAGAACTTCAGCCATCATTTCAGGAGGCGATGTTTTAACAGAAGCCGGAATAGTTTTGCCGGCACTGCTTTTTTTGATGGACACATTATTCGGCGCGAGATCTTTCTCCAGCGGAAGCGTGACAGTAAACTTAGATCCTTTTCCAAGAGTACTCTCAACTGTGATAGATCCCCTGATCAGTTTTACCAATTTTGAAGCCATGGCTAATCCCAATCCCAATCCTTCAAAATCTCTTCTGAATCCTTCGCTCAATTGTTTAAACTCTTTGAAAATTATAGACTGATCTTCTTCACGAATTCCTATGCCGGTGTCTATAACGCATATCTTCGCGGTTTTCCGGCCGTTATTTTCCTGAATGCTGCTCAGCTCAATTTTAATCTCACCCTCATGAGTATACTTAACAGCATTGTCAATTATGCTTGTAACTACTTTCGTCAATATACTTTCATCGGTAACAATTATTAGCGATTCGTCTTTTATGTCCAAAGCCAAATTCAGATTTTTCTCACCCGCAGATTTTGCAAAGAGTGATTTCATCTGCCTGCAGAAAAAAGGAAGCTCAACTTCGGATTTGCTGATAAGGATATCATTGTTTTCAAGTTCGGTAATGGTTAAGACAGAATTCAGAGTGTTCATCAGTCTTCTTCCCGAATGAATTATCTTGCCGACCATATCGAAGTGATCTTTTTCAGCGACTTCGTCTTTCAGGAGCTGAGCGAAGCCAAGTATTCCGTTCAAAGGTGTGCGGAATTCATGAGACATATTTGCGAGGAGAGAAGACTTCAGTTTGCTGGCTTCAACAGCCTCTTCTCTGGAACGGATAAGTTCTTCCTGCATTTTTTTCCATTCGGTTACATCTTCGTTTACAGCTACAAAGTGAGTAATTCTGCCCGCTTTATTTTTGATCGGAGAGATCGTGGAATATTCCCAATAATTTTCGCCGGATTTTTTCTTATTCTTAAATTCACCCTGCCATTCTTTTCCTACCAGAAGAGTCTCCCACATATTCTGATAAAATTCTTTGCTTTGGTTTCCGGAATTTAGAAATCTGGAATTTTTACCTATAACTTCATCGTAGGAGTATCCGCTAACTCTGCTGAATTTCGGGTTAACATATTCTATTAAACCATCCTGGTCAGTAATGATTATTGACGAGGAGCTTTGCTGCACTGCATGCGAAATTTTTCGTAAATGTTCATTTGCTTTTATCCGATCAGTAATATCCTGAATCATACCGACAACATATAGAGGGATTCCATCCTCATCTTGGACAATATTCCCTGACGCGATACCCCAGACAATTTCACCGTTCTTATTATAATAACGTCTTTCACGATAACTGACGTTTTCCGAAGTATGAACAGCGCCGTTTAATTTTAATAACGAATCATCTCTATCATCCTCATGTGTATATTCAAGAATGTTCCTGCCGATTATTTCATAGCGATCATAACCAAGCATATTAGAAAATGCATTATTTGCCTCTAAGATTATATTATCAAGTCCGAGAATAAGAATGGCAACAGAGGTGGATTCAAATATTGATCTGAATTTACTTTCGCTTTGAACCAGCGCCGCGTTGGTGTGAATTCTCTCGGATATATCCCGGTTAACACTTAGAATATACTGTTCTTCGGCAATGGTAATTGACTGGGCGTTTACTTCAACCGGAAATGTCGATCCGTCTTTTCTTTGATGTAAAACTTCGTAAGACGCGTTACCCATTTCAAAAATCTCCTCGATTTTTGGGGCAACCATCTCCATGCTGTGTTTATACTCAAGCTCGTGAATTGAAAGATCCAAAAATTCTTCATCTGAGTATCCGCGTGAAATAAAAGCCTCATCGTTCGCGTAAACGATTTTTCCGTTTTTGTCAATCAGAAAAATTGAGTCTTTGGCAGAATTCAGCAATTCAGCCTGGAGTTGAATCTGTTTCTGCGCTCTGATTTTTTCCGAAACATCACGTACAACCATCTGAGCCGCGATCTCACCTTCGTGGGGCAGTGCGATTGTTGAAACCTCAACATCAATAACGCTTCCGTCCAGCCGAATAAATTTTTCCTGTACAACCGGCAGAGGACTTGGGCTGGATTGAATATGGGTCAGCCGCTTTTGAACCATCTGATGGTAATCTGAACGGATAAAATCATATATGTTTTTACCTAATAATTCATCCTGAGTACCGGCTCCGAAAAGTTTAATGCCGGCATTGTTAACAAAAATTATTTTGCCGTGTTGATGAAGAATAATCGGATCAGGCGAGTGTTCAATGAGGTTCCGGTATTTTTCCTCGCTTTCTTTCAGTTTCCATTCAGATTTTTTCCGGTCAGTAATTTCTCTTGCAACTCCAACCAATCCAATTATTTTGTCATCGGATCCGTATAGCGGGGAAAGCGTGCTTTCGAAATGGAATTTGTCGTTTTTAAATTTCAGGGTCCATTCATATTTAACGGATTCTCCCTTAAGAGCCCTTCTATTGGCCGCTTCATTAACTTCCGTTTGAGCGGGGGAGAGGAAAGCCGTTAATTTTTTACCGAGAAGAAGTTCCTCAGATAACCCGTACATCTCACCCCACATTCCGTAAAGACCCGTGATGTTCATATCTTTATCCAGCGTATAGACTAAATCCTGGATCGAGTTAATAAGTCCTTTAAAACGGATGTCGCTCATGATGAAAGCTTCTTCGTAATTAGTAAGAGCGGTTGAGCCATTAAGAGCCAGTCTTAGTTTTTCATTCTCAGCTTTCAACTCTTTAATTTCTTCGATCAATGATGCTTTAGTCTTGATGTCTTTTGCCATTAATTAAAAACCCCCGGATTTTTTTTAGGAATGGTAAACATGAAAGTACTTCCTTCATTTAATCTGCTCACGGTTGAAATCCTGCCGCCGTGTCTTTCAACGAACTCCCTGCATAATATTAATCCCAAACCTGTTCCCTCTTCTCCATCAGTACCTTTGGTCGAATGGTAAAGTTCGGAATCCCATAATACTTTAAGATCCGCCTTATCGATTCCAATTCCGGTATCTTTAACATAAACGTTTATGGAATCTCCCATGTCTTCGAGTTTTATTTCTATCGAACCGCCGCGCGGAGTAAACTTTATGGCATTGGTAAGCAGGTTACGAATTACCGTGGCAATCATATTCTTATCAAATAATGCAATTACTTCTGAAGGAAGATTCTGAATAAGTTTAAGTTCCTTATTCTCAATTCCGTTTTTTACAAGCTCGATCGTTTCTTCAATTGTCGCGGATAAATTATTTTTAACCGGAACAAACTCAATTGCGCCTCTTTGAATACGATTCCAGGTAAGAAGATCATCAAGAAAATGGAATTGTTTTTTCAAACTCTCATAGAGTTTAAAGGTAAATTCCTTTCTTTCCGCGGGAGTTAATTCATCATCATCAACAAGAATGTTTGCCATTCCAATTAAACCCTGAAACGGACTGCGAAGGTCATGCGATATTATGGAGAAAAACTTGTCCTTCATCTGATTGGTTTTGCGAAGCTCTGTTTCCGAGCGCAGCATGGCTTCTTCGGCTAATTTCCGTTCTGTTATGTCCACAATCGCGCCATAGAGAAAATGTTCATTGGGGTTGTCTCTTCCTGACATGCATTGAGCAGTTGCCTCCACCCAAACCGTGCTTCCGTTTTTGTGAATCAGTCTGAGCTGGCACGAATCTGATGATCCCGGACTCACTTCCAAAATGTGTTTTTTGTATATGGGGAAATCCTCTTCAAAAACTATTTTACCCCAGCATCCCAGGCCAATAAGTTCTGCGGATGTATAGCCCGTAATTTTTTCTGAAGCGCCATACAGCCAGTCAATAAAATAGCGTCCGTCGGGCTGAGTTTTACTGGAGTATGAAATGTTTGAAATGCTGGAGGCTACATGCCGGAATCTGCTCTCACTAATTCGAAGTGCCTCTTCCATTTGTTTTCTAGCCGAGATATCAAATACATATCCTTTATATTGTAGAACATTTCCCGACTCATCTTTTATTATTCTTACAAAATCGTAGAACCAGTTATATTCCCCCTTGCTATTTTTCATTCTGTATTCCTGCTGGAACGACTCAACATTTGAACGCTGATATGCCCGCGCTTCATCCCTGCATCTTTCAAAATCCTCCGGATGAATTAAGGATTTTAAGTCAAGTCCTTTAAGAATAAATTCTTCAGCCTTATATCCGAGAATTTCATAAACATTGGGAGATATGTATCTGATGGGGAGTTCAGGAGATGCGTCCCATCGAATCATAATAACAGGCCCGTTTACGAATAATTCACGTTCGAGCCGCAATTCCTCTTCTATTCTGTTTTTCTCCGTGATATCATGAATTATCGAGAATAGATATTTTTTTGCCTGAAATTCTAAAGGTGCGCTGTAAACTTCAACATCTCTAATAATTCCGCTTGCCAGTTTATGCTTGAAGAAGAAATGATTATTTATTTTTGTCCTGGCTTTTGAGAGAGCATTTTTAAGCTGATCTGGAGGAAGCATGTTTATAGATTCTAAACCTAAGGATGTAATGGCTTCGTGGGAATATCCATAATATTTGCATGCCGCCTCATTCGCATCTACAATTTTAGATGTTTCAGAATCAATAAGAAGCAGAACGGCGTTGCTGTTCTCGAAAATACGACGGTATCGCTGCTCGCTCTTTTTTAGAATCCTTTCGAGATGTTTCTTGCGGGCTGAATCTTCGGAAGGAGCTAAACCAATGCATTCAAACTCAAGATCGCCGTTCTCTTCCATATTGATAGGAGTGCAGCGCCATTCCGTCAAATACAGTTTTCCATCGGGAAGAGTTAATTTATTTTCAAAATGATAAGCGGAGTTTTTGGGGTTCCGGGATTTAAGCATTTCTTCAAAAGGTGGTTTATCTTCATCGGACACCCATTCAAGCAGTTTCCTTCCCCGCATTTCATCTTTAGTAAGATTAAAATATTTGCACATCGCACCGTTAACAAATGTTAAGGATGAGTCAGGGCGGCATCTGCAAATCAGAATGGGTGCGTTTTCGACAAATGATTCTTTCCATTCCTCATGCGAATTGTGTGAATCTATGATGTTGGCATCCAAAGATTTAGACTTACGCTTCATCTTTTTCCTGCGCAAAGATTTTTTTAGAAGGTACCTCTTTTAACAGATTAATGTCGTGCAAAAATACCGTTTTGTCCATAGTTTTTTTTATGACGGCATCGTAAGTAAAAACTTTTGCAGTAACAGCTTTAGCATCGTTAACGAGCAGAAAAATTGAAACTTCTCTTTGTTTAGCCAATTCTCTGATTTTATTCGAAAGAATTTTTTTATCAAGCAGGTCCAGGGAGTTGCTGACAAAGACATATCTCGGTTTGTGTTTCACATAAAGCTCAAGTCCGTCCACGCCATTAGAAGCCTGATGAATAGTAAACTTCTCGCTCAATATCGAGCAGAAGAATGTGTTGAAATTTTCATCTTTATCAACAAGCAGCAGATGATTTTCGGATTCTTTTAAGGAGTTGTTTCCTTCTTCAACAAAAACATTTATCATTTTCTTGATCCGCTCGATTGAGACTTCCTTATCGATCGGTTTTAACAGATAATCTGTTATTCCTTTTTCCAGCAGAGAATGTACAACATTTCTGTCGTTAATAGCTGTTACTACTATAACCGGAATTTTTTTGTAATTATGATTACTGCGCATTCTGCTTAACATTTCTATTCCATCCATGACCGGCATAGATATATCCAGAAGGATAAGATCCGGGATGTAATGCGAAAGCGCCTGTAATCCAAGAGCACCGTTAGCGGCTTCTTTGACCTCGCACTCAAAATTCTTTGTAAGAATATGCTTGAGCAAATGACGAGCAGCCTCATCGTCCTCTATAATTAAAAATTTATGCAACTTATACCTTTAATAAGTTCTCGGATTTAACTTGTCCGGGCAATGTAAAATGAAAAATGGATCCTTTTCTTTTCTCGCTTTCAACCCAGATGCTGCCGGAATGTTTGTCAACAAACTCTTTGCATAAGAGTAGACCTAACCCGGTGCCATTTTCCTTTGCCGTTCCATTTGTAGAATAAATAATTTCAGAATTAAAAAGTTTTTCTATATCAGATTCATCAATTCCAATTCCGCTGTCTTTTACGGTAAAATGAAAACAGTTCTCCTCTTCCCAGCCGTCAATGGCAACCTGTCCGCCGTTATGTGTAAACTTAATCGCGTTTCCTATAAGATTAATAAATATTGACTGAAGCATGTTCTCATCAGCAAAGACCATTAAACCCTCTTCAATAGCGCTGACAAGAGAAATATCCTTATTCGCTGCTGCTGCATTCAGAAGGTTTAAAATTCTTTGAACGCTTTTTGAAACATCCGTGGTTTGCGGATGAAAATATATTCTCCCTGTCTGAATCCTTGACCAGTCCAGGATGTTGCTTAAAAGAGTATTTGTTGATTTTGAAATCTCGGCAATATTACCCGCAAAGAGTTTTATTTCATCTTTATCCATAGAATCAATTTCTTTGGATAAAAGTTCCGCATAGCCGAGAAGTCCGTTTATAGGCGCGCGCAGATCATGACTGACAATGGAGAAAAATTTATCTTTGGTTGCATTAAGACGTTTAAGTTCCTCAGTAAATTTCTTGTACTGGATCTCGGCCTGCTTTTGTTTTGAAATATCCCGTAGTATCATAAGAACTACATCATGCCCGGCGATTACGAACCGTGCTTCAAAGTATTCAGTTTCGGTTTGGCTCTGAAGATTGAATTCGAAAATTTCAATTCCACCTGAATTTAAAGCGGCTTCAATCGAAGTAATAATCTGATCGGAAATAGCTTCAGGAAAAACAGATCTTACGGACTGTCCCTTCAATTGAAATTTATTTACAAATAATTTCTGGTAATTGCTTCTGTAATCAATGAATCGCCCGTCGCGCGTTAAAACAAAAAGAAGATCCGGAAGAGCATGCAGTATAGAATAATCACCCGCAATTATATCCTTTATCAGTTTATCTATTATTACCGGCTCCGTAATATCTTCGGCGATACAATCGTAAAACAGCAATTCTTCCTGTTCGGAATAAACCGGTTTGCAAGTTTCTCTCATTAAAACGGATTTCCCATGCCTGTTGATCCATTTGTTCTCGAACGGATCAGTCGGGCTGTTGCCTGCCAAACGAGCGGAATACTTCTGAGAAGAAAAACACTCTCTGAATCCCTCATTCATTTCCCAGTGCTGTGTCAATTCTTCAAAGGAAGAAAATCCAAGCATTAGCATAAATGAATTATTGGCGGAGACGGGAGTGCCGTCAGTTCTAATTCTAAAAACCCCAAACGCAAAATCCTTTATTAAATTTTCAGTCGGGATCTGCTCTTTTTCGATTTCGTATTTTTCTTTCATTGCTCCAATTTATGCCCGAGTGGTAAATCACACTATTACCGTATATCTAAAAAAACAAGTTTATAATTCAAATTCTAATCCTTTTTTTTCAAAGGGGCATTCTTCATCTAAATAAGAAAATCCAAAGCCTACTGGACAATTCGAATGCCATTCCAAACGGAAATATTCTGTATACCTATATATAACTAATTAGTATAGAATAAACATTTTTGGCCAATTTGCAAGTTTTTTAAACAAGATCGGAAAGCTCATTCTTTAATTAAAACTCGGGACTGAATGCTATAACTCAAGTGGCTAATATTAACCATGTTAAAAAGCAGCCATCGATCAAATAGAAAGCCCGCGAAACTTTCGGAATGGAACAAGAATTGCTCCTGTTTTATCAAAAACGTAAATGATTTTTGTCAGCATAAATACCGAAGAAAAGATTTGTAAAATAAATATTCATAATGGACTGGTCAGCGTGTCTCTTACATTGATATTGGCAGATGCAAGAAAAACATTGTTGAGCACACTTGCAATTTTTATTGAACTGTTCAAGGGGGTTATAATTCTTTGGACCCGGATGATCCTCTCTGCCTTCAACCGAGATACCATCCGGAAGTATCCCGAAATACTTTAAGGTGAAACCGGAAAGATTATTCAGTTTAATGACAAGCATTAAGAAAAGCTGATAGGTCAATTAAACATTTACCGTTATTTCCGATAATTATAGATGAAGAAGCGGTTCACCAATTTTA
>PGYS01000031.1 GCA_002839795.1 Ignavibacteriae bacterium HGW-Ignavibacteriae-3 | reverse complement strand
TGATGATATCTTATCTCTTTACCCAATTCAAAAACCGGAAAACCGTTAGGCTCATCATAACAGGAATTCTCATCAGCCGGATCTTTAAGTACATCATTAATATTAATGATGATATGCGGCGCACCGGTATCCGCATATGAGGCCGAAATTAATTGATTCCAGACCTTTATCTTAAAATTTTGTTTCATCTTTTTAGGATGATTTAAAAAGAACTGAACCAAACCATTATCAAGCACAGCACCGGAATATTCCAGCCCGTTGGATTTGAATTTAATCTTTTCATTATTATATCTGCCGCTTAATTTACCATATTGAACGGCACACCTCGCGCCATTGGCGCATAAACTTCCGGTCGAGCCGTCGGAGTTAAAATAATTCATCTCAAATAAAGTATTATTTGAATCTGAAATAAGAATAACACCGTCCGCACCCACTCCGGTGTGCTTTCTGCATAAATCAGCTATAAAACGGGCAGATAATTCAATATCGGGGTTGATTTTTTTATCGAACAGAATAAAATCATTCCCAGCGCCGCTCATTTTTGTAAAGTATAAACGCTTCATTTCGTGTTCAAATTTACTGCAATAATGACCCTAAAGCAATGAAAATAGAGGAATGGCACGGTTATTATATGCCAATTTCCACGATTAAAAGAAATAATTAGCCGTCAAATATGATTTCGCAATCCGGGTAAAAAATCACAAAAAAAACTCGATTATCTAAGCAGGACAATCAATTTTGCTGATTATTTTATAAAAAAACTAATGGACTACTCAATTGGAAAAGCAGACTGAGTTCTCTTCCAAAATATACTCTTCAATAAAATCATTGAGGATTATTCTTCTTTACGTTTGCATCAGCGCAATATGGATATTTGTCGCAAATAATTATTTCGGCAAAATCCTCTCGCTATCCAATCTTGGAACCTGGCTGCAAATCTTAAAAGAATGGATCTTTGTAATACTTACATCGGTATTTTTATATTTCCTCATCAACCGGTCTATTCTTTTGATAAATCAGGCAAAAGATCAGGCGGAGAAAGCAAATCTTTTAAAAACCGAATTCCTTGCACAAATATCACATGAGATCAGATCACCACTAAATATTGCTCTGAGTTTTATGACAAAAATAAAATGGGAACTTGGAGATAAAATCACCGCTGAATTATCCAATGATTTTAGGGTAGTTGAGCAGGCAAATAAAAGATTAATAAAAACGATCGACTCTATTCTTGAGATGTCCCAGATACAACTCGGAACGCTGAGAACATTGCCCGGCTCAATGGATCTGGTTGATGATGTACTTAAAAAACTTGAAAAGGAATACTCCGCCGCCGCGGAAAAAAAAGGGATTAAAATGATTTTTACATATAAGGTTGACCATGCTGTTATTGATTGCGATGTTTTATCGACCCCCAAGATAATAATGAATATTCTGGATAATGCAATCATATTCACTAACGAGGGAAGTATTGAATTAATTATTGAAAAAGGTTACGGATCAACATATAAGTTGTCCGTAATTGACACCGGCATAGGGATAGCTAAAGAATTTATTCCGAATTTATTTGAACCATTCAGTCAGGAAGAACAGGGCTCTTTAAGACAATATGAGGGGAACGGATTGGGTTTGGCTCTTGCTAAAAAATATTGCGATATTATAAACGCTAAAATAACAGTGAATTCTGAAAAGGGAAAAGGAACAAAGTTCACAGTTACATTTCAATCCTGATTTCAGTGGAAAAACCAGAAGCCGTTTTTAATAAATGATATTTCCCGATGTCAAAATTAAGTCAGAAAGCCCTATTTATGCGATCCGATATTGAATGATTTGTTCGCAAACCGGCTTATGCCCAAAGTGGAACAATCTAAAACTATTACAATCCTTTTAATTTTCCATTGACTCAAAAATTTATGCAATGTTTATCGATGAGAGAAATTCATCATTTGAAGAACTCTATCTGGCAATAGTTAATTATCGCCCTCATTCGTAAAATATGGGCTTTCCGAGATCTTTCAATGTAAAGTGATTAAGAATTTGGTGCCCGTCATAATCGATTACTCTTGCCTCGTCTTCCTGCTGTTCATTATTTAGAGCTATCTGATAATGCAGCCCGTATCTTTCTTTAACCACTTCTTCAGCTACTTCAAATGCGATAAATTTCTTAATTCCTTTAGTTGATAATTTACTTACAAAATTCGGGTCGGTTAATGCATCACACGTGGTTAGGATTAACAGCGGCCTGTTCCGGTAAAAAAGATCCCGATTTTCATTTCACACTCTCCCGTTTAATTAATAATATTAGGCAGATGGAATTGATAACACTCATGAAAACACAAATCAATGAAAGTTGATATTTATTGCACCTCAATTATTATAGCCCCAGGACAGGGGGATCTTCTCAATTTGGCTGTTAAAACTCTTTTCCAGAAAATTTAGGTAGTTCAGGCATAACATGATATATTCCACTAATTCGGGAATTGAATTTTGCTTAGCCTTTCTTTCCGCTTCCTCTAAATAAATTCTTATTTTCTCGGCGATTCGGGGAACTGAATTATTTAACAGTTTATTCAAATCACCCTTTCCAAATTTTGTATAGAGAAATTTTTCACCTTTTTTTAGTTTCAGAATCATTAAAAGAGCAGAATTAAATCGGCCGCCTTCATAATCCTCGATTAAGTCTTCCATGTCGTCAATCATTTGACCTGCGACGCATAAACCATCAATTACATGAACCATATTTTTATACATTCCCATTTTATTAACGTGACAGCAGACGGCCAGTGTGCCTATCTTAAAGATAGAGCACACACCTGCGTAAGATTTAAGCAATTTAGCTAACGATGTTTTTGATGATTTTTGGAGCCCATCAACAAGTACAATTGAATGTATTGAAGTCTCAATGAGTGAATGATAATTTTGCCAGAATACCTGAGATCCGGGGAAATATTTTGTAAATATTTTTTCTGAATCAATCATCAGCTGATCGCCCGCATAAATCAAACTTTTGCATTCTGACTGACAGTCGTATAGATCATCATGTACCCGTATGGCGAGAAATACGCAGTACTGTGCCCAGATAATATCTTTAAGAAAATTTTTTTGATCTGTGCTTAGTTTGGATTCCGGATGGAATGATTTCAATATCCAATGCGGCAGATAAACCCAAAAAGGTCTGGTCTTGCTTTGAAGATTTTTCTTACCAAGCCTGGTTCTGTATTCTTCGAAGTAGTCCCTAAGTTCCTTTGAAGTATTTGATGGCCAGTTACTGAGAAATTTTTCAAAGGAATGTGAAATATGGTCTTCAATATATTTCATTGATTACAAACCTGTTCCGGAATAAATACATTATAGAAATAAATATTTAGATCATGACAGGAAATGGCGCATCAATATTATTAAATCCACCGCTACTCCTTCTCAATAATTCCAGGAGGACAATCATTCCATGGACATGGTCCCGTTTTCATTATCCTGGTTTTATTTAGTCGGATCTGATATTCCCTTTGCCATTCTTCGAAACACCTTGCTTCGATCTCATTTTTGTGCAATTTGATCCATGCGCCAATCCACTGTTCATTGCCTAATAACCCGAAAGGAACGGATTCCGCCAGCAGTATTCTTAATATTTTAACGATACATTCATTCTTCAATAAAAAATTGAGAGCAAATTTGCACTCTTTTGGAAGAATAAAGTTGCGCCTGGATAATTCATATTTTGAATCTTTACGAAGTTTATCCAAAAGCCCAGGATAATAAATCATATAATCATACAAGAAATGAATTGATATTTTGGTTTTCTTTTTGAATACCGGTATAATCTCCCTGACGGTCGGCATATCTCCTCCTCATATTAATTATTGATAACGGCGCTTTTACTATTTAAGCGTTGTTTTAATTTAACCGCGTCGCAGCTAAAAGAATCAGCTGCATAAAAAGATTTGTAGTTTTCAATTGCCAATTTGGAATTCCCCTCTTTATCATAAATCTGCCCCAACACCAGATAGGCTCTCGGTGCCGGTTCTGATGATTTGATCGCTTTCAAACATTCGATTTTGGATTCTACATAATCACCTTTTCTAAAAAATATTTCTGCTTTCCTCGCGAGAAATAATGATTCATCCGGTTTTATTTTTATGGACTCATTTATTTTTTCCAGGGCTTTATCGTACAAACCGAGATCCGAATAAAAATCACTAAGTAATTTATAAACATTCTCAATTGGGACTTTTAATTCGGAAAAATAACCCAAAGCAAGATTTTCATATTTTTTTGAATTTTCCAATTCACCTAATCTCCAATAAATAACAGATAGCAATGCGAAATTATTTATATACCTTGTTGGCAGAGATAATGATTCCACCAGAATATTTTTAGCCTCATTAATTTTGTTCAATTTGATATAACAAGCAGCGGCAAGTCCATAAGTAGGGGGAAATCCCCACTTGATCTTCAGACACGGCTGAAGCGTTTCAAGGGCTTCCTGATAATTACAGAGTGACTTCAGTACATCAGCAAGATTATAAATCAGTATAAGATCGCCGGGTGAATAATCGATCGCATTTCTTAAGTGATAAGCCTGGCCAAGAAGATCTTTTTTTATAAAAGCACCGGCATAATCAATCATTTCCCTTTCAAATGGATTTGCGTTTGCGAACAATGTCTTTAGTACCGCATACTGCTTTTTTGCCTCCTCCGGATTTGTACGAACAAGTTTGGGAATTAACCATATGCGCGGAGATACAAAAGTTGAATCGAGCTTTATGGCTTCCATTAAATAATTATCGGCAGGAATCATACGAAATATCTGGTCCTTAGCGAGCTGAAATTTTTTAAGAGCTTCATAATTAATTGATTCTTCCGTCCACCAATTTCTCAGGTCGCTATCATAATGTAATACCTTCACATAAATGAAATCTCTTACGCGTTTAGCCAATATTCCCACCGCTTTTCCGAGCTGGGAGATGTCCTCCACATTTTCAAATGATGAGTACAATGGCAACTTATCTGACGTATTAATCAGCTTCACGTCAATTCTATAATTATCAGCTAATTCAATTATGCTCCCCCTGATTACGAAAGTTATGCCGGCATCGCTGAGTATCTTATACGAGCTTGAAGTTGCGTTTTTATTTTTTATTAGCTCATCGATTCTTTCACTATTCATCACCGGCAGATCCTTTGAATTTCCGATCATGGTCTGATCGAATAACTGTCTGATAATTACAGGCTAGTTCTGTGTATCGGATGTATCATTAGTTTGATTCAAGAATAATAGGCTCCCGAGGAGATATTTTTTATTTGGTTGCGGGGAAGTCGGAAATATATTTAGCACTGTAAAGACTCCGATTAATGCAAACAGAAGAACGACTACGGAGATTGTATATTTCCGATTAGGGACGGTCATCAATTTTCTAAGATCGAACTTTGAATTGAAACTTTTTTCACGGGACAGACTAGCGAGAATATCCTCAGCACTGCGAACACGGTCGTTTTTATTCTTTTTGAGACATAGGTTTACCAAGTCTATTAAATACTGAGGTATTCCAGACCTTAATAAAGCGATCTCAACAGGGTTTTCATTGAGGATGCTGTAAATCGCAGCTTGTTCGTAGTCAGAATGAAATGGTGATTTGCCCGCGAGCATTTCATAAATGACGGCTCCCAATGCCCATATATCCGTCCTCTTATCTACCTGTTCCCCCCGGGCCTGTTCCGGACTCATATAAGAAACTGTCCCTGCGGCAAATCCAATTTTTGTTATCAAACTGCTGTCAGATAGTTTTGCAAGCCCAAAATCTAAAATCTTAACAACACCATCATTTGTAATAAAAATATTAGCCGGTTTAATATCCCTGTGAATTATTCCATTTTCATGTGCTTTTTTTAATCCCTCAGCAATTTGCCTGGTAATATCAGTAACTTCCTCAATGCACAATTTTCCATTAGCAATTTTATTTTTTAGAGTTTCACCATGGTAACAGGGCATTGCGATGCAGATCTGATCATCATCTGTCTCAATTATATCGTAGATTGTGCAAATGTTTGAATGGTCGAATTTTGATACGATTTGCGCTTCGTTTAAAAATCTTTTCCGCGCTTCTTCATTTCGTATTAATATGGGTGGTAAAAATTTTAATGCAACAGTACGTTTTAATTTTGCATCCTCAGCTTTGTAGACGACGCCCATACCGCCGTCGCCTATCTTCTCAACAATCTTATAATGAGAGATTGTCTTGCCGATCATGATTCTTATTATTTTAGTTGAATATAATCAGATCCTTTTAATGAGCAGCAGTGTAATATCATCGGATTGTGGTTCATCATCAACATGAATCCGGACAGACCCAAGAATTTTCCGTGAGATTTGTTCCGGATTCAAATGAGAAAATTCTTTTACCAAATCGAGTATTTTTTCTTCAGAGAATTCAACCCTGTCAGAGTTCATAGCTTCGGAGATCCCGTCTGTAAAAATACAAAGCAGATCTCCGGCGTTAAGTTCAACAGAAGCTTCTTTGTATGTGCTTTCGGTCAGACAGCCCAAAAGCAGTCCTCCCTCCTCTAATCTTTTTATGTTTCCATCTGCAGTGATCAGGATTGGGTAATTATGCCCTGCATTGCAGAATTTTATTTTATTCGACATCAGATCAATCACACCAATAAATAAAGTGACAAACTGCGTTCCGTCCGTGCTTTGGTTTAGGAGAAGATTGGCCCGCTGCACCGTTTCACAGCAGGGCAGATCAAAGAAAATCTGGCTTCTCAGAGTTGCCTGAAGATTAGCCATAAGCAAAGCAGCCGAAAGTCCCTTTCCTGAAACATCCCCCAGACAGAAGGCAATTTTATTCTCTCCAATCTTAATAAAGTCGTAATAGTCCCCTCCCACTTCTTTTGCGGGAATATTTATCGCGTATATCTGATAATCTTTTAATTCCGGAAGCGTTTTCGGGAGGAGATTTTTTTGAATTTGAGCCGCATGTTTTAATTCCTCCTGAAGCGCAATAAGTGCCTGGTGGTCTTCCAGGAGGCGGGCGTTATCAATCACAGACGCGGATTGGGAGGCTATAATAGACAGAAGCCGTTCATCGCTCCCGGTAAAATCCATCTTATCTTTCTTGTTAAAAACTCCTATAATTCCCGTAAGAATCCCTTTAGTCAGTAAGGGTACCGCAAGAAAAGATCTAATTTTTACAGAAATATCAGGAGTGATATTAAACCGTTGATCGGTCTTTATGTCATTAACGAGCAGGGATTTCTTATTAATAATCATCCATCCCGTTAATTGAGAATCGAGGCGGTAGGGAATATCTATTTTGGACTCGTCTGCTTTACGAATCATTGTATGGAAATCAGAAGATTCTTCATTTCTGTCGAGAAGCATAACCGCACATTGTTCTATATGGAAATGCTTCAGGCATTTTTGAACGATCATTTCGATTATTTTTTCTACGGAAAGTGTAGAGCTGATTGCGGAAGCAATTTCATTAAGAATGGAAAGTTCCTGAACGGATATTTTCAGCCTGCTGTTCTCTTCCTCCAATTGAGCTGCCCGGCTGGGGCTGTACTCAACATTTTTCATGTGATTTTATATATAAATTAAAAAATCAAATCGAAGTTGAGTGAGCGGAATAAGTATAAAAATACTGCGCTGTAAGAACATAATTATTAGAATTCGAATAATCAACACAAATTAATTGAAAGTATAAGCCGGAGATGTTGCCCCTGAAATGATATCAATGATTAATATTTTATTACCACCTATCCGATAAAGTAAATCAGCAGCGTATAAATAATAAAAATAACGATGACTGAAATAACCGCAATTGCAACATAATCCTTTACGTTTTGCCTCACTTGAGGGGTTTTATCAGTTTTGGTGGAATGTTGCCGCGTCTGAGATGAACTACTTTCCAATTTGAGAGATTCCACCTGTTTTACGGTACCTTTCTGGAATTCAACTTTTTGTATTAATTTTCCAGTCGCGTCGTATTTTTTACATTCACCATCTCTCATTCCATCTGTAAAAGCAATCTCCTCTTTAAGTTTTCCGTTTTTATGGAAAACTTTTGTAACGCCATTATCCAGACCTTCCTTGAAGTTTTTAATCCCCAGTACAGTACCTTCCTCAAAGTAGAATTTTGACTCGCCGTGCGGCTTACCGCCTACATAATTCCATTCCCCCTTTAAAGCTCCGCTCTTGTAATATGTTAATACAGTCCCTTCGGTTTTATTCAATATATTTTTTTTATCTTCTTTAAGCGCGCCAGATTTATAAAATATTTTGGTAGGTCCGTCCTTGAAATTCTTTTTGTAGGTAATAATCGATTTTAACTCGCCATCCGGATAAAAATACTTTACTTCGCCGTGAATGGAATCCTCTATATACGGGAATTCACTTACGAGCACTCCGGTATGCGTGAAATGTTTTGATACTCCGTTTTTCAGGTTAGCCGCATAATTTTCTACTGAAATAAGATTTCCGTCTTTATCGAATGTTTGTAATTCGCCCTCAAGAAGACCTTCTTTGTAAAACATCTCCTTGCTCTTTGTCCCGTTGGAATTATAGAGTGTGGCTTTTCCATGAAGTTTATTATCAGAGAAATTTGAAATACTTTTAATAATACCATTTTCAAAATAAGTGGTGCATTCACCCTCTTTCTTGTTATCCTTATACATTAATTTCTCGGACAGGCCTCCGTTATAAAAATAAATTTCGCACGGCCCATGCAGAACGCCCTCTTTGTAATTCTTAATTTCTCTGATATTTCCGTTATCATAATAGATACTTGACGGTCCATTCCATTCCATTAGCTACACTTCTCTTTTCAATTCGCAAATAATTTTGAAAATAATAAACTTAAAGTCAATCGCCATTCCACCCTGAAAAGGAGTCAATAGAATCATCGGGATAAAATATCATAACTTTAAAATTAAAATTCCACATTCTTAAAGTATCAAAAACGGTAAATTACCGTCAAGATACCGCTTTTTGAGCCGGGGCCGCGATATGGATACCCCGTTTTTACAAAAAAAAGCATTTTTCGTTTTCTATATTAATTTTATGCAAGGAATTAAACATATTTTGTGCCAAATATTACGGTAATGTGGAATGTTGAAGGATTGCTCGCCGTATCAAAACTGCTTATAAAAATTAACTCAACCCGAATCCCTGATGAATTCCGGTTAAAGTTCGCTAATATTTTGTAATGGCCAAAAATTTCGGGAGACGAGTAAGTTAGAGTCTATAATTATGATGCACGTAGTAATGCATAATTAACTATGAGCCTCGAGAAAAAATTCAAGTGCTAATTGTATTTTAAATTACAGTATAAATCACATAATTAATTTGATTATCAGAATTAGAATTCGGAACAATTTGTGAGATAAGTGAGTCGGCCAGTCAAAGTCAGGTAATCGCGTGTCAAAGCAACCGACGGCTGACAAACCCGCTTTTTGGATTTGCTTTAATCGTCTTTTAAGATCAAGAGTGCAGCCAACATAATAATTTTCCGGATATTTGATGCTTTCAATTATGTATAAATAATAAATTATATCCGAGTAGTACTGCTGCTTCATTTTTCGCAAGCTCAAAATGAAGCCGAGTGGAGGTGGCGGGAGTCGAACCCGCGTCCGAAATTATAATCCTATGAACTTCTACACACATATTCTGTTTTTTAATTTAATCCGTTCAGCATCAACAGACAGATTTCAAACGGACTGTTCCGAAGTTTGATTCGCCTCTTCTATCCGGAAGTTCGATTCGGCTATCATGCCATGCGGCGTTCTTTCGACCCCAGGCATGAATGGAATCGAAGAACGGCTGCGTAAATTACGCAGCTAAAGCGTAGTTATATTCGCCTTTTATCTTTTTTACCGTCGTTTAACGTGTCTACGGAGAACACGGTGTGCAATTCAAAGAACTCCTAATCCCGTCGAAGCCAAATTCACCCCCGGGAAAGCAATTTAGAATTGAGAATGGAGAATTTCAATTCTATCCGAAAAATTTAAATAAAGATTTTAAGAACTAATTATTTTTTCCAGGTAATATCAGAAGTATAGTTGGAAAAATTTTCGAATCTTGCGAGAACAAATAACATATCAGAAAGACGGTTTAAATATACTTCTATTTGATCATTTATTTCTTCCGTTCCTGCCAATGCCACCACTTCACGTTCAGCTCTGCGGCATACTGTCCTTGCCTGATGCAGAACCGCTGCCCCTTTCAGTCCACCCGGAAGTATAAAATTTTTCAGCGGAGGAAGCAATGAATCATATTGATCAATCAAATTTTCAAGACGGATTATTTGATCCGCATTGGCTCGCGGAATTGTATAATTCTTATTCTCATTCTCAAGCGGAGACGACAGATCGGAGCCCACAGTAAAGAGATCGTTTTGTATACCAACAATTACATCTTTAAGTTCCTTATTGATCAATTCCGAGTGCGCAACTCCCAAAATTGCGTTTAATTCATCTACCGTTCCATACGCTTTAATTCTTTGATCGTCTTTACGGACTCTCTTTCCGCCGAAAAGAGAAGTCTCACCCTTATCACCAGTCTTAGTATAAATTTTCATATAACTCCTGCCGTTCCGGACACTTTTACTTCTATGCCTTCCTCGTCTATTTTAACAATAAAATCAGAACCGGATTCAAGAGATTTTTTTCTTATCAGTGCTAATCCTTTTTGTACGGAGAACAATCCGTCTTTTGATAAAGTAGTAACACTGCCTGATTCATTTCCTGCTGAATTATAAATTGCAATGGGGCTGTTTTGAACCACTTTACATTCCAACTCAATTTTATACAGTTGTTTTTGAATTTTATCGTAAGTATCAAGACGGGCTACAACTTCTTGTCCAATATAGCAACCCTTGGTCGATGATACTTCGCTAATCAGATTTACCTCATGAGGATTCGTCTCAGAATTTATTTCATTGGGGAAACCAGGAATTCCATTCTCGATTCTGAAAGCCTCGTAGGCATCATCTCCTACCAGGTTCAGATCGAAAACACTTTTAATATTATAAAGATGGTCAATAAACTCGGCACACTTTCCTTTCTCGATGATCAGCTTATAAATTTTTATTCCGCCGGATTCCAGATTCATGAATAAGTGAAATGTAAATCCGTCAATATCAAAACGGCGAACAACAGTTGCATCAATAGTATTAATTTCTTTACCAAGCATTAGAGACAGAAAAGATTCAGACTGCGGTCCGATGAAATCAAGAATTAAATAATTTTCCGATATATCTTTCGTCTGAATATCCTCGGTAATAATAAATTTATTTATCCAGCTTAATAGGAGGTTATTTTCCCCCGAAGTTCCGATAAGCAAGAAATCATTTTCATAACTTATCAGTGTTGTCCGGTCAATAAACCTTCCCTTTTCATTAAGAAAAAGAGTATTCCTCTTCTCAAAACTCTTCATATCATTTACCGCATTTGTAGAAACTCTATTCAAGAAATCGAGCACATCTTTACCGGACATCTGAATTAAAACAGGAGAACAATTTAGTCTAAGCCCTGCACCACGCCTGATAGAATTAAATTCATCAATTGCAGAAGTGTAAATCCTATACGAATTTTTCTCCGATACCGCAGCGGGAAATTTTTTATTTAAATAATCTTTCATGTTGAACAGTTTCTCGGTTTCTTGAAACATTTTTCCTTCTTACTTTTGAATAAATGTTAATATTTTCTAAACCATCTCGAACTTTTATCAGTTATATACAAACGTCTCTTCACACTCCAATAAAAAGGAATGGAATCCAGAACCCTAATAGCAGAAAGAGAATCGAGGGTTCCACGTCCGGTAGCAAAGCGGAACTCATAATAATCCGGATATTTATCATTATTAACATTTGCAAGAACCCTTTTATGGGCAAGTGCCAGATAGGTTTCCATGAGGTGAGGAGGTTTCTTCCATCCGTCTGTCATGAAAAAATTGTAATTCCTGTGCCCGCTAATAATACCGTCTTCAAAATTCAGTTCGACATACTTTTGTTTTTTCGCACTCCAATTCTTAATCGTCATACGATTAAATCCGCCGTGAATAGGAACCTCAGATTCCCACATCCTGCGAAACTCGCCGTCATTGCATTCGAACAGAGTCAGCCAGAAAAAGGCTGTACCGAGTTTTGTGCTGTCAAGATTAATGTAGCTGGATTCATAGCCCACAACATTCTTGGATTCAATATTTCGTTCGCCCGGTTTCGATTTTGCAATTACAGAGAGCACATAATTAGAAGTATCTCTAAAATAGATCACCGCGG
This sequence comes from Ignavibacteriae bacterium HGW-Ignavibacteriae-3, assembly GCA_002839795.1. Taxonomy (GTDB): domain Bacteria; phylum Bacteroidota; class Ignavibacteria; order Ignavibacteriales; family Melioribacteraceae; genus Fen-1258. The sequence continues at coordinate 14,869 of PGYS01000031.1, read as the reverse complement.
GTTTAGGCACATTATATGTAAAAGTCCTGTCAAATTCGACAAGATAAGTACCGGGTTCGTAATTCTTGAGAATATACTCTTTCAAAGAAATTGTATCACAGGCAAAACGGTTTCTTGTCTGTTCTTTTTCAATGTCGAGGTTATAACTACGAAGCGCTTCATCTTTTGCGGCTGAAGTCGCAGCGTCTCCTTCTCCCCCTCCCTCTTTTTTAGTAGAGCAGGCAAGTGACAGAAATCCTATCAAGGAAAACACTATAAAGTAATTATAGAGTTTCATACAAACACCTTTTCCATTAACAATAGATTTTTCCGGATTGCATTAAGAATTGGAAAACTCATCTAAAAAATAAACCGATGCATATAAGCCCTTTTCAAAATTCTCCAGTAAAAAATGTTCATTCGGAGAGTGGATATTATCCGAATCTAGTCCCAGACCCATTAACACGGCAGGAGCCTTCAGTTGCTTTACGAAATCAACTACGACCGGAATGGATCCGCCCTCGCGAGTGAAAAATGTTTTTTTACCAAAAGCTTTTGAAACAGCTTTTGCGCCGGCATTAATAGCTTTACTCTCGAGCGGAATAACTACTCCGTTTCCGTAATGTAGCGTCCGAACATCAACTTTTACACTTTTTGGAGCAATTGAATGAATGTATTTTTTCACCTCTTTGGCAAGTTTTACCGGATCCTGATCAGGGATAAGACGCATGCTTATTTTTGCAGTTGCCTTGGAAGGTAAAACCGTTTTTGCTCCTTCCTCAATAAATCCGCCTATTATTCCATTGCAGTCAAGAGTCGGACGGGTCCAAAGTCTCTCTAAAGTTGAAAATCCTTTTTCCCCCTGTAATTCTTTTACTCCGATTTCTTTGGCATATTCTTTATCGGATAGTTTGAATCGCGTGAAATTATCTTTTTCTTTTTTCGATAATTTAAGGACATTTTTATAAAAATTGGGAACAGCAACCTTTCCATTTTTATCATGCAGTTTGGAAATAATTTTCGCAAGCTCATTGATAGGATTTGCGACCGCGCCGCCGAAACTTCCGGAATGCAGATCACGATCCGGCCCAACAACTTCAACTTCCATATATAATAATCCACGCAAACCATAAGTAATGGTCGGAATTCCTTTTGCATACATGCTTGTATCCGAGATCAATACCGCGTCACACTTTAGAAGATCCTGCTGCGTTTTCAAAAACTTAACTAAATTTTCACTCCCGATTTCTTCTTCTCCCTCAAGAATAAATTTTACGTTAAGCGGAAGTTCTCCAAGCGTTTTAAAAAATGCTTCAACACTTTTAATGTGAACAAAATGCTGACCTTTATTGTCATTGGCGCCTCTGGCAAAAATTTTGCCATCGCGGATAACAGGTTCGAATGGAGGATCCTTCCAAAGGTTTAGAGGATCGATCGGCTGAACATCATAATGACCATAAATTAAAACGGTTGGTTTCCCGGGTTTCCCCATCCATTCGGCAAAAACTATAGGATGGCCGGCAGTAGGAAATATTTCTATCCGGGTCATTCCCGCATCTTTCAATTTCTCTGCTGCGAAATCCGCACATTTTAGCATTTGATCTTTATGAGACGCTAAAGCGCTGATACTGGGTATCCTTAAATAACTTTTTAATTCCTCAAGATAATTTTCAAAATTATCTTTCAGATAATTTACAACAACCTCCACAATGCCTCCATTATTTTCTAAAGCCCGGAAGAGACCAATTGACATGTTATTAACCAATCAAATTTACGGCTATCAATTTCTCTATTCAAGTTAATAATCCATTATTTGAACGGATACCTACTTCTTAGGCGTCCCGTGCTCGGATAATAATCCTTAGAATTGAGTATTCTCTTTTGAATCTTTTCTATTTATGGTAAATTTAGAGTGTAAAGCAGACAAAAAATTATTGATGATTATAATAAAATACATACTGAAGAATCATCTAATTCCATTCCTATTTTCAGTTTTTATATTACTGTCGGTCTTCATACTTCAGTACATGGTAAAAATGGCAGATAGGCTTGTAGGTAAGGGATTAAGCGCGTGGATAATTGTCCAGCTTGTCACCTACAGTCTGGCCTGGATGGTAGTTCTAGTAGTACCCATGGCCGTTTTGATCGCCAGCCTGATGGCTTTCGGATCGATGTCACAGAATAATGAAATAGCAATTCTAAAAGCTACGGGTGTAAGTTTATACAGAATGATGGTCCCTCCGCTTTTCGCAAGCGTGTTTATTGCCCTGTTTCTGGTACATTTCAACAACAATATATATCCGGACGCAAATCATGCATTAAGGATTTTACTTGAGGATATCTCCAGGAAAAAACCGACCCTTTCACTTGTGCCCGGAGTTTTCTCACAGGAAGTTCCTAATTACTCTATTCTTGTCCGCGAAATCGATCAGAACACTAACCAGCTTAAGCAGATTACGATTTATGATTATTCCCGGCTGCCTAAGGTAAATATAGTAACGGCTTCGACGGGTAAAATATATTTTTCACCGAATCAGAAAAAGCTGATGATGGATTTATATTCGGGCGAGATACATGAATCGGACAACACTGAAAAAAAATCTTACCGGAAGCTCAGATTTATTCGTCATAAAATAGCTATGCCGGCCGAGCAGTTTGCATTTGAACAATCCGCTTCCGGAGGACAAAGAGGCGACAGGGAATTAGGCGCATATCAGCTTAAAAAGATTGCTGATAGTCTGGAGATCATACAGACAAGATATTTCAAGGATTATAACAGCCGGATAAGATCACTCCTAAAGCATAACTACTCTCCTCTGGACAATAATAACGGAGCCGGTAAATTTGTTTATTTAAGGGCACAGCAGAAAATCAGAAATGACCAGGCATCAATGAACGATATTCTCCTTCGGATCGACTTTAACGATAGAGATATAGACCGGTACTGGGTCGAGATTCATAAAAAATATTCTTTACCTTTCGCATGTATAATATTTGTTCTTATAGGAGCTCCGCTGGGAACAATGATGCGTAAAGGCGGATTCGGAATGGCCGCCGGCATGAGTCTTATTTTCTTTTTAGTTTACTGGGCCTTCCTTATAGGCGGGGAGAAACTGGCTGACAGAGGATTATTATCACCGATGACGGGAATCTGGAGTGCAAACTTATTCCTGGGATTGCTGGGAATTTATTTAATGATAAAGAGTGCAAGGGAAAAAGTAACAATCAATTTCGATTTCTTTAACAAACTCCTTCCAAAATCTTGGAGATTCCAGCAAGAGAATGATGAAAATCCTTGACCGTTATCTTGTAAAACAGTTTTTGCAGACAATTCTATTCGGGTTGCTCGCATTCACTCTTCTTTTTGTGGTTATAGATCTGATGGAAAATCTGGGCGATTTTATTGACCAGAATGTTCCCGGCCGCCAGATCCTGCATTATTATATTGTCTTCATTCCGGAAATGATACGTTTAATGACACCCGTAGCCGTTCTGCTGGCAAGTTTATTTACTGCCGGTAAAATGGCAAATCAGAATGAACTTACAGCAATTAAAGCCAGCGGTGTTAGTCTCTACAGATTCATGGCACCTTTCATTATTACTTCCATATTGATTAGTATTTTTTCGGTCTATTTCGGGGGTTATTTAGTACCCATTGCAAATAAGCAGAAAGTATTTATCGAACAAAATTATATGAAAAAAGGGCTTGTATTCTTCGGTAATAATATTTTTTTCCAGGACAGTAAAACCAGAATAGTGACGATAAGCTATTATGATGTATCGCAGGATCAGGCCAATCAAATAAGCATACAGGAATTTGATCCGAATGAGAGTACAAAATTAATTTCACGCACAGATTCATACAGGATGAAATACGATTCAACGAACAGCTCATGGATTGTTTTTGAAGGAATTACACGGACTTTTAGCGACTCTACGGAGTCCATCCAAAAATTTAATATGAAAGAATTCAAGGATTTGAATTTTAAACCGAGCGACGTAATTCAGAAGCAGAGGAAACCGGAGGAGATGACATTAGGGGAACTTAAGAACTTCAGTGCCGAACAATTAAGAACCGGAAATGACCCTACTTCCATACTGATAGAATATAATTCCAGAATTGCATTCGCATTTGCAAGTATGATTGTTGTTTTATTCGGACTGCCGATCTCTGCCAACAGAAGAAGAGGCGGTCTGGCCATCCAGTTCGGAATAAATCTTCTTATAACTTTTGTTTATCTGGTTTTCATGAAGGTCAGTCAGGCATTCGGCAAAAGCGGCGTTATGAATCCCCTTGCCACCGCATGGTTTGCCAATTTTATTTTCCTTCTCGCCGCTTTATACAACATTAAAAGAGCCCAGAAATAATATCGCGCGCCGGGAATTCTTCTTTTTATTTAGTTTTCATTTCGAATACACCGTCCCAGGATTCTTCGGGAGGATTTTTCAGATAGAAATCGCATCTCTGCATATAAACTTTTGAAGGATAATCGCCGAGTTTTTCGAATGATCTTTTAAAGTAATCCCGGGCAGATTCAAAACTGCGCAGTCTGTAAAGTTCCATCGCCTGAATATAGAGATGCATTTCCTCTACTGCTTCAACCGCTTTTTTATCCTCAACCACACTTATTAACTCGAAGACCTTAGTCGGAGTGCTTTTCCCTTTTACGCGTATTATGTCGAGCTCGCGCACAAGTACTTTATCCTTACATTTTTCAAACGTAGATTCCCCGATCATAATATTCGTGCCATATTCCTTATTGGCCCCTTCGAGCCGTGATGCCAGATTGACATCATCGCCGAGAACTGTATAGTCGAATCTTTTTTCGCCGCCGATGTTCCCTACGATTACATCTCCTGTATTAATTCCTATACGGATTCTGATCGGGGTTTCACCGGATTCAGACCATTTATCGCGCATTAGGGCCAGTTTCTCCTGCATTTTCAATGCCGTGATACACGCCTTGTATGCATGATCTTCAGTTTCAACCGGTGCTCCCCAAAATGCCATTACAGCATCTCCCAGATATTTATCTAATGTACCGCCATGAACAAGCACCAATTCTGTCATCTCGCTAAGATATTCATTTATGAACCTTACAAGCTCTTCCGGTTTCTTACCTTCTGCGAAAGTAGTAAAGCCGGCGATATCACTGAAAAGCACTGTAATATTTTTTCTTTCTCCGCCAAGACGGAGTTTATCGGGATGCGCAATAAGTTCATTAACAACATCCTTATTAACATACTTGCTGAACATACCTTTTATGATAACATTCTGCCGCCGCTCCAAAAGTAAATGATAGGCAGTGCTGCTGAAATATGCTATAAATACGGCAAGGGATGGACTGACTACTGCTATAATTATTTTCGCATTTATGAAGAGATAAACACTGAGCTCATAGATTCCGAAAATTAAAATGATAACCAGAAATATATTTATAATTTCAGCCAGAGTGTTCCATCTAATTTTAATCTTTCTTGTAAAAAATGATAGATTAAACATTAGCGCGGTCAATACGAAAATGAAAAGCAATTCGCTTAATTTTGATTGAGCTGACAGATAATTATCGCTCAGAATATTTTGAATAATATTCGCGTGGAATTCCACACCATAAATAAGATTATCCCCTTCACGTTTTCCTTCCGCGAATGAACACGCGAGTAGGTCCCTGTCTTCCGGCATCGTGGAACCAATAATCACAATTTTATCTTTTAACCTGCCGCTCTTAAGAATTCCGTAATCCGGATCATCGAAAGTATTTATTTCCTCCCTTGAGTCGAGCTCATCAATTGTCTTAAAATTTTTATCATCGATTACATCCATCAGCTTCACATGCGGAAAGGTGCGATTGGGTCCGTAAAAATTTATCAAAACACTTACCGCATCGAATTGAGGAATTTTTTTATCTCCCAGCAGGAAATATCCGCCCTTTCTTTCACATGTATTATTAGCTTTCAGTCCATAATATTTATTTAATAACGCAAAGCCGAAACTGGGGATTCTCATCTTTGTGAGAGCAGTATATCTGAAAGGCGAATAGCGGCGGTACACTTCATCGAAATCGGGGGGTGTTTGAACAATTCCAACCGAACTATCGATTCCATAATACATGTTTCCGTAGTTTTCATTAATACTTAGAATGTGAGTCTGACCCCGATCAATTTGAGATTCTGTCGTTACGTCAATTTTTCCCGCCAAAACAACTTTCCCCGATTCTTTAATGGCACGAATCATCAGCGTATCATTCACAGGAGAAAACGGATCAGGACCGGGCATCTCGACATCAATCCCGATCGCTTTAACGCCAGCCTCTGTAAGGTTTTGAATCGCTTTGGCGTAAATAAATCTTGGGAACGGGGATTTATTGTAAGGGGGCGGAATTTGATCGAACATGTCCTGCGTCATTTCCACAATGATCACTTTGGAGGAATCTTCAATATCTATTTTACCCCTTTCAAGGAATCTCTGATCGATTAGTTTTAATTCCAGCTTTTTGAGAGGTGAAAACGTAAAGATATAGTCCTGGGTTAGAAGAACAGTAAAAAGAGCGGCGGAGAATACTACAGCAAATTTAACAAGGAAACTTTTATCTTTAATTCCGCCGCTCATAGATTATATTTTAGATAGATAGCCTTGCCGATAAACCGACAATGGAATTTGTGGAAGCATCCGGTATTCTGTAAATCCTCGCCTGAAAAACCAGATTGAAATTAGAAAGTAGATTATAATCTGCCGTGAATTCGAATACCTGGCGTTTAAAATCTCCAAAGCTCGGACTGAGCGTAGCGGAAAGCAGAAGTTTATTATGCAGCAATTTATACCTTGCGCCTGCCGTCAGAGTGACATAATCAAACGGAATGGCCGCAATCGAACTTGAACTGTAAACCAATCCTATCAAGGATGTTAATTGCTGATTCCAGAAACTATTTAATGTAAAAGAACCGGAATTGAATTTGGAGTCCAGATTTGCAATGCTCTCATCCGATCTGTCTGATGTTGTGAATGAAAGAGAAGCAGAATGCTTTACATGATAATTGAAATCATAAGAAAGCTGAATCAAAAATCTGCTTGTAACATCATTAATCGTATTTAATGCGTTCCTGTTCCTTGATGAATCCGCAAGCGATAATCCGTTGCTGTTTTCATACCGGTTAAATCCTACCGTCACATTCGGAAAATTCATACGGGGGAAATATGATACAGATGTGCTTAGTGTCTGAAATGTGGTAGTGGTCGGTTTTGTTTTCTGAAGATTATCCTGAAGATTTTCATATCCGAAAGAAATAAACAGTTTATTGTCTGCCAGCCTGATTCTGTCTACAAAGTTTATTCCCTTTACGTCTGTCCGGAGAAATGACTGCCCGAAAGACTGATAATCATTACCGCGGTAAATATATGACGCGTGCAGATTATTGCCGAAATAATTCAAGGATAGCGCCGCCTCCGCAGCAAGCGATGAGAACTCCTGAGGATTCCACGGGCCCAAGTTTTGATTCACCGTTATAAACTTGCCGATGATATCACGGATTTGTTTAACATCAGCGGGATCAACGTCAAAGTAACCATTGGGACCGAAAACGGAATCAATCTGAGCATCGGTCAACGATCCTCCTGAAATATCTTTATTCAGGACACTTATTGCCGCCTGAGAAGTGAACAAAATATTTTGATCATCCAGCGCGAACATTAAGTCTGTTCCCACAGTGATATTTTCCTGTGGTTTGGCACCATACTTAATTGAGCCGGGATCATCTTTCGAGTGCAGGTAACTCAGACCGAACTGGAAATTCTCTCCGCGGCCGAATGAAGGCCGAGCAGAAAATATTTGCCTGCTAAATGTTCCGAGATCCACACTGGCATAAGGAGTATTGATATCATTAATCTTAATTATATTTGATCCAAGTGGAACATTGCCAGCACTGTATTTTTGAATGATAGTCCCTTCAACATCCCTTGTAACTTCTCCATAAGCAGTTTGAAAATTAAAAACACCAAAATTCAGAGTGCCGGAAAATCCTCTCACTCTTTTTCCATCCATAATTAAATTGGGGAATCTCGGATATGAGTCCCCTACTTTTAACTGGAGCCAGTCCCCCGCCTGAACTGAAGCTGAAAATCTATTGTACGGCTGAAGATTATTTTTCTCTTCAGAAGTTAAATACGCATACCCGTTGAATGTCCACTGATCGTAAGAACCGTTGAAATCTGCAGAAATATTGCTGTACATTGTACCGGCAGAGTTAAAATTCTCGTTTCTGGTTTCACCATTAATATTGCCATTCATTTTGAAACGGGAAGCAACAGCCAGAGCTACTTCTTCGGATACCATCTGAAAACTGCGCGTTAAAGTATGGTACAGATTTCCAGATTTATCATATACCTCAATTTTTAATGACTTGGCTCCCAAAGGCACTTTCCCGGCAAGATTATCACCGCTAATCATTATCAGGTCGCCCGCTATCAATTCCAATGCACTTACATCCTGATCATTTAAGTATATTTTAGTTTTGGGAATATCGATTTTATCCGGGGCCCTTATAAAAGAGATTGAAATAAGAGTCTCCGAGAGTGAGGATGTCTCGCCATCATTGGGACTAAGAATGATAATTTCCCTATCCTTAGAGGATAATGCGGAGACAGCAACCTGGAGAGGCGATACGCCTTTATCAATATCGGAAGGATAAGTTTGCATAGAGCCGTTGCGCAAACTTATGGAGAGATAATATTCCAGATAAGGCGGCTGTACTACAGCGGCAGGTAAAATTACAGAGGCAGTATTACCTGCTATCATCATTTCCATTTTTTTGAATTCAGTTTCTCCAAATGGCCTGTAGACAACATTTATACCGGAAATATTTTCACCGGCGAATAATTCCGCCGAAATAGACAGGGGCATTTTTTCTTTCGCGTCGCCGATCCGCACAGCAGATACAATATTACTCACCTGTCCAAATGTTTGATTGAACAGAACAAAACAAAGCAGAAGAGCAGAAATTAAAATCAAGCTAAATTTTTTCAGTCTCATATTATTCCTCAAATTATTTAAGGAATTCTTTTTTTAATAAAAAATTATTTATTCTCGTCCGGGAAATATTCAACTTCAACATCGCCAAATTTTGTCTTTATGATGACTTTCTTTGTTGTAAGAGATTTACCCTGAGCCAATTTCTTTTTATCTTCTTCGGATGAAGGAACTACATTTGCGTTACCCTGCCTATCGAAAGAGGCCGTATAGCCGGCAGTAAGACTTACTTTTTTGCCCGTTTTCGTTTCCAATTCAACAGAGCCCGTTTCAAGAATCATAGTGGATTCACCATTATCAACCACATCGAATAATCCCGAGGTTCCTCTAATGGAGGCAACGGCGGTGGGAGTCGTAAACTTGAATTCTTCATCTTCCTGTTTTTTTACGTCAAAACTGACTGAGCCTCTATCGATATAAGTGTTTTTATTCATTTTCCGGTTTTTAATCTCTGCATATACATTGAGAATAGAATTCTCCCTCACCCGCAATAATCCTGATCCATCAGTAAATAAAATTACAGCTACGGATTTTGCGTCTGTTTTGACCTGACCTCCATCATACAGAGGAGTGGACACCTTGGCAGGTAACCATTCAGATTCCGTCCTGTCCCTAAATTCAACATTTTTAATTATTTTTTTAACCTGTGCAACAGGGGTTTCATCCCCGCCGGGCAAATTTCTATCGGAAGCGAATGTTAAGGACACCAATAGAACCAATAGCATTAATATTATTTTTGCTCTCATGATTTCTGCATCCTTAGTTACTTTGCCAGATAATTAATTGAAATAATAGATTCTCTGTGGAGTTCCCAGAAAGCTAAAATGCTTTGGAATTCGGAAAAGCTTAGAGATTTGTTCTTATCATCTGTAATTTTTATTTCATCTGCAGGGATTTGCCCGCTGAGCAGTTTAGTTACAAAATCCTGACTTACTTTGCCCGAGAGCAAATTGCCAAGACGCACAAGATCAGGATTTATTTCCGCCCTGGCGCTGCTGCCGGATTCATTCAAACGGAAAATAACGGGCGGACTCGGAAGCTTGCTTCCTCCTCCGGGACCGGTAACAAACGCAGTAACCAGAAGAACAATTTTCTGCCCTCCAACCCACTGCCGGTCGAGGATGGAACTTAAATTAACAGTCTCAACCTTCCCTACGTTTTTATCATTAATCAGAGGCGAGCCGGAAGACAATGCTTCCTCGGGACTCTGAAACGCATTTTGAAGCGCGCATGCTCTAATTATGTAATTCGTAGCACCGAGAACGGGGGTCCATTGCGCCTGAACATTTCCTACATCATAGGAATTGTTCTCCCGAGGATTTAATATTGAAAGTGTGGGCGCCGGATTTAAAAATGATATATCCACAGGCGATGAAGAATAAAGTTTAACGCGCCTGTCATCAAATAGATAAAGTTGAATTCTATATACACCGGACGGTTTACCTTTTTTCAAAATTTCATCTGCTATATTCTGATTACCATCCACCTGATCAAAAAGAATATCTCCACCGCCAAGTTGATCATTAAAGATAGTCCTGTTGCCGGTTGACAAAGTGAAAGGTCTGGTGAAAAAACTATTTACTATAGGTATGAATCCGGACTGTCCGTCTTTTTGCCATGACAAATTACCGCCGATAACTATTTTTTTTCCGGCAGGGGCAACAATATCCATTTGGAATATTCTTGGCGTGCCTGAAAGGTCATTAGTAAAAGTGAACGCGGCAAAATCAATAGTGTTAAGTCCGCCCAAAACGGTAAGGTTTAGCGAATACTGGGCGGTTAAAGATTGGGGTAAGATCAACAGTGCGGCAAATATGAAAAAGAAGCTTATTCTTCTCATAGATTTCTCCCAAAAGTTAGATAGATAAAACAATACTGATTACTTGGTAAATAAAGTAGCTATTTCCTCAAAGTAACTCAAGAATGAATTTCTGCGGAAGATAAAATGTGATCTGGGATAGAATTGAGAAAAGCGAGGTTCCTGCGGAGGAACCCTGCAATTTTAATTCACTTTTTCGTTCTTATCGCCTGTAATAAAACCAAATTGGGGGGTCGGCTGGGAATCGATCTTAATTTCGCCAAAACGTGATTCAAATTTATCCAGGTTATCCTTTAAAGCTCTCATCAGCATTTTTGCATGCTGAGGTGTGGTAATAATCCTGGATAGAACTCTTGCTTTCGGAACACCCGGGACAACTCTTGTAAAATCTATAACAAATTCCGCGGGTGAATGTGTAATAATTGCCAGATTGGAATAAATCCCTTCTGCTTCTTTTTCACCGAGTTCAATATTTATCTGCTGAGCGTTTTGATCGTTATTCTGATTCATATATCACCTATGTTATTCATAAAAAACCCACAATCCGCAACTCCGGTATTGTGGGTTCAAAGTCTATTTAATTAAATGTTACTTATACTGTTCAGCTTTTTTAAATGCTTCCTCTGCTTTATCTTTCATACCAAGATTCGCGTAAACCTGTCCAAGACTTATATAAACACGTCCTTCCGGTTTAATAGAGAGATATTTTTCAAGGAACGGAACGGCGGCTTTAAATTTCTCAAGGTAAGTTTTGTCATCGCTTTCCTTCTTTATTGCTGCTTCTCTCAGTTCATTACCCCAGACGATATTTGTAGCAGCCAAGTTGTAATTGGCATCAAGATAATCAGGATCCATTTTCACAACGTTCTCAAGAACCTTTACTGCCTCGTCATATTTTTTAGATTTCAACAAAACCACACCATAAGCATATTTGATTTCTTTTGACGCATTTTCCTTTGAAGAAAGCGTTTTGAATGATTCCAAAGCAACATCAAGATTATCTGACGAATAGTAGGCGTTGCCAAGCTGTAGAAGTATTTCAGCATCGGCCGGGAATTTAACTCTTCCTTTTTCAAGAACAGAAACCGATTTATTATACCATTCAATCGCCTTTACACTGTCCTCGCTATTTTTAGAAATTTGGAAACTATCCATCAAATTAGCACCTTTCATCAGAAAGATCTGTCCTAATCTTGAAAATGCAAATGCAGGTTTTCCGAGTGCAACTAATTTTTCCAGTACAGGGATAGAGGCATCAGTGTTTCCCATATTAAGATAAGCGGCGGCAACATTCTCGTAGCCGATTGTTGAATCCGGTTCGCATAGAATAGAGTTATTGAACTGACCAATCGCTTTTTCAAATAATAATTTCATGCTGTCCGGTTTGGTTGTCTGAACGGCGTCATTAAAGAATCCAACTCCCCTATTAAAAGAAATCTGCCATGTATATTTTCTGAAGTCGGTGATCTGAGGTTCAAATTTTTTGCTTATTGCAAGTGATTTGTCGAATGACTTTAACATTTCGGGGACATTTCCATCTTCACTGTAAATACTCCCTAATAAAAACCAGCCCTCGTCACTTTTCGGATTTTTCTGGACTTCCTTCAATAATACTTCTTTAGCTTTCTCGAATTGTTTTTGCTGCATGTACATTTTCGCGCCGGTTAGTTCCGCGGACGCACAATCAAACGCCGAAAAACCCAAAACCATACTTAATAAACTCAGTCCAATTAATACTTTTTTCATTGATTCTCCTTGAATTAAATAAAATCACATTAATTTTGACCGAAAAATAACCATTTTATGAATGCGAAGTCAAGGCGAAATTATCCGTTTGATTAAATTTGAACAGTCTTAACGGACAAAATTGCTCTAATTGATTTTCGGAGCACAAAAGGATAATTTTGAATCAAAGAAAAGGAAATTAAAATGAAGACCGAAGAGATTATACGGGGAGTTCCGAAAGTGCTTCTGCATGATCACCTTGACGGGGGCCTGAGAACTCAGACAATCATTGATCTGGCCAAGGATTTGAACTATAAAAAACTGCCGACTTCCGATGCCGGCGAACTTGCGGAATGGTTTCACAGGGGGGCGAATAAGGGCAATCTTGTTGAATACTTACAGGGATTTGAACATACCTGCGCGGTAATGCAGACCAAAGAAGGGCTTAGACGGATTGCTTATGAAATGATGGAAGATATGCACAAGGATAATGTCTGTTATATTGAAACCAGATTTGCTCCTGTATTTCATACAAATAAGGGTCTCTGGTATGAAGATATAATTACTGCTGTTCTTGAGGGATTGGAAAAAGGCAAGAGAGATTTCGGGGTTGGCTACGGATTGATTCTGTGCGGAATGAGAAATATGAAAAATACACTCGAGATAGCCGAGCTGGCGGTTAATTTCAGAAGGAATGGGGTCGTAGGCTTCGATCTTGCCGGCGAGGAAGGAGGATATCCGCCCAAAAAGCACCTCGACGCTTTTCAGTTTATCAAACGTGAAAATTTCAATATTACAATTCACGCGGGCGAAGCTTTCGGAAAGGAATCGATTTGGCAGGCAATTCAGATTTGCGGCGCCCACCGCATCGGCCATGCGACAAGGCTTATTGAAGATATGGTCTTTGATCCCGAGGGAAAAGTTCTGGCACTCGGTCAGCTTGCGCAGTATATTTTGGATACCCGCCTCCCTCTTGAAATAAATCTGATCAGTAATGTCCATACCGGAGCAATTGACAAGATGGAAAATCATCCCTTTATCAAATTGTATAAAGAAAAATTCAGGGTATTCCTGAATACCGACGACCGGCTTATGAGCGATACCACGCTGACTAAAGAATATTTAACGGCAACAGAAATGTTCGGATTGACACTCGATGATGTAGAGAAGCTGAATATCAACGCTATGAAATCATCCTTCATACCTTATAAAGAAAGACTTCCCTACATTTATAAAATTATTAAACCGGGCTATCAGAAAATGCGCGAACAACTTCTTTCACTAAAAGTATAATCCTAAAGGAAAATTTTCAAAATGGCAAAATCACTGTTCAAAAATTATACATTCCAGTTAGATAAGAATGAAAGGAAAATCCTGACTACTTTCTGTAATACAATGATTAAACAAATGAGTACAGACGACAGATTTGGTTCTGATATGAAATCGTTCAATTCTATTGTTGATAAACTCAACTCAGGCGAAGACGAGGTAAAATTCACAAAAGATGAAAAGACAAAACTTGTTTTCAGGCTAAAAGAGAATGTTACACACATGAAGAATAAAGCGAGCAAGGGATTTTTTCTGATAAGATGGTTTTATAAATCCGCCTATTCACAGTACGACAATCTTTTACAAAATCATTTCACTGACTAAAATGAAAATAACAAAGAATATTATTACGGCTCCGACCGGGACTGAATTAAGCTGCAAAGGATGGATTCAGGAAGCTGCTCTGCGAATGTTGATGAATAATCTTGATCCTGACGTTGCCGAACGTCCCGAAGATCTGATTGTTTATGGCGGATCCGGCAAGGCAGCACGAAACTGGGATTCCTATAATGCCATTGTAGCCTCCCTAAAGAATTTAGATAATGATGAGACTCTTCTGGTTCAATCCGGCAAACCGGTGGGAATATTCAGAACACATGAAAACGCTCCGAGAGTTATTATTTCCAACTCAATGCTTGTACCTGACTGGGCAACGTGGGATGAATTCCGCCGGCTGGATAATCTCGGATTAACAATGTACGGTCAGATGACAGCGGGAAGCTGGATTTATATCGGGAGCCAGGGAATCCTTCAGGGTACATACGAAACATTTGCCGAGTGCGCGCGTAAACATTTTAACGGTTCATTGAGCGGGCGATTGCTACTTACAGCCGGACTCGGCGGCATGGGCGGAGCTCAGCCATTGGCTGCAACTATGAACGGCGCGGTATTTTTAGGAATTGATGTCGACAAAACACGCGTTCAGAAAAGAATTGATACCGGGTATCTTGACGTGATGACGGAAGATCTGGATGAAGCTCTTAAGCTCGTACTT
>PGYS01000030.1 GCA_002839795.1 Ignavibacteriae bacterium HGW-Ignavibacteriae-3 | reverse complement strand
CACCGAGAACGGGAACGAGATAGGCGAATAATATCATTCCCAATCCCGAAACAACCGTTACAATCCGCGCAACCATTATAATATCTTTTTGAGTAGCGCTTCTCTTCAGAACATTTTCAAATATATCGCTTGTAAAAATTGTTGCCACTCCGTTCAGATTTCCGGATATTGTTGAGAACTGGGAAGATAAAAGCCCCACTACAACAAATCCCAAAACAATATTTGGAATCAAAGTTGAAATCATCATCGGAACCGCGGAATCAATATTCTCCAATTCAGGAAAAAGAACCCTTGCCGCCAGCCCGGGAAGATTCCAGAGAAGTGCAAAAGGAGTTGTTACAATTGCCGCAAGCACCAGTCCTTTAGACACTGACTTTGTGCTCTCTGCCCCAAACGCACGCTGCAGTAATCCCTGATCCACGCTTGCCCATTCAATTCCCAATAAAAAAATCGCAATTATGAAACGCCAGTCATAAGCCCCGTGAGCTCTTACAAGTGTGAGATGTCCCTCCGGAAGCCGGGCAACCATTCCCGGCCACCATCCAACCGCTTTCATCGCCAAGGGTAAAAGTATTAAGGCGCCGCCGAGCATCAATACGAATTGGATAACATCCGTAAAAGCAACAGACCACATTCCTCCTAACATTGTATAAATGATAACTACAACAGAAAAAATCAGTACCCAACCTGTAAAAGAATTTAATCCGGTAATGGTCTGGGAAGCTATAGCGGCAGTGTAGAGAACGACTCCGAGCCAGAAAGTAAGTCTAACCACCCAGAGAACCGCAACGAAAGTCCTTACTCCTTTGCTGTACCTCATCTCCAGAAATTCCGGAATAGTTCTTATGCGAAGCCGTCTGAAAATCGGAATTATAAATAATCCGGAAAGAACCATTGCCATATTTCCGGTCCAGGTCTGCCAGATAATAGGAATCCCCTCTTTGTAAGCGATGCCCGCCTGTCCAACAAAACTGTAGAGATTAACATTTGTAGCTGCCAAAACAGCGGCAAGAATAAACGGTGTAAGTTGTCTTCCGGCAAGAAAAAAATCATCGGAATCGCCGACCCATTTATAGAAAATCGATCCGATCCAGAACATAGCCGAAATGAAAACGAAAACAATAATGTAGTCAATTGAATTCAAGATACTCCCGCCGGTTAATTATTCTTTGGATTGTTTCTGTTTTTGCTGAAGCAATTGTCTGAATTCTCTGATGGGGACCATGATCCACACAATCATAATGATAAAACCGATCAGCCATATACTCCACGTTATCCAATCGAGATACATTGTACCTGCCTTTTAATAAAAGGATAAAAAATCATCATAATAATAATCCCATTTTTGCTTTAAGTAAAGAAGAACTGTTTTCTGTTTATCGTTTACTCCGTTGGATCCTAATTGCCCTAAAAACTTCTTGACAATTCGATCCAAGTAATCTAAATTTTACGCAGCAGTATAATTAAGACTTGCAATGCACCAAAGGGTAATCCTGCGATATTAAAGTTTTAAAAAATATATACACGATTATTTTTTTAGAATTTATACCCGAATATCGAGGAGGCCCTATGAACTTAACTTCTTCAAAGTCGTTCCTATTTATGCTTGGTTTATTCTTTTTAATAAACGGGAGAAATTATTATGCCGAGACCGAACCAAACAACACTTATCAGCAGGCAAACACACTCGGATTAAATGCATCTGATTCAGGCGCATTAAATGACGCGTCCCAGAGTCTTGCCGCTGATTGGGATGATTGGTGGAAAATTACATTATCGTCCGACGGCTCGCTATATATCAGCTTGAATTCATCGGCAGGCTTAGACGTAGATCTTTTTATTTTCGACATTAACGGTACTTCTCAAATCGCGTCGGGAAGCCGCTACGGAACCAGCGAATCCGTTTATCATACAGCCTTAAAAGCGGGAACTTATTACATAAGAGCTTACAAATACTCCGGAACCGGCACATATACCATCACCTCAAAATTTACTGCCGCACCTTATTCAAATGATTCCGAACCGAACGATACCTATCAGACCTCAATTACATTGGCATTAAATTCCCAATCAACAGGACACATAAAATACTACCAAAGCGGATCAACGGATTGGGAAGATTGGTGGAAAGTTGTTATCCCGGCCGATGGTAGTTTCAGAGTAGTTACAGAATCCGACTCGGCTGATATTGATCTTTCTATTTATGATATCAATGGAACTACTTCAATAGTATCAGCCTCTACTTATGGTTTGACTGAACAGATCCAATTCAATAGTCTCATGCCGGGAACTTATTTTGTGAGAGTTTATGGTTATAACGGGCATGGCGGATATAAAATTACATCAACTTATACACAGACTTCGATTAACGGAGTGTCGACTAATGATTTAGAAAAGAACGACAGCTATTCGACTGCTGTTAATTATTTCACATTCAGCACCGCAGGCAGTTCATCCAATTACGGCCATCTTGGATACTATAGTAATGGTTACACTGACTGGGAGGATTGGTGGTCGGTAACTACCGGTACTAACGGTAAATTGGTAGTGAAAATAGAATCTAACCCTACATTAGATGTCGATATTTATCTTTATGATGTCAACGGTACAAGTTCAATAAAATCGGCATCGACATATGGGTCAAGTGAACAATTAACATTTGACAACCTTGCTCCAGGAAAGTATTACATTCGAGTTTACAGATATTCCGGTTATGGTTCATATAAGATTACAGAGGAATTTTCAACTCCTTCCCTCTCAAACGATTCTGAGAATAACGATACTCCGGCAAAAGCGGTGACCATTATTCCAGAAACTAAAATGACCGGCCATCTGGGATATTATTCAAATAGTTATACAGATTATGACGATTACTACGTCTTCACACTGACTTCAACATGGGATTCGCTCTATATCCGGACAGATTCCGAGCCGCCGCTTGACACCGATCTTTATTTATACGTCAGTCCGACAAGTTCCATTGCGAGTTCATCAACATACGGCACGAAGGAGATCCTTAAATATCCAAATATTCCTGCCGGAACTTACTACATTAGAGTGTGGAGATACAGCGGACAGGGCGGATATGCAATCAAAATAACAAACCGCTATCCTACAAGTCCTCTTACAAGTGTTGAGAGTGAAAAGATAGAAATACCGACCGCCTTTTCACTTTCGCAGAACTATCCGAATCCGTTCAATCCTACTACTACGATCAGGTATGCGATTCCAGTCGGTTCGTTTGTAGAATTAAAAATATTTGATTTACTCGGAAATGAAATTAAGTCGCTTGTGAAAACTCAGCAGGCTGCAGGAAATTACGAAGTGGAATTTAACGCATCCAATTTATCAAGCGGAATTTATTTTTACAGATTAAAGACCGATAATTATACGGAGAGTAAAAAACTCGTACTAATGAAATAAATTGCAAAGCCCCGTGCGCGGGGCTTTGTTATAACTAATATATCTCGCAATCATGATTCCATGCAGTTATAATTGTCTCATTCAAGAGAATAATCTTATTCGGCTTTCATAAATTCCGCAATTGAATCGACAACATATTTTATCTGTTCATTGCTCAGTTCCGGATAGATCGGCAGTGCAATCGAATCATGGGCCGCGCAATTCGATATAGGATAATCTTCGTCCCTGCAATTAAGATAAGAAAAACACTCCTGACGGTGAAATGGCACCGGATAATATATTTCACATCCGATATCTTTCTTTCTCAGAAAATCGATTAAAGAATTTCTCTTTTCCACTCTGATAATGTACTGATTATAGATATGATGATTTTTGAATCCGGAATCCCTGTAAACAGCTTTCGGAAGCAGGACTTTATTGGATGCGTCGAAAATCAATTTTCCGGTCTCGGAGGCTAAACCTGCCTCAACAAAATATTTTGTATAAGTTTCCGCGTTTTCCC
Organism: Ignavibacteriae bacterium HGW-Ignavibacteriae-3; assembly: GCA_002839795.1. Lineage (GTDB taxonomy): Bacteria > Bacteroidota > Ignavibacteria > Ignavibacteriales > Melioribacteraceae > Fen-1258. The sequence goes on along the minus strand of PGYS01000030.1, from coordinate 23,236 downwards.
TTCTTTTGGCCGACCAGGAATCAAGATGCGGAAGCTTTACTCGCAGGACCGCGGCCTGCAATGCATCAAGCCGGAAATTACCGCCCATCATCTTATGGTAGTATTTCGGTTCCATTCCGTGTACTCGCTGAATGCGCATCTTTTCACCGAGGGTTTCATCATTTGTAGTAACTATTCCTCCGTCTCCGAATCCCCCGAGATTTTTACTCGGGAAAAATGAGAAGCATCCGATATCCCCGATTGTTCCAACAAATCTACCGTCTTTACACTGAACACCGATGGCCTGCGCAGCATCTTCCACCACTTTCAAATTATGTTTTTTTGCAATCGCCATAATGGCATCCATATCCGCGCTTTGCCCGTACAGATGAACGGGAATAATTACTTTAGTTTTTGCAGAAATTTTTTCTTCTATTTTTTTCGGATCAATATTAAATGTAATCGGATCGCAGTCCACAAAAACCGGAACTGCGTTGAGGCGCGCAACTACTCCTGCCGTCGCAAAAAATGAATAAGTGGGAACTATTACTTCATCACCCGGCTGAATATCCAGAGCCATTAAGGCCAGAAGAAGTGCATCTGTTCCGGATGAAACACCGACTGCTTTTTTTGCACCCAGATAGGAACAAATTTCCTCTTCAAGTTTGGCAACATCGGGACCCATAATAAAATATTGCGATTCAATTACGCGCTGAACAGCTTCATCAATCTCTTTCTTTAATGCGTTGTATTGCGGCTTAAGATCTAACAAGGGGACTTTCATTACACCTCCGTAACGGTATTTTTTTCCAGTTTATATTTTTTATTTGACTTATTGCAGTAAGCTAATCCATCTTTATCAAAAATTAATTTCTGCCCTGCCTCGCTCAGCCATCCCGTAATTCTGGCAGGATTTCCTACAACCAGGGCATAATCGGGTACATCTTTTGTGACTACTGCCCCTGCCCCAATAAACGCATACTTACCAATTGTATGTCCGCATATAATAGTTGAGTTGGCTCCCAGAGATGCGCCCTCTTTAACCAAAGTCCTGATGTAAAATTCTGATCCGACCTGAGGGTATTTACTTCTGGGATCTACAATGTTTGTAAAAACCATAGACGGACCGCAGAAAACAAAATCTTCAAGTGTAACTCCTTCATATACAGAAACATTATTCTGGATCTTTACAAAATTCCCTATAACAACATTCGTTCCGACATTAACATTTTGTCCAAGAACACAGTTCTTACCTATCCTGGCGCCGGATTGAACATGCGAGAAATGCCAGATTTTGGTTCCGTCATCAATAACAACATTTTCATCGACGTAGGCGGACTCATGCTTGAAATACTTCATATCATTACCTCAATCTCAGGAAAAATTTATTTTTCGAATAAATAATTTATCAGGGTGTGGAGTGTTAAATTTACCGTCGCTTCATTTCAACTTATTAAAAAAATAATTCAGTACAAATTTAGTAAATAGTGTTTGAATAACTATATCGAATTGAGTTAAATTGCGCTCCGACTACAACCAATACGGAGAAAAAGTGAGCATCTCTTCTGAATTTCAAAAAATTAAGACCGGATTTCTTCCTTCGTTCTGGGTGGCGAACGGAATGGAATTATTTGAACGGCTTGCCTACTACGGTCAGCAGATTGTTTTTATGATTTACATGCGTAACGGACTCGGTTTTACGGAGTCGGAAGCGGGTCAGCTCTCCGGTATGTTCGGCGGTTTAATTTATCTGCTGCCGATACTCGGCGGGACACTTGCGGATAAATGGGGTTTCAGACGTGCTTTTAGCATAGCATTCACAATCTTAGGACTTGGATATTTTCTGATCGGTTCAGTAGGCATGGCAGTTTTTTCAGGAGTATATGGAAATATTAATCACTACTGGCTTCTGATGATTTTTCTGGCCTTCACGGCATTCGGCGGTTCGTTCATTAAACCGGCGGTTCTTGGTACAGTAGCAGTTACTTCAAAAGAGGAAACCAAATCCCTCGGATTTGCCATTTACTACTGGCTCGTAAACGCGGGTGCAATGCTCGGCCCAACAATCGCATATTTTGTACGCGATAGTTTCGGAAATGAATTTGTCTACGTTGTTTCGTCTATCAGCTGCTTTGCGATGCTTATAGTTAATCTTATTCTATATAAAGATGTAAAAATTGAAGGAAAGGAAGTAGTTGAATCATTCGGCAAGAAAATTGCAAACCTTTTTATTGTTCTGACAAATTTCAGGTTCATGATATTTCTTCTTATCTACTCACTCTATTGGATAATTTTCTGGCAGGAATTTATTATCGTTCCCTACTACATAACAGATTTTATAAGTAAAGATGCACCATACGAAATTATTCAGTCCTGGGCAGGCGCCGGCGCAATCATTTTATTGCAGATACCTTTAAACAGACTGACCAAACATCTGCCAACTTCCAAAGCGATACTCTATGGCTTTGCCTTTTCAAGCCTTATCTGGGTTATAATCGGTATCCATCCCAGCATTCCAACAATCGCAGCGGGGATAGTTGCATTCGCTATCGGCGAAATGGTACAGGCCCCGAGATATTACGAATATATATCAGATATTGCACCTGCAGGTCAGCAGGGACTCTACCAGGGCTACGCGTTCCTTCCTATCGCCATTGCCCGGTTTGCCGGAGATCCATTTGGCGGATGGATTTATGAGACAGCTAAAGAGGCCAACCAGCCCAATTTGATCTGGTTTTCCATGATTGGAATAGGATTGCTGGCAACTGCGCTAATGTGGATTTACAATACAGTCATTGCAAGAAAATTGGTTAAGTCATAATACATAAACGAATGACGGAAAATATTTTTATAAATTATTAGCCGGATATAATATGTCAGTGGAATTATTATCAAGGATTCAATTTGCATTTACTATCTCATTCCATTATATCTACCCGCCGTTAAGTATTGGATTGGGTGTTGCATTAGTAATAATGGAAGGGCTCTATTTAAAAACCAAGAATCCGATATTTCAACAGATGACAAAATTCTGGGTCAGAGTGTTTGCCTTAACGTTTGCGCTTGGTGTCGCAACCGGAATCGTCATGGAATTTGAATTTGGAACTAACTGGGCAACATATTCAAGATTCGTCGGAGATGTGTTCGGAAGCGCGCTGGCAGCGGAAGGAATTTTCGCATTCTTTCTTGAATCCGGTTTCTTGGCAATCCTTGTATTTGGCTGGAACAAAGTTTCGCCCAAAGTGCATTTTTTTTCAACCATTATGGTTGCACTTGGCGCAATGATGAGTGCGGTGTGGATTGTTGTAGCTAACTCATGGCAGCAGACTCCTGCTGGATATCATATTGTTGGCGAAGGAATAAATGCACGGGCGGAAATAACAGATTTCTGGCAGATGGTTTTTAATCCCTCCTCAATGGAAAGACTTTCCCATACACTTTCCGGCGCATGGTTGGCGGGAGCCTTTTTAATACTAAGCGTTTCCGCGTTTTATCTGTTAAAGAACAAGCATGTTGAGTTCGCCACTAAATCATTTAAAGTAGGCTTGAGCATTGCCATATTCGCATCGCTGTTTCAATTATTTACCGGGCATAAGAGTGCGGTTGGAGTAAGTAAAAATCAGCCTGCAAAATTGGCTGCATATGAAGCACATTTCGATTCCAGCAAAGCTGCCGATTTATATCTGTTCGGATGGGTGAATGAAAAAAATCAGGAAGTACATTTTGGAATAGCAATACCTAAGTTTCTGAGTTATCTGGTTCACGGCGATTTCAATAAACCAATAACAGGACTGAATGCATTTAAGAAGGATGAAATTCCTCCTGTCAATTTTGTTTTTCAAACATATCATCTTATGGTTGCAATAGGATTCACATTAATCGGCCTGAGTCTGATCGGATTATTTTATTTGTGGAGGGGATCGCTTTTCCAGAAAAAGTGGCTCTTAAGAATATTTGTGCTGTCTGTATTTTTGCCGCAGGCAGCCAATCAATTAGGATGGTTCTCAGCGGAGGTCGGAAGACAGCCATGGATTGTATACGGTTTACTTAGAACTTCAGATGGTCTTTCAAAAGCCGTTGATGCCAATCAGGTAATCTTTTCATTAATACTTTTTACTATTATCTACGCGCTTCTCCTAGTCCTCTTTCTTTATCTGTTAAATGAAAAAATTCAGCACGGCCCGGTCGACTCTGATCTATTGCCATCTGAATATGAAAAGCAAAAAATGATTTTTCCAAAAAATTAAAAGTGACAAAATGGAATTTAATTTTGATCTGAATAGCATCTGGTTCATTCTAATAGGTGTACTTTTAACCGGATATGCAATACTCGACGGATTCGATCTTGGTGTCGGGGCATTACACCTTTTTATGAAAGGCGATACAAACAGAAGAATATTGATTAACTCAATAGGACCTGTGTGGGACGGCAATGAAGTTTGGCTTGTCACGGGAGGTGGCGCTCTATTCGCTGCATTCCCCCATGTTTACGCGACAGTCTTTTCAGGTTTTTATACGGCATTCATGCTTTTACTATTCGTACTGATTTTCCGGGCGGTTGCTATCGAGTTCAGAAGTAAACAGCCGATGCAGTGGTGGAGAAACGCTTGGGATGTGGCCTTTTCCGTTTCAAGTATATTAATTGCCTTTTTAATGGGGTTGGCAATAGGGAATATCATAACAGGCATTCCGGTTGGAAGCGATAAGGAATTTACCGGTACATTTTTAGGACTGATTAATCCATTCACTGTGATGGTCGGCATTACAACAGTAGCACTTTTCATGATGCACGGTTCCATATACCTGATGATGAAAACCGAGGGGGAAATTCAGGCGATAGTAAAAGGTTGGACGAACAACGCGATCATTTTTTTCGTTATATGCTATATCTCAACTACCATGGCCACATTAATATATATTCCGGAAATGGTTCAGCCATTTAAATCTCATCCGTGGTTATTTATACTCGCTTTAATGAATATGTTAGCAGTAGCAAATATCCCGCGGTCAATACATCTTGGCAAAGAATTTAAGGCATTCCTCTCTTCCTGTGCCAGTATTGCGGCTCTTCTGGTTCTATTTGCGATCGGGTTATATCCTAACATCGTGAAGTCAACGCTCGACCCGGCTTATAATCTTAACGTTTATAATGCATCATCATCACAGCAGACTTTAAAAATAATGCTTACGATTGCGCTGATAGGAATACCGTTTGTACTGACCTATACAGTTAGTATATATTGGATTTTCAGGGGAAAGGTGAAAATCGATTCTATGAGCTATTAGGAGACAATGATAATCGGTCTTTCTCTCGGTAAGAAGAGACCGCTGAAATACAAATCAATCTATTTACTTTAAATATTTCCTGATCTTCTGCCCATTTCAATCCGGTTCAATCCGTTTAACGCCGCAACGCGGTATGCTTCAGCCATTGTGGGATAATTAAATGTACTGTTGATAAAGTACATAAGAGTATTGCCTTCGCCTTGTTGCGACATAATAGCCTGCCCGATGTGTATAATTTCGGAAGCCTCATATCCGAAACAGTGTATTCCAAGTATCTGAAAATTTTCTCTATGAAAAAGTATTTTCAGCATTCCCACAGTTCTTCCGGTTATCTGCGCTCTTGCCAGATGCCGGAAAAATGAGTGCCCCACTTCATAAGGAATTTTTTTCTCTGTCAGTTCTCTTTCATTAAGACCAACCGAACTGATCTCGGGTATGGTGTAGATGCCAGTGGGAATATCTTCTATTCTTAGTGTGGTTTTTTCTCCGTATATCAGATGGCGCGCAGCGAATCTTCCCTGATCATAAGCCGCACTCGCGAGACTGGGATACCCGATCACATCTCCCACCGCATAAATGTTCTTAACAGACGACTGATAAAATTCATTTACCGGAATCGATCCTCTTGAATCAGTGGTAATATTTAATCCCTCCAAACCTATATTGCTTGAATTGCCTGTTCTTCCCTGCGCCCATAAAAGATATTCGCTTCTTATCTCCTTATTCGATTTAAGATAGATAGTAACTCCGGTATCATCCGGTACAACTTTTTCATACTCTTCACTATGACGAATCAGGACACCGTTTTCTCTGAGATGATAGGCAAGTGCGTCAATAATTTCATCATCAAGAAAAGCCAGTAACTGCGGACGCGTATTTATTAGATTCACTTTAACCGTTAATCCGCGGAAGATCGAAGCATACTCGCATCCGATTACACCTGCACCGTAAATAGTTAAAGTCTTTGGATTATCCTCTATTTTCAGAAGACTGTCGCTGTCTACAATTCTCGGATGGGTAAAATCAACATCTGGCGGATGATAGGGACGGGAACCCGTGGCTATTATAAACGCGTCTGCCTCATATACTTTTTTCAAGCCATTTGATTCTGTAACCTCAATAGAGTTGGAATTTAAAAATTTGGCACGGCCAATGAGAAGGTCCACGCCGTTGCGTGTATAGAAACCGTGTCTAAGATTTACTTGACTGCTGATAACGGATGATGTTTTTTTCAATAATTCCTGGTAAGCAGTTCCTTCGAACCGGTTACTGTCATACAGAATCTGACTTGCGTGCCTAAGCGCTTTACTGGGTATAGTTCCTTTGTGTGTGTTGCTGCCTCCGACGAGTGAAAATTCCTCACACACGGCAACTTTTTTTCCACCTTTAGCGCAAGTCATCGCGGCGCCTTCTCCGCCCGGTCCGCTTCCGATTACTATTACATCGTATTTATTTTCCATATATGAATTCCATTTTCAATATTTATTTAAAGCCGGTTAAAAATAATTTGATACTTTAAGTGAAAAGATCCGCGGACGTTGAAAAAATCTGTGGAATTGATTTCATTATTCGAATTTTAAAATAATAGAGTCGCGTTCTCTTACCGATAACTCATCGGATTTATTAGTTGTTTTAAAGAGATCAAAAACCTTGCTGACATTTTCAGTGCTTTCGGTTGTATTTGTTTGAGAAACCTGAACTTGCTTAACGGGCTGCTCGACTGCGGCCGGGATTCCAAGCGCCTGTTTAAGAAGATCAATTATTTCCTCACGAAGATCCTGCACTTTGCCGGCTTCAGGCGGCTGAGGAGTGGAAAGATTATGATGAACTTTGTGTTTATCCTCAGCAATTTTATTGATGTTAGCTACGGTATCGTATTTTGAATGTCGTTCTTCAGTCACCGGCAGTTTTAATTCGGTTGGAATCGATTGTTCCTTCGGTGCAATAAGACTCTCTTCAAGAAAGGAATCATCAAAAGCGAATATAGCATCGGCAAAGATTTTATCGTTCTGACTTTGTGCTTCTATTGCTTTCAAATCGAAACTGTAAACTTCGGCAAAGCTTGCTTCCGACTCTTTTTTTGTAAGCGAGGTTAAACCAACCTGCTGGATTTTAAACCTGAATTTTTGCGGATCCAGATCAAATCTGAGATGCCGGAGATCTTTGATGGCAAATACGGGATCAAAATAGATAAGTTCAACCTTTCCATTAATATTTATAAAGTAACCATATTTGGTTGAGTATGCATCAAGACTATTTACGTTTGTAAGCAGACGATAGATGATCAGATTCTTGGGAGATGGATCTTTAACGTACGAACAGACATCAAAATATGTTATCCGTTGAGGTGTTTTGATTTTTTCGTTCTTAAAGATAATTTTAAAACTGTCGTTGAAGTTGAACATATTCTGGGAATAGATCAATACATCATTTGTACGCAGGTCTAAAGTTTCAAGCAGCATAAATTTTCCGTTATTTCTTTTTTAGGCCCATCTTATTAAACCCAATTCAAATTGATTGATAAGCATAGGGTGTTTTGGCAGAATTCTGAGTGTAAAACCGAATTGGCCGGTCTCACGGCAATTGATTTCGCCTCTGTAAATATATTTTGTTGACTTCACTTTTTTAACTATGTGGGTCATATTTACGAAGGATTTAGGATCATCGCTCGCGGCATCGACTTTTCCATAATAGATCTGAACATCAACATCCGAAGGAGTTAAATCGCCTAATTCTACCTCGGCAAGAATTGGATAATTAAGACCTACTTTAAGATCGCCGTTTTTCTCCTCTTCCGAGATGCTCAGGAATTTTAATTTATCCCAATTTCCGCACAGATGCTGTTTCCATTGAGAAAATTCCTTTCCTTCCTTCCAATTATTTTCCATTAAACTCATTCTTTTGGCATGCGAGGCAAAATAAAATTTACTCGCGTATTGCCCGACCATTCTGTGTGAGTTATAAACCGGGCCAAGCTTTTTCATAGAGTTTTTCATCATGGAAATCCAACCCCTGGGGAGTTTATCTTCGCCGCGCGTGTAAAAGAGCGGGACAATTTCCTTTTCAATTCCTTCATAAATCAGTCTCGATTCCACTTCATCCTGATAATCGAGATTGTCATATTCTTCCCTGTTCCCTATCGCCCATCCGACTTCGGGCGTATATCCTTCGTCCCACCAGCCGTCAAGCACACTTAAGTTTAAACCGCCGTTTGCAATTACCTTCATTCCTGAAGTTCCGCTGGCTTCCAGAGGCCTGCGCGGATTATTAAGCCAGACATCGCATCCTTCTACCATATAGCGCGCAATATTCATATCATAATTTTCTAAATAAACTATTTTCTTCCTCAAATGAGGCTCTTTGGAAATAGAGATTAACTCCTGTATCAGTTTCTTCCCCTCGTCGTCTTTGGGATGTGCTTTGCCCGCTATTATTAATTGTACCGGATAATTAGGATTACCTAATATTCCAATGAGCCGCTCAATATCTTTTGCGATTAATGTTGCGCGTTTATATGTGGCAAAGCGGCGCGCGAAACCGATTGTTAATGCCTGCACATCAAGCACTTCCTTTGCGGAGGCAAGTTCGCTTGCGGATCCGCCTCTTTGAACTATCTGCCTCGTTAATCTATTACGTGCGAAGGCAACTAGTCTTTCTCTTCTTCTTTCGTGTGTCCGCCATAGTTCCTCATCGGGAATTTCATCAATCTGTTCCCATGCTTCGGGATCAGCGGGATTCTGCATAAATTTTTCGCCAAGATAGCGGTATAATAATTCCTGCATATCATTGGAAAGATGGGAACGTGTATGAACTCCATTGGTGATATAATCGATTGGTATTTCATCAAATGGAATATCAACGAAGCCGGACATCCACATTTTTTTGGAAACTGTGCCGTGAAGTTTACTTACACCGTTTACAAATCCTGCCATATTCATGGCAAGATGAGCCATATTGTAATTTGCAACCGGTTTATCTTTAAGAATAGTTCCCAATGAATAAAATGTTTTATCGCTTATACCAAGTTCATTCCTGTAATAATTCCCGAAATATTTTTCCACAAGATCATTAGGGAAAATATCAATACCGGCCGGAACGGGAGTATGGGTGGTGAACACATTCGAATAAAAATTTATGTCTTTCGCTTCATTAAAAGTTAATTTGTGATTTTTTATGAGGTATCCGATTCTTTCAAGAGCAAGAAATGCCGAATGCCCTTCATTCATATGGCAGACCAATGGAACAATATTCATTGCGTGGAGAGCGCGCACTCCGCCAATGCCAAGGACTATTTCCTGCTGAATTCTTGTTTCGATATTCCCGCCATACAGCGAACGCGTGATCTTTCTGTCTTCCTCAGAATTTTCCTGAACATTGGTATCAAGTAAAAAAAGCGGTACACGCCCAACCTGAATTTTCCAGATCTGTACAATTACCGTTCTTCCCGGAAAGTTCATCTCAATTTTCATGGGAGTATTATCAAAATTTGTAACAAGTGTCATTGGCTGATTGAAGAAATCGGTCAATTCATAACGTTCCTGCTGCCATCCGTCACTCGTAAGATATTGCTGGAAATACCCTTCTTTGTAACATAATCCTACAGCCACAAGAGGGAGTCCGAGATCGCTTGCGGATTTGAGATGATCACCGGCAAGTACTCCCAGCCCGCCGGAGTAAACCTGTAAACACTCTGTGAGTCCGAATTCTGCCGAAAAGTACGCAATGAACTTATCCCCGTCCAAATTGTGATTTCTCTGGTACCAGCTTTTTTCCTCCATGTACACATTCAGTTGCACATATACCCGGTTCATATGAGAGATGAAACTGTCATCAAGGGCAACCTGATTAAGCCGGTCCTGACTTATTTTACCCAGCATTAATATGGGATTATGGTGTGTGTCCTCCCAGAGTTTTCTGTCGAGTCTTCTAAATAATTCAATTGCATCGTGGTTCCAGCTCCAATATAAATTGTATACAATTTCTCTTAACGGATCTAATTTTTCCGGCAAGGAAGGTATGATATTGAATCTGCCAATGTAATTAACCATTTACATCTCCGATATTGGATGAATTCTTTTGTCGGGTAAAGTTAATAATTTTTTTAGATGATAAAAAGAAAACTAATGAAATGGTTTTATATGGAACAATTCCCTACTTCAGGGAATAAGATAAGGCGGAATGGATAATATCAAAGTCAATTTTTTCAACTATTATAAATTTAGTAAATTTGATTCACCACAATTTGCTCTTAGGTTATGAATATTTTATACAGTTTTTTTATCGGATATATATTAGGTTCGTTTCCTACTGCCTACATCCTTCTCAAGAGGTATAAAAACGTTGATATACGCTGTGAGGGGTCCGGTAATGTTGGAGCGCATAATTCATTCAAAGTTTCGAAATCGAAACTGATTGGATTTTCTGTCCTGAGTATCGATTTGCTCAAAGGATTTTGCACCGTATTAATTGTGAAGCTTATTATAGGTGATGATTTTCTTTATATAATGACCGGACTGAACGCTGCGGTGTTCGCACATTGCTATTCCCCCTGGATAAATTTTAAAGGCGGGAGAGGAATTGCGACTGCGGGCGGCGGATCGCTTCTGATTTCAATTCCAATCCTCATCATTTGGGGGATTGTATGGCTGATAGCATTCATTTTTCCGAGGAACATACATATTTCCAATATCAGCGCATCTGTTTTTACTGCGGTAGCTTCGTTTGTATCTGCGCTCTCACTGAACCGTCTAACTTCACCCCGCGCCTCAAGTACTCTGGAATTCGGATTATTTGTTGGTACTTTAATGATGATTATTCTTGTAAAACATTTCGATCCTATGAAAGTTTTATTATTAAAATGGTACAATAAAAATTAGAGGAATAAAAATGCATAAACTTAAACCGGCAATGCTGTCAGCAGCCACTACACTGATACTAACTGCGATTATCTTTTCAATCACTTTAAAAAATGATTCCACCGGCCGTTTTGAATCATTAAGTTCCTTATTAGGCAGCACTCCTTCCACTTCCGTTCAGAGGTCGCCCTTAAATGCTGATATCACTTATGATAGACAAAACGTAATTACTAAAACAGTTGCCCGAGTGAGTCCGGCTGTAGTCGGAATTAATGTGACCGAAATGCGTCAATACCGCGACGTATTCAGCCAGGATCCAATCTGGAGACAATTCTTTGGTGACAGAGTTTACAACCAGCAGGTAAAAATGCTCGGTTCAGGTACAATAATTTCACCGGACGGATATATAGTTACAAACGATCACGTGGCCGGGAACGCCACCGAAGCTATCGTGACAATGACGGACGGAACTCAGCATGATGCAAAAGTAATTGGTACCGACAGAACTTCTGATATATGTCTTTTAAAAATCGATGCCAAAAATCTTCCTTATATAAGACTTGGGGATTCTGATAATATTATAATCGGTGAATGGGTTATCGCCTTGGGAAATCCGTTCGGTTTGTTTGATATTAATGATAAGCCTTCCGTCACAGTCGGAGTTGTCAGTGCGAACGGGATGAATCTGGGTACCGTGGATAACCGTTACTATGTTAATATGCTTCAGACAGATGCCGCGATAAACAACGGCAACAGCGGAGGTCCGTTGGTCAATGCTTTAGGTGAACTGATTGGAATTAATACTCTGATCTATACTGCTCAGGGATCTTCCGGAAATATCGGCGTCAGTTTTGCGATTCCGGTTAACAAAATTGAAAGAGTAGTCTCCGAACTTAAGAGTAAAGGTAAAGTCGAAAGAGATTTCTGGACCGGACTTAAAATACTTACCATAACCGAACAAATACAAAAGGCGTATAATCTAAGTGCATCCCGAGGTGTAATAATAACGGAAATAACAAAAAATTCTCCCGCCCAGAAATCTGATTTACAAGTAGGTGATATTATTATCGGACTTAACAGCTGGAGGATTAACGATGAGAATACACTTGGCGGCATAATCCAGGAATTCAGAACCGGCGACACAGTGGATATTAAAATCCTCCGGGATAAAAAAACGATTATTAAAAAAATGAAGTTGGAGAAAATGAAATGATTGACCGATATACACGGAAAGAGATGGGTAAAATATGGGACGATCAATTCAAACTTGAAAGCTGGCTAAAAGTAGAAATATTAGCCTGCGAAGCCCGCACTGAGCTTGAAGAGATCCCGGCGGAAGACTTAGAAGAGATTAAAACAAAGTCTAATTTTGATTTGAAAAGAGTTCTGGAAATAGAAGAAACAACCAAACATGATGTGATTGCATTTTTAACTAATGTCGCAGAATATGTCGGGCCGGCATCGCGTCATATTCATTATGGGATGACAAGTTCCGACGTTTTGGATACCGCATTAGGATACCAATTAAAATGCGCCGGAGAAATCCTTCTTAAAAATTTAACCTCCCTCAAGGATGCGTTAAGGAAACGCGCCCGTGAACATAAGAATACAATTTGCGTGGGAAGAAGTCACGGCATTCATGCTGAAGCATATTCGATGGGACTTAAATTCGCTCTATGGTACGAAGAAGCAAAAAGAAATATAGAACGTTTGGAGGCTGCAATTGATTCTGTCGCCTGCGGGAAAATATCGGGTGCGGTGGGTACATTCGATCATATATCTCCAAAAGTTGAAGAGTATGTATGCGAAAAACTGGGATTGAAACCTGAACCTGTCGCTACTCAGGTCGTGCAGAGGGACAGACACGCCCACTTTCTTACGACTCTGGCAATAATCGGTTCATCTCTCGAAAAAATTTCAATTGAAATCCGCCATTTACAGCGCACTGAGGTTCTTGAAGCCGAAGAATATTTTTCGAAGGGACAAAAGGGTTCTTCTGCCATGCCGCATAAAAGAAATCCGATCGTGTCCGAACGGATAACAGGAATAGCAAGAATCTTAAGAAGCAATTCAATGGCGGCGTTGGAAAATGTTGCTCTCTGGCATGAACGGGATATTTCGCATTCTTCAGTCGAAAGGATAATCATTCCGGACAGCTGCATTGCTTTAGATTATATACTCGGTTTAGCAGTAAAGCTCGTAGAAAACCTTATCATCTATCCGGAAAACATGTCAAAAAATCTAAACCTTACACGGGGATTAATCTTTTCTCAGAAAGTTCTACTTAAACTTACTGAAAAAGGCATTTCTCGTGAAGATGCTTATCAGTTTGTTCAAAAAGCCGCGATGGATGTCTGGGCTGATGGCAATAAAAACTTAAAAGATGAACTCCTCAATTCGGATGATGTATCCAAATTTCTTAGTAAGGAAGAAATTAAACAATTGTTTGATCAGAATTCCCTGCTGAAAAATGTCGATTATATTTTCGCGCGCTCGGTCGACATGGTTATTTAAAAGAAGAAACTATCGATTTAGGCCCTTCTTTAACTAAATAATCTTCATTTTGCTCTCGATATTGACAAAATTGAACCCATTCCTTATATTAGCACTCGTTAAAATCGAGTGCTAATCATTAATCAACTAAAGGAGGTCAATTTATGGCAGATTTCAAAATCAAACCATTAGGCGACAGAGTAATAGTAAAAGCCAAAGAAGCCGAAGAAACAACAAAAGGCGGAATCATTCTTCCCGATACAGCAAAAGAAAAACCTATAGAGGGTAAAATTGTCGCGGTCGGAGAAGGTAAAACAACTGACGATGGTAAATTAATAAAATTAACTCTCAAAGTCGGAGATGTAGTTTTATACGGGAAATATTCGGGAACTGAAATTAAAATAGACGGCGAAGAATATTTAATTATGCGTGAGAGCGATGTTTACGGAATTGTTAACTAAAAAGTTTTAAAAACAAATTGGAGAATAATTATGGCAGCAAAAATTGTAGAATACAGCAGCGATGCAAGAAGCTCACTCAAAGCGGGTGTTGATAAACTTGCAAATGCTGTAAAGGTTACACTTGGACCTAAAGGAAGAAATGTTATCATCGATAAAAAATTCGGTGCACCTACAGTTACAAAAGACGGTGTCACGGTAGCAAAAGAGATTGAACTTGAAAATCCGGTTGAAAATATGGGCGCTCAAATGGTTCGCGAAGTTGCATCCAAGACCAGTGATGTTGCTGGCGATGGTACCACAACAGCTACAGTACTTGCTCAGGCAATTTACCGCGAAGGGTTAAAGAATGTTACCGCGGGAGCCAATCCGATGGATTTAAAACGCGGTATCGATTTAGCCGTCATTAAAGTTATTGAGTACATTAAATCAAGCAGCAAGGAAGTCGGAGGACGCGAGGAAATCGCTCAGGTTGGATCTATTTCGGCAAATAATGATAAGACAATCGGTAATCTTATCGCTGACGCGATGGAAAAAGTCGGTAAAGACGGCGTCATCACTGTTGAAGAAAGCAAATCGGCCGAAACTTCTCTTGAAGTTGTTGAAGGTATGCAATTTGACCGCGGTTATCTTTCTCCTTATTTCGTAACCAATTCAGAGTCAATGGAAGCTAATCTTGATGACACTTACATATTAATCCATGATAAGAAAATCTCTGCAATGAAAGATCTTCTTCCCATTCTTGAAAAAATCGCACAGGCAGGTAAGCAGCTGTTAATTATCGCCGAAGATTTAGAAGGCGAGGCTCTTGCAACTTTGGTTGTAAACAAACTGCGCGGTACATTGAAAGTATGCGCTGTTAAAGCCCCCGGCTTCGGAGACAGAAGAAAAGCAATGCTGGAAGATATTGCTGTTCTTACGGGCGGTACGGTTATATCGGAAGAACGCGGATTTAAACTTGAGAACGCTACTTTGGATTATCTTGGTAAAGCCAAAAAGATCAACATCGACAAAGACAATACAACAATTGTTGAGGGTGCCGGTAAATCTGAAGATATCAAGAAAAGAATCAACGAGATCAAGTCTCAGATCGAAAAAACTACTTCAGATTACGACAAAGAAAAATTGCAGGAAAGACTCGCAAAACTTTCTGGCGGCGTTGCCGTATTGAAGATAGGTGCAGCAACTGAAATTGAGATGAAGGAAAAGAAAGCACGCGTTGAAGATGCTCTGCATGCAACACGCGCGGCAGTTGAGGAAGGTATTATTGCCGGCGGCGGTGTTTCGATGGTTAGAGCTATTGTATCTCTGGATAAACTTCAGGGAGAGAATCCTGATCAGAATACCGGTATCAAAATAATTGCTAAGGCTCTTGAAGAACCGTTAAAACAAATTGCCGCCAATGCCGGATTTGAAGGCGCTGTTGTTTTAAACAAAGTTCTCGAAGGCAAAGGTGATTTTGGATTCAACGCTGCCACAGAAGTTTATGAAAACTTGATTAAGAGCGGAGTTATTGATCCTACTAAAGTGGCCAGAACCGCACTTGAAAATGCAGCCTCTGTTTCATCGTTGTTGTTAACCACCGAAGCAGTTGTATATGAAAAGAAAGAAGAGAAAGAGCCCATGCCTGCAATGCCTCACGGCGGCGGTATGGATGGAATGTATTAATAAAAAGTATTTAGTGTATAGTAGTAAGTATTTAGAAGACCCCGCAGATGCGGGGTCTTCTATTTTACTAATTCCGATTTGTACTGCGCTCAATCCTTGCGTTTATGTCCTCGATCCAATCTCGAATGACAAATTTTAAGAAGAAATTAAAAAGTAAAAAAAAGAATAGAGGAAGATAAGCCGGATAATCGGGAAGATCTAAAAAAGGAGAACCAAGAAGTTGGTGCAGAAGAGGTAAAATTACAAATACAGATAAACAAGAAATCCATCCCCACCTTTTTAATCTGAATAGAACAAAAAGTAAATACGGAATAAAAACTGCCATTATTCCGTTGAGTATGTATAATCCTATTCCGGAGTAAAACACAAAGAAGAGCGCAAACATCAGCCAGGGGATTTCGAAACGAAAAATGTATTGGATTTTTTCCAGATGAAATTTATCGGAAAGAAGATTGCTCAATTTATTTTTGCGATTTTTTAAAATATTCTAAAGTTCTCTTTAATCCTTCTTCCCTGCTGACTTTAGGTTCCCAACCCAAAATCTCTCTTGCCCGTGATATATCAGGCTGGCGTACTTTCGGATCGTCCACGGGCAGTTCCTGATGCACTATTTTACTTTTTGAATTTGTCAACCGGATGACTTCTAACGCAAATTCCTCTATGGTAATTTCATTCGGGTTTCCGATATTCACCGGCATCACTTCATTAGAGAGTAGAAGTTTAAATATGCCGTCTATTAAATCTCCTACGTAGCAGAAACTCCTCGTCTGGGAACCATCGCCAAATACGGTTATATCATCTCCATGGAGAGCCTGTGATATGAAAGCAGGCAGAGCGCGACCGTCATCAATCCTCATCCGGGTGCCGTATGTATTAAAGATTCTAACAATTCTGGTATCCAGTCCGTGATATCTATGATAAGCCATTGTTAATGCCTCAGCGAACCTTTTGGCTTCATCATATACTCCTCTTGGACCAACCGGATTCACATTTCCCCAGTACTCTTCGCTCTGCGGATGAATTAGAGGATCGCCGTAAACTTCCGAAGTTGAAGCCAGCAGAAAAGTAGCATTCTTTTCCTTTGCAAGTCCAAGTACTTTGTGTGTTCCGAGGGACCCGACTTTAAGAGTTTGGATTGGATATTTTAGATAGTCTATCGGACTGGCAGGTGATGCGAAATGTAACACATAATCGACTTTGCCAGGTACATGTATATAATTCGTTACATCAAATTTGATGAATTGAAAATTCTCATTCGGAATGAGGTGCTGAATATTTTCAACACGTCCGGTGAGGAGATTATCCAGACAGATAACTCTCATTCCCTCGGAAATTAATTTATCGCAGAGATGCGAGCCAAGAAACCCTGCTCCGCCAGTAACAACAGCCGATTTTGCTTTCATCCGGTTATACTTTTACCCGACCTTTTTTAGCACCATTTGTTGGGCGCGAATAGTAATAATAATATTTATAATAGGAGCCATATCCGCTTCTGTATGTAAAGTTGTTAAGAATAACTCCGAGAAAGGAAGAACGCTCATGGTTTATCAATTGAACAGCTTTTTCCATCAGCTCCATTTCTGTATTGTTTGCAGATACAACCAGTACGGTACCATCAACCATACTCGATAAAATTTCAGAATCGGTAACGGCAATTACAGGCGGTGAATCAACAATAATGTAATCGTATTCGTTCTTCAGTTTTTCAAAGAAGGATTCCATCTGGCTTGAACCCAATATCTCAGAAGGATTCGGGGGAATTGTACCCGCTGTAATAAAATCAAGGTTGTTAACTTCAGATTTTCTAACAATTTCCTCAAAAGTCGCCTGACCGAAAAAATAATCCGTAAACCCGGGAAATCTCTTCTGATTAAAGACAGAGTGAATTCTGGGTTTTCGAAGATCCGCATCAATAATTATTGTTCTAAAATTTGCCTGAGCAAAGCTGCCGGCCAGATTTATGGATGTAGTGGTCTTTCCTTCTTGTGATGTCGGCGATGTTACGAGAATGGTTTTGAGAGAATCTTTATCGATCTTGGAAAACTTAATGCGTGTTCGCAGTGCGCGATATGCCTCACTCGCACTTGCATCAGGTTTCTTCGCCACGATAAATTCAAAATCCTTATTTCCTCCTTCCATGCCTTCTATCTGAGGAATCCATGAAAGAATATTAATATTTTTATTCTGAATATCTTCCGGAGTCTTTACAGTATTGTCCAAATAATTTCTTATAAAAGCGAATCCGATTCCCATACCTATCCCAAGAAAAAGACCAATGATAACAATTAGCAGCCTGTTAGGCTTCGCTGGTAAAATTGGGACCAATCCGGCATCAATTACAAGTGCGTTGCCGGGAACAGATTGCTCGTTTATAATAGCTTCCTGATATCGCTCTTCAACCTGCAGATAAAGTTTTTCATTTGCAGATTTTTCACGCTCCAATCTTGCCTGGTCGGTTGCCGTGGTGGGAAGTAAATTCATTTTTTTATCATACTCACCGACAATCTCATTCAATTTTTTATATGAGGCTACAATGGACTGGTACTTAATTTCCTCATCCACAACCCTTTTAGCGAGTTCCTTTATTTCTTCAGGACTTGAAGCAAGAACACCGGCACGAAAAACCGACAACTGGCTGTTCAATTTATCGCGAAGTTCACTGATCTTAGCATCAACCTCTCTTACCATTTGCTGTTTGTTCGAAGACTGACTTGCAAGGGCTCTGTCACGTTGAATTTTTTGTTCCCCAATCTGCTCCTGTAATTTTTTGATATAGGGTTCAGTAGCCAGATTTTCGATGTAATCCGTCAGATTGGGATCATGCTTATTCAGTTCTTGTTTGTAATTATTGAGGGTTTTCTCCGATATCGTTAAATCTACTTTTGCTGCATTCATCTTCGCCTGAAAATCCGACGATTGATCAATCAGTGCTCTGGCCTGTTCAGGCAACTGAACTATCCCGCTTTTTTCCTGGAAGTTTTTTAATGTCTCTTCCACCCCCACAAGCTGGGCTAATTTTTCCTCTCTCTGCTGGGCAAGAAAATTTTTGATTACGGTCAGTTGCTGTCTGTTGTATGTAAGATTAATTTCTTTGTATGAAGATGCGTAACTGTTTGCGATCATGGCAGCTTCGAATGGAGCTTGTGATTCAACACTAATTTCAATAATGTCCAATCCTCTTTTCTGATCGATTGAAACTTTTGATGTCAGCATCACGGCAATTTCTTCAACTGTCTTTAGTTTTCTCCCGGTTGTGCTGATGCCGCGGGCGTCTTCATAAATCAGGGAGAATTTATTCTTCTCCGGGCTGAGCTTAAAACTATCAATGAGGCATCTGCTCACTCTTTCACGAAGATGATAACTTTTAAGTACTTCAATCTCATTGGCTATGAACCGGTCACTTCCAAAATCCTGAAACTCAGGGATAAGAGAGCCGGATAATATATTGCCCTGCGGTTTAGAAAGTTTAAGAACTGTCGTTGATTTGTAAATGTTAGGTGCGTTTATAGCATATACCAGAGCTACCAATAAACCCGTTAATGTAATCAGGGCGATGGCAACAAAATTAAGCCGGATGAGATTGATATAATCTCTCATCGTGTGAGCATCTTGATTTAAAGGCGAATTCCCCTGTGATCCGTTCACATTTACTCCAATTATTTTCTCACAATATTAAGAATTAAAATTGATAGTGATATAAGAACACTAAAAACAGACATCCAAATACTGAAATGATCTTTAAAATACAATCTTGGTTCGCCGGGAATTATCAGAATATCGCCCGCCTCAAGTTTTGGAATCTTTCTGTATCGTGATTCCAGTCGTGACTCATATAACAGATCATTATAATTAAATTTAATGATACTCTGAGTTGAATCTGAATTTATTCTGTAAAGCCTCAGATCCTCAAGATCGGCTGCATCGGAAGGGCCTCCGGCGTACGAAAGCAGATCACTCACCGTAGTGTAAATCGGTACTTTATATCTTCCCGGATATTTTACCCAGCCCCAAACTGATACTCCAATATTTATTGCCTCAGGATCCGAATAATTGAAATAACCTCCCTGGTAATTCGATCTCATTCCCATAAGATCAGCCCCTAACTCATAGTCTTTGGTCTGCGCTACGAAAGAGCCAAGAGAAGCTACAATGAATAATAAAAGCCAACGAAAATTTCTCATAACAGTTTGTCCCTCAGAATAATTAATCATGCAATAACTGCGAAATTTTACGCGAAGAAATGTAGCTCCCGATAAATCCGAGTAAAACACCTATCACCGGAATCAAGAAATCTACTACCCCTATCATGGGTATTAATTTAATATTATTAAATACCTTAGTCAATAATATCAATACCATGTAGTATATAATGAGTGTTAAAACTGAGGCAATAATCCCAATAAACAGTCCATTGATGACTATTGGAATCTTCATTGTCTTCACCTGAGCTCCAACCAGATTCATTGTCAAATAAAGATGTCTATTACCATACATCTGGATTTTATTATTACTATAGACAAGATAGATAGCTAAAAGTATTAACGTACCTGATAAAGTATAAATTATATATTTAAACGAACGGAGAAAATTTAATATCCGTAAAACTGTTTTATAATCATACACAACGTCATTTACACCTTCGATCTTTTTAAACTGATCTGAGAGCTGTTCAATGTTGCGTTCATTTAATGGATCCGGTTGGAATTTGACTATCAGAGAAGCAGGCAGCGGATTTTGCTCTATAACTTTTCTGAAATCTTCACCCGTCTCGGCAAGAAATTTATTAACGGCCTCGGATTTACTTACAAAGTCAATGGACAGAATTCCGGGTGAATTATTAATCTTATCCTTTATTGACTGAATATCATTGGGATTTACGTAGTCCTCCAGATATACATTCACCTCAATGGAGCTTTTAATTTTGTCGCTTAGATTGTTGGCGCTAAAGACAAGGAAAAATGAGATAGTCGTTAACAGCACCGCGATAGTAGTAATAGTTATGGTTATGATGGTTGCGAAAGATGATCTTCGAAAGATCCTGAACGCTTCTTTGAGATAGAATATTATCATAAATTCCTAGAAATTAGATTCATCAACCCACCGGAGAATTTTCCATTTATTATTCTCCTTAATAAGAGTCAAGTTTACTCTTCCATCAATAAAAATAATATCCGTCGGGTTGAATGCTATAGTTAGATTAAAACTCCTTACAATCCTGGTTGAATCGCCGGAGATCGAATTTATATTATTCCAAACAAGATCCAATCTGTGCGAGTTTTGGAACAAACCGCTGCTGACCTTCATTTCCTCATCTCTACCCCAGCTTATATCTGCTCCTATATCATAATCTCTATAACTGAACGAAAAATCCTTATTCAACAGCTGGCTGTAGATCAAAGTATCCTTAAATGCATAAGCATACTGAAAATTTTGGAAGACTCCTTCCACGTCCGACTGATCGCTGATTAAACCTTTCGCTTCCCCTAAAGTTTCATCGATCTTCGGCGCAAAAGGATTAACGCAACTATAAAGAGTCACCAGCAAAAATCCAATTAACAGATTCCGGCTAATAAAGCCTCCCTTTCAATTCACTCCAACTCGGGAAACTGCTTTTTTTGTAATCATCAATTTCAGTGATTACCCATTGATTCCGTGAATCAAGAGCAATTTTAAATTGTATCGTACCAATATATTCGCCGCTTATTGAAAGATCATTTGCAGCTATTGAGAGATTGTAATCGAATTGGTAGATGGCGCTATCGCCAAATTGTGTGTTTAATTTATTTGAAAGACCGAAGGCAATTGATTTACCGGCTTTGGATACCGTTTTCTGATTTTTGAAATATTGTCTTTCAGACTCCAGATTCCAGCTATTGAGTACAGGAAACTGCGATGATGATCCGGAGGAGGGAATAAACCGGTATTTTTTTTTGGAAAATGCCGTGTCAACAAAGCAGACCATGTAATTTTCAACAACTTTCTCTTCCAATGCCGACTTCAGATTGTCGAACAATATATCCGGAGTAGTTGCGGGAATATTTGCATTGGCAAGGGTAACCGGCTGCTCCGGATTCCGAGTTGTTAAAAGGTCGCAGGAAGCGACCAGAAGAACTAATAGTGCAACAATTACTTTTTTCATTTTTCGAAAAATAGTATTAATCTTTGTGATTCACTTTGAACAAATTTCGATCCTGTATAATCACCGAAAATCTTGGCGCAACGATAACCAATCTTTTCAAATTCGCCGATGATTTTTTCCCTTGAATACAGTTGAACAGATTCAAAAAAAGAATCCAAAGCGGAACCGTTTTGAATAATGATCTCTTTAATAACCCGCTCATTTTCTATTTTTCTCCGTTCAGTAATCTTCTTGCTCCCGAATTCCCTTTTTGATTCCTGAACCAGATTATTCCTGATATATTCCGGATTAAAATAATCAAGAATATAATAACAATTTTCATTCAAAAGATCATAAGCCGTTCTAATAAAGCTGAAATTTTCATCATCGGTATTGAAATATCCAAAACTCGTGAAGAGGTTAATAATCAGGTCGAACTTTTTCTTGAGTTTTATATTACGAAGGTCCCCGCAAAATAGATCTATTGATACGTTATTAGATTGGGCATCCGACTTACCAATGTTAAGAAGAGTTTTGCTAAGATCAAATCCAACAACGTGGAATCCTTTCTTCGCGAGATTGATGGAATGCCGTCCAGCGCCGCAAGCGGCATCCAAAACTATTCCCTCTTTAATAATATTAGTTTCACTTAAGATATGGTTGATTAATTTTTGCGCGTCTTCGTTATCCCGGTGCCGATAAACACTCAAATACTCATCGGAACTGAACCAGTTTTTGTACCATTCATTCATTGTATGGAAATTCTTCCAATGAATGCCCTGCCTATGGTTGCCGAATCAGCAAATTCAAGATCCCCGCCGATTGGAAGACCCCGCGCGATCCTGCTGACTTTAACCGGCAGATCTTTTAACAAATTCATTAAGTAGACCGAGGTGGCATCGCCCTCAGAATTCGGGTTGAGTGCGAGAATTATTTCCTTTACTTCATCCTTTTGAGCGCGAGCTGTCAATTCCTTTATCGTGAGGCTCTCCGCCATAATTCCTGCTAAAGGATTAAGAACGCCTCCTAAGACATGGTACATTCCATTGTATTCATTAGTCTTTTCAATGGCTATAACATCGCTGGCATCCTCAACGACACAGATAATGCCCCGATTACGTTTTGTACTTTTGCAAATCTCGCAATTTTCTTCAGTTGATATGTTGAAACATATGTCGCAAAAACGGATTTTCTCTTTAAGTTCTATTAAAGATTTGGCCAGAAGCTTAACATTCTCATGATCGCTTTTCAATATGTGAAGTGCTAAGCGCTGTGCAGTTTTATTCCCTATAGAGGGAAGCTTGCTCAGCTCATCGATTGCTTTCTGTAGCGGTTCTGCGATCAGCATTTAAAATCCCGGGATATTCATTCCTGGCGGG
>PGYS01000172.1 GCA_002839795.1 Ignavibacteriae bacterium HGW-Ignavibacteriae-3 | reverse complement strand
TCTGTTCCGCCGGAACTTGTACAGATTATCAACGCTAATGGCGGCAAATTAAAGGATGCGGTAGGCATTCCGGAAGAACAGCTCCGCCGTGCAGCTGCCTCGGCAGTATGTAAAGTCAATATCGATTCAGACGGACGTCTTGCAATGACCGCTGCAGTTCGTAAAGCCTTTAATGCTAACCCGGCCGAATTTGATCCTCGTAAATATTTAGGACCTGCCCGCGATGCGCTTAAAGAACTGTATAAACATAAAATTGTAAACGTGCTTGGCAGTGCCGGTAAAGCTCAATAGGGCTTAATTTAAATACCTAAAATGAGGTCCCGATCCGATCGGGACTTTTTATTTCTCGTTTCGATCTTGCCAATTCTCATAAATTAATTTATTATGAATTATTAATAGAAACCTGCTTACCGTTTCCGGAGAATATTGAAAAACGAAGAATTCTACGAAAAGAAATACAAATCTGAACAGGAACCCTGGGAGTACAGCAAAAAAGGAGTGGAAATACTCCGTCTCGAGTTCATTGTTAATCTGATCGTCAGTTTTAAAAAGGATAGTTTAAGAATTCTTGATGTCGGCTGCGGAACGGGTCACCTGACAATTCAATTAGACGGGTTAAGCGCGGAGATTTATGGAATTGATGTTTCAGAAACCGCGTTAGCTAAAGCAGATGCCCGTACTTCGGGTAAAAATTTTAAGAGTAAGTTTTTCTTTAAAAAAGAAAACATATGCTTAACTTCTTTTCCGGAGAATTATTTCGATCTTATTCTTCTCAGTGACGGAATCAATGAATGGTTTGATGATGACGGAAAAAGATCGGAAGCATTAACCGAGTCCAATAGAATTTTAGCTCCCGGCGGCTATGTACTCATAAGCGATTATCAGAAGGAATCAAATTTTAACAACTATATAAGTTTAGTGAGTTTCAGTTCTGTAAAAATTTTCCGCGTAGTTTATTTTTATGACCGGCTTTGTTATCAGTTTTATTCATGGTTCAAGGCGCTGGAGTCTTTACGTATTATACAATATTTGTTTAAAAGCAGAGTCGTCGCGAAGTCATTAATATTTGTCTCCTCACTATTGGGCCGAAAAGGAGCAAAACATTTATTTGTAGTCGCTGAAAAAAAACAATAATCGCGCAAAACATATTGCGGATGAAAACGACTAAAGGGCAGAGTTTTAATTAACAAAATTTATTCGGGTATTTCCGGATAGAATTTAATTGAAACGAAAATGATGAAGTTAAGATCAGTTCTAAAAATAATCGAATGGGAAGCCGTTTTGTGGCTGGTAGGATTAATTTACCTACTGTTCATTAACCCTTACGCGAGCCAGCATTTTACGTTGTGCCCGTTTGATAATCTGGGAATAACTTTTTGTCCCGGCTGCGGTTTGGGAAGATCCATTTCATTTTTTTACCAAGGCGATCTTATCCACTCCATAAAGACTCATCCCCTTGGAATTATTGCATTTGGATTGATTTCAATAAGAATTATAAGGCTGGTAATTAAAATGATCAATAACTATCACAAATCTGAGGAGGTTCTGTATGGCTAACATCTACGAAATTCTACCGGAAATAATGGGAGAAGAGCAGTTCTATATCTCCACAGTAATTAAGAATATGGATGATAAACAGGCACAGCAATTCGCCAACATCTATAGAACAAGAAGAAAAGATCCGCAGACAATCCTGCTTGTTACGCTCGTTGGATTTTTAGGACTTGCGGGAATTCAGAGATTCATTACCGATCAAATAGGTCTGGGGATTTTGTATCTCCTCACCGGCGGTCTCTGTTTAATAGGCACAATAATAGATCTAGTGAATTACAAGAAAATAGCTTTTGAGTACAATCAGGTGCAGGCGGCTCAAATACAGATGATGTTCAAAAACTCCTGATCCTATGGCTATTCCGGGGCGCTTTAATCGTAATCCGAATGATTTCAGCGCCATTTATTTTTCCTTTTTCTAAGCTGATTTATAAGAATGATTTGAACTTTATTCCAATATTTTTGTTAAGTGTGATAAGATTAAAAAATTTTCAGAAAAGAATTCTTCTCTCATGTTAAAGATCAAGCAAAATAGTTCAGCATCCTTTCAAAAATATCCCGCTATCTTCCACCCGCTCTGTACTTTAATTATCCTAAGCCATTTTGGTTGCTGCTGCTGAGCCAGTTTAGCATTCAGTTTATTAACTATTTAAAAACAATCATAAATGCACCAACATGAAATTAAAA
Source organism: Ignavibacteriae bacterium HGW-Ignavibacteriae-3 (assembly GCA_002839795.1). Lineage (GTDB taxonomy): Bacteria > Bacteroidota > Ignavibacteria > Ignavibacteriales > Melioribacteraceae > Fen-1258. The sequence continues at coordinate 2,863 of PGYS01000172.1, read as the reverse complement.
AACAGAAGTATCGCATTATACAATGAATTTGCTGAATCACTTCTATCCAAAAGGCAGACTCATTCGTGCACAATGATGTTAAAAACAGAATCGATTGATTATCTTAAAGAACTTGTCAATTTGTTCTTTCCTCATTTTTCAAACAAGGTATATTATTCGCCTGAAGATATTCTTGCCAAGCTTCAACTGATGGAAAGAAATCTAATAAGTCTTATTAAGCAATTGAATTCTACCTCGGTCCAGGACCCGCCATCTTTATCAAAAGAATTTATAAAGCAGGTTCCCGGTATATACCAAAAGCTTATTGCGGACGCAGATTATATTTTTCAGGGAGATCCGGCTGCTGAAAGCGTTGATGAAGTTATTATTGCGTATCCGGGTTTTATGGCAATTACCATCTACAGAATAGCCCATGAATTATATAAACTGAAATTGCCGATAATTCCGAGAATTTTGACAGAATACGCGCATGAGTTGACCGGGATTGACATTCATCCGGGGGCTCAAATCGATTCACCGTTTTTTATTGATCATGGAACAGGAATTGTCATAGGTGAAACCTCTGTCGTTGGTAAAAATGTAAAATTATATCAGGGAGTAACTCTCGGAGCTTTGAGCGTCGAGAAGACTCTCGCACAAACTAAACGTCATCCAACCATCGAAAATAACGTGATCATCTATTCGCAGGCGGTAATCCTCGGGGGCGGTACAGTTGTCGGCAATAATAGTGTAATCGGAGGAAACGCATGGATCACGCAAAGCATTCCGGCAAATTCGATCGTGTATAATAAAAGCGAAGTCCGCGTGAGAAGTAATGAATCATTCGAGGAGTCAAATAATTTTATTATTTAGGGAACATTAACATGAAAGCTAAGAATATACTCGACATAATCGGCAACACACCTCACCTTAAAATCAATAATCTCTTCGGAGATCAGAATGAAGTATGGATAAAGCTTGAGAAGGCAAATCCGGGAGGAAGTATAAAGGACAGAATTGCGCTGTCTATGATTGAAGATGCCGAACAAAAAGGCATTCTTAAACCGCGCAGTATAATTGTTGAACCGACTTCGGGGAATACGGGTATCGGACTGGCAATGGTTGCAGCAGTAAAAAAATATGAACTTATTTTAGTAATGCCCGAATCCATGTCCCTGGAAAGAAGAAAAATTATGACTGCATACGGCGCAAAAATTGAATTAACTGCCCGTGAACTAGGAATGAAGGGGGCTATCGCAAAAGCTGAAGAAATGGCCAAAGATAATCCTAACGTCTGGATTCCACAACAATTTGAAAATGAAGCTAATATCGCTGTACATATTAAAACAACCGCCATGGAAATATTAAACGATTTCCCGGAAGGGTTTGATTACATGATAACAGGTGTTGGTACGGGAGGACATATAACCGGTGTAGCCAGAGTACTTAAGGAGAAATTTCCTCAATTAAAAGTTTTTGCAGTTGAACCATTCGCCTCCCCTGTTATTTCCGGAGGGCAACCGGGACCGCATCCGCTGCAAGGTATCGGCGCAGGATTCATACCCGGAAATCTTGATACATCTTTACTGGATGGTGTTATTACAATTTCAAAAGAAGAGGCGTTTGAATTTGCACAGCGTGCTGCTAAAGAGGAAGGATTATTCGTGGGAATTTCAACCGGCGCGTCACTTGCCGCTGTTTCTAAAAAAATAAAAGAGGTAGGCAAAGCGAAAAAAATTCTAACATTTAATTACGATACCGGAGAAAGGTATCTTTCCGTAGACGGGCTTTTTTAAATTAATTAAATTTGTTCTGAGATTCGATTCTATGTCTGTATTTTTATTAGAAACAAATTTCCTGATCGATTCAGGATAAAATTTTCAAAAGACTCTCTTTAATTACATTCCAGGCCAATTCAATATGCTTCTCCTCAGTCCTTAATCCTGAAACCACAAGACGGATTGTAAATTTCCCGTTTAATTTTGTGTGGGTTATAAATACTTTTCCGGTTAAATTAATTTGATTGATCAATTTTTCATTCAGTCCATTAATTTTATCTTCATCGTTCCATCCTTCCGGTTTGGCCCTAAAACAAATAGTGCTGAATGGAACCGGTGCAAGACGCTCTAATAAAGGATCTTTATCAACCCACTCTGCGAAAAGCTTTCCGAGACGCAAATGCTCACGTAATCTGGACTGCAGACCATCCACTCCGAAGTAGCGGAATGTAAACCATAATTTAAGGGATCGGAACCTTCTTCCAAGTTGAATTCCGTAATCCATGTAGTTTTCAACAAGTGAGTCTTCAGAAGTTTTTAAATATTCAGGAACAAGAGAAAAAGCCTGTTTTAATATTTCCGGTTTACGCGTGTAAAGAATACTTAAATCGACAGGGACAAATAACCATTTATGCGGATTTACCACAAATGAATCAGCGCGTTCAAGCCCCTTGAAATGTTCATTCATTTCCGGAAGCATGGCTGTTACCCCCGCGTGGGCGCCGTCTACATGAAGCCATACTTTTTCCCGTTCACAGATTTCGGCTATAATATTTACCGGATCCACGCTTGTAGTGGATGTTGTTCCAATAGTCGCAACAACACAGAATGGTACATACCCGTCAGCGCGATCTTCGCGGATCGCTCTTTCCAATTCAGCCGGAATCATTCTGAATTCAGTATCAACGGCAATTTTTCTTATACCTTCGAGTCCTATACCGAGCGTTAGAGCCCCTTTATCAATTGACGAGTGAGCGTGCTCTGAGCAGTATAATCTTAATTTCGGGGCACCGCTCATTCCGGACCGGCGTATATTATAACCTGACGCTTCACGAGCCGCAGCGATAGCATGCATCGAACTTACCGAAGCGGTATCATAAATCAAT
>PGYS01000029.1 GCA_002839795.1 Ignavibacteriae bacterium HGW-Ignavibacteriae-3 | reverse complement strand
TGTCTTATATGGGCTTCGAGAGATGCTTTAGCCGCAGAAACCGCGCCGTAGTTTGGAATTACCGTGTGAGAACCGGCACTGGTTAAAGCAAATATTCTTCCGCCATGCGCGAATAATTCCCTGTGAACCAGTCCCTGTGTCCAGTACACTAATGAATTAGCCATTACATCAAGAGTCATACTCATTTGGGCCGGCGAGATGCAGTCATTCTGATTTTTGGAAATAAATGGTTTTAAAGTACCGAAGGCGAGAGAATGGATTAAAACATTCACCGATGGATGATCCTTTGTGGCGAATCTCTCTTTGATTTCATCCAGGGTGTCATTGATCTTTATCTGGTCTGCCGCGTTTATATTAAAGAATACTGCATTTTGACCGGTACGTTCAATTTTTTTTATGATAAGCTGCACGGCAGGCATGGTAGCCTGACGATCGAGATGCACGCCGAAAATACTGTAGCCATTCTTCGCAAGTTCAATTGCAGAAGCACCGCCGAATCCGCTGGAAGCCCCCAAGATTAGCGCCCACTTCTTTTCCATATTTTTTCCTTTCATTTTAATAGCGGCACAAACTTAAGAAATACGAAAATGAAATCAAATCTCCTGCTGTTCACTCATCAGACAACAAACACATTTTATCCTGCCGCAACATCAGGAAGGAAAATAAACTATCGAATCTTCACCCAGGAGCTTTTTTACTTTTGGAATGAACTCGGAACTAAACGCAATTTTATAATTAATATGAAATTCACGATTAAGTCCGTCATCCTTCAGACAGATTACGACAGGCATCGATCCGGAATATTCTTCCATCATTTTCTTTATTTGACCGATAATGGATTTATCATGCACCGAATTATCGACAATAATTCCTATCCGCTTAGTGAGTTTCTTCTTGACCTCATCCAATGAGAGGGCTTCATCCACATGAAGCTTGACCGCATCGCCGCTGCTTTCAAGTTTTCCGGTAACAAGAATAGTTGATTCAAGAATAATCAGGTCCTCACAATTCTTATATACTTTGGAGAACATAAGACATTCGCATGAGCCGCTGAAATCATCCAGCTTGAAAAACACCATTTGATTTCCGCGCTTGTCAATTTTGGTTCTTACATCGGTAACAACGCCGCATGCGCGGACAGATTCCGAATAATTATAAGTTTCTGTTTCACCGAGGTGCACTGTTGCAAAAGAGCGGTACTCAATTTCATATTTTCTCAACGGATGGTCGGTTAAATAAAATCCAAGTACTTCCCTTTCTTTGGCGAGCCGATCCTTATCGGTCCAGGGTTGAATTTCCGGAAGTTCCGGTTCATGTATATGCATCGCCTCCGAATCGCCGCCAAAGAGACTGTCGCTGTGAGAGTTTTTAACCGTCTGGGCTTTATTTCCAAAACTCAGAGCATCTTCAACGGCTCTAAAATGCTGAGCCCTCGAGCCTCCGCATAAATCAAACGCGCCGGCCAGCACCAGCCCTTCCAAAGCCCGTTTATTTACAAGGCGTGTATCAACATTGGAACAGAAATCAAAAATATTTTTAAAATTCCGGCCGAGTTTTTTATGCGCCGTTTTTATTTCCTCCACTGCGTTCGGACCGACATTTTTAATTGCGCTCATTCCAAAAATGATTTTCTGGTTCTTGACGCCGAATTTTACACTTGGGTTATTAATATCCGGAGGCAGAACTTTAATATTAAGCTTTCTGCAATCCTCCAACAGATTTGTAACTTTATCATTGTTCTGATATTCGTTTGAAAGGTTTGCCGCCAGAAATTCCGCCAAATAATGCGCTTTAAGATACGCGGTTTGATAAGCAACAATTGAATACGCAACTGCGTGACTTTTATTAAAGCCGTAGTTCGCAAATTTATCTATGGCCTCAAAAATTTCCTCTCCGATTTTTTTGGAGATGTCATTCTTAGCCGCACCTTCGAGAAATTTCTCTTTTTGCTCGGCCATTGCCTTAAGATCTTTTTTACCCATTGCACGCCTCAGCAGATCGGCTTCGGCAAGACTCATATCCCCCACTTTGTTGGCGATCTGAATTACCTGTTCCTGATAAACTATGATGCCGTTGGTTTCTTTCAGGATAGGCTCGAGCATAGGGTGAAGATAAATTATCTGTTTTTTACCATGCTTACGCGCAATAAAGTCGTCAATAAATTCCATAGGACCGGGACGGTACAGGGCATTCATCGCCGCGAGATCATTAATACTGTTTGGTTTTAATTTTTTAAGATGCTCGCGCATCGGGGCACTTTCAAACTGGAAAACAGCCGTTGTCTGACCTTTGCTGAACAGCTCATAAGTTTTGGGATCATCGGTGGGTATCTCATCAATGTTCACATCAATCTTGCGTGTTTGCCGTACCAGTTCAAGAGTATCTCTTATAATAGATAGCGTTCTTAATCCCAGAAAATCCATCTTTAACAAACCGGCTTCTTCAAGATCCTTCATGTTGAATTGAGTAACTATAGAATTATCATCACCGTAAGTAGCAAGGGGAACAAATTCGCTGACTTCACCGGGAGTAATTACAACGCCGGCTGCATGCTTCGAGGCATTCCTGTTCATACCTTCCAAAATGCGCGCATACTTAATCAATTCCTGTATCTGAGGGTCATCAGACTTATTAACCCAGGAAAGTTCCGGCACTTCTCTCAAAGCCTGGTCAAGATCAAATACTCTTCCGAATTTCGACGGAATCCATTTAGTAATTTTTTCAACAACCGGGATGGGAATTTTTAACACCCGGGCAACATCTTTAAGAACCGCACGCGAGGAAAGCCTGTTAAACGTGATTATCTGCGCTACTGATTTTTCGCCATATTTTTCCTTTACGTAGTTAATTACCTCGCCGCGCTGATCATCGGCGAAATCAACGTCAATATCAGGCATGGATTTGCGGGCAGGATTTAAAAAGCGTTCGAAGAGAAGATTATATTTCAGCGGATCTACATTTGTAATTCCCAATACATAAGCTATAAGACTACCCGCTGCGCTCCCACGCCCGGGTCCGACGGGTATTCCTTTTTCCTTGGCAGCGTTGATAAAATCCTGCACAACAAGAAAATATCCCGCGTAACCCATTTCATTAATCACGTTCAGCTCGAATTTAAACCTTTCTTCTATCTCCGGAGTAATTGTTTTGAATTTCTTCTCGAGCCTGTTCTCTGAGAGATTTGCAAGATACTCTTCAAGATTTTTTGCTTTAGAATCATGGGGAATAGGGAACTGGGGGAACTGATGGCCGCTGAAATCCAGTTTAAGATCTATCTTTTGTTCAATCTCGATTGTATTTTCAATGGCACCGGAATAATTTTTAAATAATTTTTTCATCTCGTCTGCAGACTTGAAATATATCTGGTCCGTCCCGTAGCGCAGTTCCTTGTATTCAGCGGTTCCTGTTTTATCACCAAGCTGAATTAAAATATTGTGCGCGATTGAATGATCTTTATCGATGTAATGAATATCATTCGTAGCAACGAGTTTAATTCCGAGATCGCGGGAAAGTTTGGGCATTCCCTCCAGAACGGGCTGCTCAACTTCCATACCATGGTTTTGAATTTCCAGATAGAAATCATCATCAAAGAGTTCTTTCAATCTGATTGCCGTGGATCTTGCTTTTGCATAATCATCATTTATTAGCGGTGTCGCAATCGGCCCTGCGGGACAGGCGGAGGTGCAGATTAATCCCTCGCTGTATTTTGAAAGCATTTCAAAATCTATGCGGGGACGGTAATAAAAACCTTCTGTATATCCGATAGTGGAAAGTTTGATGAGATTGTGATAGCCGATTTTATTCTTGGCGAGAAGCAAAAGATGGTTATAAGGTTTAGCTTTTCTTTTAGGATAATTCGGGTCGTCGCCTTTGCGGTCGAAGCGTGTACCGTCAATAACTATATACGCTTCCATTCCGATAATAGGTTTGATTCCTGCTTTCTTTGCTTTTTTATAGAACTCTCCTACACCGAACATAACGCCGTGATCGGTTAGAGCCACCGCGTGCATCTGATTTTTCTGGGCAGCGTGAATTAAATCTTCTACCGTGCAGGCGCCGTCCTGTAAACTGTAATGCGAATGATTATGTAAGTGAATAAAATCTGACATTAATATTCCTGATTGAAAATTGCTAATTGAGAATTGAGTTATATATAACAACTCTCAATTTGCAATTCTCCATTCTCAATTATTTTTTTCCGGTGTGCCCGAAACCGCCTTCGCCGCGGGAACTGTTATTAAGATCCCCGACCACAATAAGATCTGCGCGATAAACTTTAGAAATTACCATCTGGGCGATTCTGTCTCCGCGATGAATAATAAAATCTTCCTCACCGAAATTAAAAAGTATGACTTTTATTTCTCCTCTGTAATCCGAGTCTATTGTACCGGGGGAATTTAAAACACCTATTCCATTTTTAGCGGCGAGTCCGGATCTGGGCCGTATTTGAATCTCATATCCGGCGGGAATTTCTACTCTTAAATTTGTAGGGACCAAGGCAACTTTTCCCTTCTCAATTTTCATCTCTTTATCCACGGCTGCCCGCAGGTCAAGTCCGCTGCTGCCCTCGGTTGCGTATTCGGGCAGTTGAATGTCTGAAAATTTTTCATCTATGTGCTGAATTTTAATCTGAATTGATTCCATAATATTTCCGGAAATTGTAAATGAAGTTAAGTCAAAAGAAAAAATAAATCTGCTTGATTTTAAATTAGTTTGAAAAGAAGAAAAACTACTTGATCCGCAGAAACATTTTTATTACACGGACGAATTCATTTTTTTCAATTACTTTCATGGCAAAAAACGAACCGATAAAACCGACCAGCAAAAATGTTTTATATAGAATATTCAAACCTGATGTATAATAGAGATAATAATAAATTATTCCCGTAATAATAATCACACCGAGGATCTTAAATATTTTTCCATATTCATATTTAATGGGATAATGCTTCTGCGAAAAGTAATATAAACCGGCGGCCATAATAATATAGCTTGCGAGAGTCGCCAGCGCCGCGCCCATTATTCCAAGTACCGGAATTAAAAGAATGTTAACCACAACGTTTGCAATCGCTCCGGCGCCTGTAACGTACGGATAATATTTAGTTTTTTCCTCTATATAAATACCCGCCTGAAAATTATAGTACAGACCATTAAAGATATAGGCCAGCAGAATAATGGGAACGATCGAAATTCCTCCTAAGAATTCCCTGCCAATAATTGACTTGCCGGACAGAAATTCAAACCGGGCAAAGTCTTCAACAAAAAGAGTAAGCACAATCCATATTAACCCCGCTATGATCATAAAGATGGTCAGTATCTTGGAGAACAGTTCCTTTGCATTTTTCTCTTTTGCGTTAGTCAGAAAAAACGGCTGCCAGGCATACTGGAACATCGAAACGAACAGCATCATGAAAATTCCGAGTTTATAATTTGCCTGATAAATTCCGAGTGTGGATTCGTTTGTAAGAGCAAGAACCACCGGTCTGTCAATTACCTGCACAACAGTAGCGGCGAGACTCGCCGGAAGGTATGGCAGTCCAAATTTTAAATATTTTTTTAACTCTGCTTTATCAATTTTTACGATTATGTTTTTTAATATTTCCGGAGTCAGCGCAAAAAATGAGAATGCCGAGGCGGCCAGATTGGCAATAAATATTGCTTCGATGCCAAGTTCAAATTTAAGAACAAGTATAAAATTTAAGGCCAGGTTAAGAATAATATTCGCAAGTTTTATGACCGTGAATTTGCCTGCCTTCCTTTCAAGACGCAGATTGGCGAAGGGAATCAATGCAAGCGTATCGAATATTAAGATAAGTATAAGATAGTGGTACAAATTAGAGTACTGTACCGGAATTTCCATAACCCGGATGAACGGAGATTTCAGAAGAAAGAGAATAAGCGCTAAACCAAATGAAGTAATGGCAACAAAAAGATAGGCCGTTGAGAAGATTTTCTTTTTGTCCGCAACGCCATTGAGCGAGGCATATTTCATGAATGCGGAATCCATCCCATAAATAAAAACAATATTAAGAAACGCGAGATAGGCGTAAATATTGGAATAGATTCCATAGTCGTTGGTATTAATTACATTTGTATAAAAAGGGACGAGTAAAAATCCGAGGAATCTGCCGACAATAGTACTTATGCCGTAGATTGCGGTGTCTTTGGTAAGTTCTTTAATCTTTTCAATCATAATTGAAATGTTACAGGTCGAAGAAGATTCTCTTCATCATATTTTTAAAATTATTTTTTGAAATATTTTGCCAGTGCATCCACATAAACTTTAGGAGGTCGAACGGCTTTTTTGCTGTTAATCTTCATAAAAAGATGAGTTGTAAATCCTTCGGCAATCAATTCATCCGTGCCTTTTCTTTTTACTGTGTATTCAATATGCACTTTGGGCGAGTATAGTTCCTTTACGGTGGCGTTTATCTCAAGAATATCGTCGTAGCTTGCAGGCATAAGATATTTTATTCCTGCTTCTATCAGCGGAAGCTGGTATCCGTCTTTTTCCACCTCGGTATATGCAAGACCCGCCGCCCGTAAAAGTTCAGTTCTGCCGACTTCAAAATATTCGAGATACTTTCCATTATAAACAAACTGCATCTTGTCAGTATCCGCATAGCGAACGCGGATCTCGGTGGTATGTTTGAGCATTGGATTAACTAAATTTTTCTTTTATAAAATTTATCTGATACAGAAACAGACAAGGAATTCAAAGGGATAATAAAAAATTATTATTCAACGTAAAGACCCATACCCGCAAATTTTTCGAGACGGCTATTTAAAAGTTTTTCTGTTTTGATCTTCAGAAGCAGTGCTAATTCCTCTTTAAGAGCGGATTTAAGAGTTGATGCAATAGTTGAATGATCTTTGTGCGCTCCGCCGAGAGGTTCAGGAACAATTCTATCAATAATTCCCTGGGCGAGCAGATCCTCGGCAGTGAGTTTTAACGCCTCGGCAGCAGTTTCTTTATATTCCCAGCTGCGCCATAGAATGCTTGAACAGGATTCCGGGCTTATTACCGAGTACCATGTATTCTGAAGCATTAATATTCTATCGCCGATTCCGATTCCAAGAGCACCACCGCTGGCGCCTTCGCCGATTATCGTTACAATGATCGGGACTCTGAGACGGCTCATCTCGAAAAGATTTCTCGCAATAGCCTCCGCCTGCCCGCGCTCCTCCGCTTCGAGTCCGGGGTAAGCGCCGGGAGTATCTATGAGTGTAATAACGGGAATATTAAATTTCTCCGCAAGCTTCATTAAACGGAGCGCCTTACGGTAACCTTCAGGATTCGCCATTCCAAAATTTCTGTAGAGATTGGATTTTGTGTCCCTTCCCTTCTGATGACCGATTACCATTACTTTCTGATCATCAATTTTAGCAAACCCGCCGATGATAGCTTTATCATCTTTAAAAAGTCTGTCGCCGTGGAGTTCAATAAAATTTTCTGTTATCATATAAATATAATCTAGCGCGTATGGACGTTCAGGATGACGCGCAAGCTGAACTCTCTGCCATCTTGTTAGATTATCATAAATATTTTTTTTGAGGTCCAGAACTTTTTCTTCAAGAGTTTTTATTTCTTTTCTAATATCGAGCTGCCCCTCATATTTGCGCATCTCTTCAATTTTATTCTCAAGCTCAATTATTGGTCTCTCAAAATCGAGTATATTTTTTGCCATTTTAATTACACCCTGAAAAACATTTTAGAAATAGTTTTGCCTAAAATCTCCATATCGAGCCAGACATTCTGATTTTTAGCGTAAAATATATCCAGCTTTTTAATTTCCTCCCGGTCGCTCTCAAACAGATTTTCCAGGAACCAGAAACCGGTTATACCGGTTTTTCCGACATATAGTTCACCGTGATAAGATGAATCACGCGGCCCTACAAAACTTTTTTTACCTGAGAAAACACCCGGAATTTTAAGAATGAATTGGGAGAACGTATTTTTCTCCGATGTGAACTTCTTAAATAAATATATGAAAGGATATACCAAAAACAAAATTGGAATGCTGAGGGTAATATCCATGATGCGTTTTGAGGCGCGGTGAAAAAAGGAGGAGATATTGTATTGAACTTTTAGAAATGCAATATCATCCAGCATGGTGACGGAGGATTTTCCAACAAGATAATCGCTTTCCTTTCCCGCAATCAAAAACTCAACGTTCTCACCCTGGCAGTCAGCAACTACCGCGAACATCTGATTGATCGAAAGATCGTCCGAAGAAAAGATAACTTTATCAATCTTTTCATCCGTGATAATTTTTTTGATGTTATCAATGGCGCCCAAAATCTTGATGTTTCCTACGCTTCCGCCGATACTTTTCCGCGACAATCCTATTAGCCCTACTACCTGATATAAGCGTGTGAAAGTGTTCTTCAATTTAATTGCCAGTTCTTCGGCTTTATTTTCGCTTGCGACAATTAATGTCCGCGATTTTCTTGTATCAATTTCAAGTCCGAGCTTGAATACTACTTTCAGTGTAATTCGCCACAGAAGGAAGAATACGATGGCAAGACTATATGTTATAAGAACTACGGCGCGGCTGAAAGCCACCTGCTTGAAAAAATAAGTCAGCGCCGCTAAAAATATCATTCCTGCAAGAAGAGAAAAAATGTTCTTCAGTATGGAGAATGATTTTTTTTTGTAGGAACCGGCAATTCCTGAAATAATAATTTGAATTAAGGCCGGGATGAAATATACCCATGGAATGACAAACGAAGGGAATCCTACCCAGTGATCATTAGAATATATTTTTTCGGCAAGCAGAACCGACGCAGAAAACGTAATAAAATCTGTAATAATGGCAATGATCGAAAGTTTATACACATTTGCGAAGGCGAACAGTTTTCTGAAAATGATAGCAAGCTGAAGAATTGACTCAACAATAATTGAGGATGAAAGATGTTTTCTGACAAAGAGATGCATCGCGTGATAGAAGACCTGAGTTTCATCTATGCTGCTCCGCTTCGTACTCTCACCTTTATAATGAATAATCTCAGTACTATGAACGTAGTAAATATTGAAATCCGATTTCTGCGCACGGTAGCATAGATCCAGATCTTCGCCGTACATAAAAAACTGCTCGTCGAATCCGCCTATTTTTTCGAACACTTCTCTGCGAAGCATAAGAAACGCGCCGCTTACAGCATCAACTTCATAAGTTTTATTTTCATCCAAGTAGGTTAAATTATAACGTGCAAGAATCCTGCTCTTCGGGAAAAGTCTGCTCAATCCCGTAACTTTTGTAAAAGAAGTCCAGGGTCCGGGGAAGCTTCTGCGGCACGCCAGCTGCAAAGATCCGTCGGGATTTAACACGCGGCATCCGGCAATTCCCGCTTCCGGAGTATTCTCAAAAAAACCGATCATTTTTTCAAATGTGTCTTCCCTGACGATAGTATCGGGATTGATAAGGAGGAAATATTTTCCGACGGCAATTTTCATTGCCTGATTATTTGCCGAACCGAATCCGACATTAACCTTGTTAGCTATTAATTTTACACCGGGAAATTTATCCTTAAGAATTTCTATGCTCCCGTCGTCGCTTGCGTTATCAACAACGATGATCTCGATAGAAATGTTTTTCGACGCGGCAAGAACGGAATCGAGAAGGTTGAGAAGAAATTCCTTCACATTGTAGTTAACAATTATTATTGAAAGATCTTTCATCATAGTTTAATCGAGTGTGCCGAATATGCTTTTTAGCCTCAGTTTCCATACCATCCAAATCGCTTCCCGAACAATTTTCTTGGACATCTTGGAAGTTCCCTCCACGCGGTCGGTGAAAGTAATCGGAACCTCAATAAGACGGAACCCTTTTTTCCATGCTTTAAAATTCATCTCTATCTGAAATGAATATCCGTTGGACTTTATCGCGTCGAGGTTAATCGATTCGAGGACTTTTCTGCGGAAGCATTTGAAACCGCCCGTTCCGTCTTTTACCGGCATTCCGGTGATTATTCTCGTGTATAAATTTGCGAAGTAGCTTAATAATAATCTTCTGATAGGCCAGTTAATTACCCGGACGCCGTAAATATACCGGCTGCCTATAACCAGATCATAGTCATTAATCTTGGTAAGGAAAACTTCCAATTCTTTAGGATCGTGCGAATAGTCGGCGTCCATCTCCATCGCCGCATCGTACCCGTTTTCCAGGGCATATTTAAATCCGGCGACATAAGCAGTACCAAGACCCATCTTACGGGGACGCTTAATAATTTTAACTCTTTTATCAGACTGACTGATTTTCTCCACATAGGCCGCGGTTCCATCAGGAGAATTATCATCCACTATCAAAACATCAAGCGAAGAATACATTTCCAGAAGATCGGGAAGAAGTTTCTGAATATTTAAAATTTCGTTATATGTGGGAATAATTAAGATTGATTTCATATTCGGATTCCGGATTAATCGTAATGCCCTTTTCCAAAGAGCACGACAAATATAGTTCTAAAAAGAATTTTAAAGTCCATCCTTAAGCTCATATTTTCTATGTAAAAAAGATCATACCTGAGCTTCATCTTTACATCTTCAATTGTTTCGTCATATTTATGTTTCACCTGCGCCCATCCGGTTATTCCCGGGCGGACTTTTAATCGTCTTTTATAAAGAGGAATTTCGAGTGAAAGTTTCTCGACAAAGAACGGCCGCTCGGGACGCGGTCCCACGAAACTCATATCTCCTTTTAGAATATTAAATGCCTGCGGAATTTCATCCAAACGCACTCTGCGCAAAAATTTTCCTACCCGGGTAATTCGCGGATCATCTTTTGTAGACCAGACGGGACCGGAATGTTTTTCCGCATCCGTAACCATTGTTCTGAATTTAACAATCCTGAAGATTTTTCCATTCATGCCGGAACGGTCCTGCCTGTAAAAAACGGGACCTTTGCTTTCGAGTTTAATCAAAAGGCACATGATCAGAGTGACAGGCAGGGTGATGAGTATGAGAATAAATGAAAGAAGTATATCCATAAGCCGTTTAATTTTTTTCTCCCACTCAGGCATTAGTTCAGGCATAACATCTATCAGAGGAAACGCGTAGAGCTGGGAAACCTTTGCCTGTCCGCTTATAATATCATACAAATCGGGAACAATTTTTATTTCTACATTTTTTCCTTCGCACCGGGATATCACTTCCAGTATTGTTTCCTCTTCATGTCTGCCAAGAGAAATTATTACATTCTTTATGTTGTAATTATCAATAATATTTTCGAGGCTGTGTATTGTATCGACAACCGGAATATTTTTATACTCTTTTTTTAATTCTGTTTCATTAGCCGCTGCATAAGCAACAACGTCGAGGCCTAACTCCCTGAATTTAATAATTGACTTGTGGATTTCGTTTGATTTGGAATTAAACCCGATGATAAGCGCATTCCTTCTTCCTATACCCTGAACAAGAAGGCGTCTTTGAAGACTTCTGATGAACAATCTGCCTGTTCCGACAATAAAAATGAATATTCCCCAATAGAGAAATATGTAAAAACGTATTGAGGTTGAGACGCCTGTAATGTAATCATCGTACAGAATAAGGAAGAACAGTATAAACACTCCGACAAATGACGCCTTAAAAAGAGTCGAAAGTTCATCAAATCTTGAAAGAGCGAACCAGGTTCTGTACATACCGACAAAGGTGAAAATAATAAGCCAGTAAAAGTATACGGCAAACATGGAGAGCATAACATCCGGCTGGGCAATTACATCGAACCAGCCGGTTTGGACTCTTATATAAAAAAATAAAAGCCAGGCCATATTTACAGCAAGAAAATCTGTAATGAGTATCAGGAATTTTTCTGTTTTTTTATTCATATGATATAATTATAATTTTTTTAGAACATTTTCTGAAATAAAATCTCCAATTGAAAGCGAAGCCGTCGCTGCCGGAGAAGGAGCATTACAAACATGTATTATTCTTTTGTCCTCACAAATATAAAAATCGTCGAGGAGACTGCCGTCAGGCAGGCAGGCCTGGGCCCTTACTCCGGCTCCGCCCGGAATAAGATCATCTTCTTTAATTTCGGGTATCAATTTACTTAATGCTTTAACAAAAGCTTTCTTGTTATATGACCTGTAGAATTCTCCCAGGCCCATTCTCCAATGTTTTTTAATAATTTTATGAAATCCGCTCCACGTAATAGTTTCGAACGTATCCCTTAAATCGAAGCTTGTTTTTTTATACCCTTCTCTTTTGAATGAGAGCACCGCATTTGGTCCGCATTCAACATCGCCGTTTATCATCCTTGTAAAATGTACACCCAGAAACGGAAACGATGGATCCGGCACGGGATATATGAGCGTATTTACGAGATATTTTTTTTCGTCTTTTAATTTATAATACTCACCACGGAAAGGAATCAGCCGCAGCGGCAAATCAGGATGGGTTATTTTTGAAAGCCGGTCTGCAAATAACCCCGCACAGGTAACGGTAATTTTTGACTGATAAGAACCATGTTTTGTAACTACTTCGCAATGATCATTCCTTACAATTATATCTTCCACTCTTTTCCGGAACTCAATCTTCACATCGGAATTCTGAAGCAGCTCCAGATACTTTTCCGAAACTTCGGAATAATTGATAATACCCGTCTGAGGTACAAAAATTCCTCCAGCGCCGTCAGCATGAGGTTCAAGCTCCCTGATTTCTTCAGGAGTAAGTTTTTTCAAACCGCGAAGTCCGTTCTGTTCGCCTCGCTTAAAAATATTTTCCATAGCGGGAATTTCATTTTGGGACGAAGCAATGATCACCTTACCGCTTATTTTATAATTAACCTCATTTTTTTCGCAGAAATCAATGAGCATCTTGTACCCATTAACACAATTACGCGCTTTCAGACTCCCGGGTTTATAATAAATTCCGGAGTGAATTACCCCGCTGTTATTGCCGGTCTGATGCCTGGCAACACCATCTTCTTTTTCAAGAATTAGAATTTTAAGAGAATGATTTTTCTCCCGCAATTTCAGCGCGGAAGCCAATCCGACAATACCGGCACCGATTATTATCACGTCGTATTTCATTTATCTCTCAGTGGATTGCCAGATTACGCTATGTTTTCTGGTCAGGAATTTTATAAAGCCCTGAATTACGGCAATATTTGAAATGACAAAGAAATAAGGAAGAGAGAAAATGAATATTCTGATTTTAAGTTTTGAAAATAAATATCCGAGCACCGCGAGAAAATAAAAAAACAACTGCAGAATAAAGAAACCAAAAACTGCCAAAGATGATTCGGATAAATACCAGCTTAAAATAAATATCGAAATAAGAATAAACGGCAGAAACCATCTTGAAACCTTATGGGACAGGAATGCGTAACTCAAAAATTTATTTTTGTTCAGAAGCAGTGATTTGAAATCCACGAGCGTTTGAAAATTTGTTGCGCTGAATCTGACCTTCCTCATATACTCCGCTTCCAAATTCTTGCCTGTATTCTCATAAGCGAGAGCATCGTTTCTATATGTGAATTTCCATCCCTGCGAGACAACGGACAGAGAAATAAAAAGATCATCGGTCACCGCTTTCCTGGTAGGAATTATTTTAAAGAGTTCCTTTCTTATTGCAAATATACCGCCATTGGCAGCCAGAGAAATCCCGCACTTTCCTTCCGCATTTTTAATGGCAGTCTCGTATTTCCAGTAGTTAATTTCCTCAACTCCGTCCCCTCTTTCTTTATCCTCATCTACAAATACAAGTTTACCGCAAACACCCCCTACTTTTGGATCCGCAAAATCATTAACCAGATTTTTAAGTGTATCGGCTGAAAATTCTGTATTTGCATCCGTAAATACCAGAATTTCCCCTTTCACCTGCCCTATCAGTTCATTAAGTATTCCGGCCTTTCCCCTGCGCTGATCCGATAAATACACCTTGAGCCAGGAATATTCATCGCACAATTTTAATAAGATGGAATTTGTTTCGTCCGACGAAGCATCCGAGCCAACGAATACCTCAATTTTGCTTTGATCGTAATTTTGGGCCGCAATATTTTTTATCCTTTGTGCAATTACTTTTTCTTCATTATACGCGGCGATCAAAATAGAAACGTTCGGAGTAAATACGCTGTTGGTTTTTTTAGTCTGATGTTTTTTTCCGATCAGGTACACGATAACAGGATAAATTACAAATGAATTTATAACGCCGAGGCACAAAAGCAGTAGCACTATTTGAAGAAAAAATATCATTCGCCAACGACCTGCTTTTTGTTGTTTTTATCAGATTCAATTTTCAGAACGGTATCAAAGACTTTTTCAGTCACCGCTTCCCATGAATATTCTTCAGCCTTCTGTGTTCTCAATAAATTCCTCTCGCTTTTATTATCCTCTACCGCCATGCGAATCATATCAACGAATTCACTATTATTGCGGGCGATGAATGCCAGTTCGCTGAATTTTTTAGCTTCAGGCAAATTTGTTGAAACCACCGGAATTCCCAAAGAAAAATATTCAAGCAATTTCAAAGGATTCGCGGGAATCGTTATCTCGTTAAGTTCAAAGGGAATCAGACCTACATCGAACACTGATGCATAATCAGGCAATTCCTTATAATCCACCGCTCCCAAGTAAGTAAAATTTTTGCAATCATTAAAGCGATTTAAATCTCTCACACTCTTTCCTATCAATATAAAATTATATCCGGGATAATTAATCACACAATCATAAATCAATTCCAAATTTATCCATTCAGAAATCAGTCCGAAAAAACCGATTACGGGACTTTTCTTTTCAGATAATGAATCAGGAATATGCGGTTTTTTCTTGAAATGTGCAGTTTGGACACCCTGAGGAGCAAAAAAAGTGTTTCCTGAAGGGGATTTCCGGCTTTGAATAAGAGAATCCGAGACTGCAAAGACGGCATCAACTTTTTCGACCAGAAGCTTTTCCCTTGAGGGGATGCATTTGAAGGCACGATCCATAAATGAGTAATCATCCACACAATAGAATATTGAGCAGGATTCACCCAATTTCCCAACTAGTCCGTCGCTTATGGGAGCGGAAGTAATGAATAACGGCCGTAGAGCATTATTTTCCGCAAGAATTTTATTAACCTCGCGGGCAATCAGAAAATCGTTCAGCTTCCGGATTATTTTTAAATCATGAAAAGGAATTACAAACGGATAAATTAAAACAGGAACAATTTCTTCAGAATTATCTTTTTCTCTCTTTTTAAAAAGAACCCTGATGAACTTTTGCGCGGCACGGTTAAAGTCAGAAAGACTTATTTTGGGTTTTCGCAATCCAAGGGATCCCACCCAGAATATTCTGTTATTATTATTCATCAGAACACGCGCGATGTGCTGCAGGGTGGAGGGAAATCTTCCCCAGTCGTCATTGAAAATTATGATATCTCGGTTAGTAATCATTCGGATAGAATTTAATTTACAGACTTTGATCTGAAAATCTCAACAATCCTTCCGGATGCTTTTCCGTCTCCGTAGGGATTTTCAGTTGTGAAAAAATTAAATCCGCTGTCGATTTTAGAATCTATTTCAGAGAATCTGGATAGAATTATTTCTTTATCGCTTCCGGTGAGGAAGGCATAACCGGCTCTTATGGCTTCGTTGCGTTCAGTAACTTCTCTCATCACGATAATCGGCTTGTTGAACACGTAACATTCTTCCTGCACTCCTCCGGAGTCACTCATTATAAAGTGGCATTTGCTCATCAGGTACAGGAAGTTAAGGTAATCAAGCGGCTGAGTGAGTATAAAATTTTCTCTTGTGCCCAATATTTCTCTTACCGGATTTACAACGTTCGGGTTGAGATGTACCGGATAAATAAAATTGTAATCGGGATATTTTTCGGCCAGATCTTTTAATGTGTATAGCAGGTCCTTCAATTCTTCCCCGAATTTTTCTCTGCGGTGAAGTGTTATAAGTATCAATTTTTTACTGAAGAGATTCTGCCCAAGTTTAAATTCGAAATTTGATTTAATCTTCTCAGAATAGTTAGGATCATCGATTTTGACTTTTATCTGGAGCAGCGCGTCGACAACCGTATTTCCTGTAACATAGATCGATTCGGCCGAAAATCCCTCCTGAATAAGATTCTTCTTCGCATCCCCGGTAGGAACAAAGTTATAGTCGGAAATAACTGAAATAAATCTTCTGTTGGCTTCCTCGGGAAACGGATGAAAAAGATCATAACTTCTTAGTCCGGCCTCAACATGGGCGACTTTAACATTTTTATAATAAGCGGCAAGAGCAGAGGTGAAAGCTGTAGTCGTATCCCCCTGAACCATTATTATTTCCGGCTGATGTTTTTCGATTGAGCCTTTGAGCCTGACCAGCGAATCGGCCGTAATATCAAATAAAGTCTGATTAGGTTTCATCAGATCCAGATCATCGTCAACTTCAATGTTAAAAATATCAAGGACCTGCTTCAGCATTTCACGGTGCTGACCCGTGGAACAGACAACAATTTTAAAATTCCCATCCTCTTTAAGCGCCTGAATCACCGGTGAAAGTTTTATTGCTTCAGGTCTTGTTCCAAATACAATCATTATTTTCTTACCCGCCAAGGTGGAATTCATTTCATTCGACATTTATTCTCCTTTAACTCTTGCGGGATAGATAAAAATTGTTCGGAAATAACAAATGGCTTTCCTGATCATTGATCGGTCTCTTTTGAATAATCCTATCAGAAAATATAATGGAAATCGAATAATTAAACCCGATTCATGGATAGTCAACGCAAACAGGAATTTTATTCCCTTAAAATGTTTTTGGAAAAACTGAATTTTGGAGATGTGCTGATTTCTGTATTTGAACCAATCATTTGAATCAGTACTGGCTCCTCCCAGATGGATTATCCTGGACATTGGATAATAAATAACTTTTCCTCCGGTCAGTTTCCAGCGATAGCAAAGATCTGTCTCCTCATAATAGAAATAAAACAGTTCATCAAGATAATTCAGTTTATTGAGCGCGGTCCGAGGTATAAAAAGAAACGCACCTTTGACAGCATCTACCTCAATCGGTTCTTTAAGCATCGGATCATTAAGATGATATTTTGAAAGAAATCTGTTTCCCGGAAATAATTTATATAAAAAGAAATTTTCTCCGAACAGATTGCCGATAGTGTCAAAATCCACAATCGACACCTGATGAGTAAGATCTCCGTTCAATAATTTACAGCCGATGATCGCCTCATCATTAATACTTGCTGAATATCCTGCAACACTGCTGATGACATCCTCTACGAATACAACATCATTATTGAGCATCAGTATGTAGTTGCCTGAGGCGGCTGAGAAAGCCTCATTATTGGCTGCCGCAAAGCCCGACCCGCTTTCCTTTTTAATCCATTTTACCGCGGGGTATTTCGATATATTTTCGTCCAGGCCGGAATCGGTTGATCCATTATCCAATACAATCACTTCGAAGATTACGCCTTTTGTTTCCTTATACAAGGATTCAAGGCAGGCATCCAAAAGCGGGTACGAGTTGTAGTTCACTATTATTATGGAAACATCAATCATTTAGGATCTTGATTTGATAAAAAACGTAATATTTCTGTCAAATATAACTCTTCCGGCTTAAAGATTGGATTTTTATTTCTAATTTGGGGCACAAATTCCCGGGACAATGGTAAAATTCATGCTGAAAAATTTGCACATTTTATTTCTATTGATTTTTTCATTTTGCTCCTGCACGATCTCTGCGCAGGCAAATTCAAAAATTTACTATAAAGTTGCTGAAGGAAAGAGTGCCGGTATCTGGCCCCATAATGATCGGTTTCTATCTATTGAAAGAATGACAGAGTTGAAGAAAAAGTGGGGATTTGATTATCTCTTATTGGCGGCAATTTATGATGAAAAGGATAAAAGATTTGTAAAAGAAGCCGGCTTTGATTCACTGCACATAGCATATCAGATTTATCTGCCGGATATATCTGCTGAGAAAAAATATATTGATAAACTTGCGCGGCTTGGAAAAGTGTGGGCTTATTTTTTCGATGAACCTATAAGCCGCGACCATAACTATCTGGATTTTCTGAATCTGATTATCTTTCTCAGCGAAAATGGATTATACCCGCATGCCAAATTTATTGTGAGCGAACTCGATGAAAAAAAAGGGAAGAAAGTTTTACCCCTTGTCGATGTTGTAACTTACAGCGGGTACGGCAATTCAAATAAATTCGGCTCGGATCAGGCCGCTACTTGGAGTGAGTGGAAGAACTATCTGGGAGATAAGTTCGGAATGCCCTGGATAAGCGCACAGTCAGATTCAAACGAGTACAGAACACTATTTAAAGCCGCAAAAGATCTTGATTTTAATTTTGTTTGGTTTTATGCATTGGAACCCCTGCCTGCGAATCAGGAAATTAATGACAGCAACTATGCAAAATTCTGCGAGGCTGCCGTAGAGTTTGGATTCATGGTCAGAATTGATCAGTCAGATAGATAGACTCATTTATTACAGTCTGAATTTTTCAATAAGACTCTTCCCCAATTCCTCTTTATTTACAAGCCGGAAGAATATAAGAAGCTCATCCCCGCCGAATAATTTAAGTCCGATTGTAATTATTAAAATTAGTATTGGCGAAATAATCAAGTAAGGAACTGCCGGAAGAAATGAGAGGAGGTATAATCCGCCGCATGTCAGGAAAGACCAGAACAGAACTTTATACCTTCCTATTGAGGGTCTGTAACCAAGATTACCTATGATAAGCAATATAAAAACGAAGGAGGCAAAGCTTGCTATAAGCTTGGCCAATGCCGCTCCGAGAAACGAATATTTGGGAATGAGCAGAAAATTCAGTCCTACATTCACTATTACCTGAATCGCCCCGAAAATGAAATTATAATATTGCTTGTTCTTTGCTATAAGAACTACCAGTGTATAAAAAGTGAAGAATAAAAATATCTGGCACCAGTAAAGAATAGAAGTAGGCAGCGAGGCAGCTGAGTACTGTGAGCCGAAAATCAGATTAATCAGCGCATCGGACTCGAATGTAAATACCGCAGCAAGAACAAAGGAAATGAAATAAAGGAGTTTAATTACGAGGTTTGACAATGAATCAGAACTTATTTGATCGGACATCCTCTTCATCAGAATAGGAAAAACGGTTGTGACAATAGCCCCCGGAATGATGCTAAGCGGCATGGTCAGTCTTACTCCTGCGGAATAGATTCCTACATCATACGGACCTTTAAAGTAATTAAGAATCACAATATCGATCTGCATGAAAACTGTAGTAAGAATTACAAAACCGAAAAGCGGCAGGGATTCCTTAAGAAGCCATAACGAGCGGTCAAGTGTAAGTTCGAATTTATAGTTTAGTTTCTTTTTCAAATAATGAAATGAAAATATAAAACCCGGCACATTCGAAAGAGCGTAGATAATTACAAAAAACAAAACCGGGTCTTTCATAAACGGTATGAAAACGACCATTAAAAGAAGAACCAGATTATCCAGGACCGCGAGGGTCATAGGGTAATGCATTTTGAGATTAACTTTAAAAGGGGTTGAGAGCAGCTCCCGGATGTTAACCATTTTGTATGAAACAACAATGGTAGTAAAGAGAATATTCGATAAAAGAATTTCTCTTACAGAATAGCTGAAGAAAGAGGCGGTTAAATTAAAAACAACTACAAGGATTACGTACAGTAAAAACCTGAGAGTGAGAGCGCCATTGAACAGATGAAAGTTATTCTTGTCCTTTGAGAATTCCCTGAAAACAATCGGTTCAATTCCGAAATCGACGAATTTTGACAGAATTCCGATAACAGCCAGGAGACTGCTGAATGTTCCAAAACTTTCAACTCCCAGAAAGCGTATCGCAAAGACAATTGCAATCATGTTTAAGAGATTAGACGCAACCTGTCCGAACGAAAGCGAAAAAACGTTTTTAGTTACCCGTTCGATAATAAATCCATTCTAATTTTTCTTTTCTTTCAAACGCCCCAATAAATACGATTCAAATTCACCAATAATTTTGTTCCAGCTGAGTAAATTTCTAACTACTTCACTTCCTTCCAGCATCAATTCCCTTCTCTCGGATTCATGTTCAAAAATGTAGATTATTTTTTCCGCGAATGTCGCCGGATTATCGGCAGTCATAATATATTTTTTCAATTCCTTAGGCAGTCCTGCGACTGACATAGAAGTAGCGACAATCGGAATCCCCAGAGCCAATGCCTCTATAACTTTATTCAAGGTTCCCGCACCGAAGCGGATAGGCACAACATTGACCGCGCTTAGCAGATATTCTTTTTTAATATCTTCAACAAATCCGGTGACAATCACATTTTGGGAATTCAGTTTCCTTACTTCCAGTGGCGGCTTTTGCCCCACCAGGTATAACTTGGAATTTGGATAGCTCTCGCGAACCAGGGGAAAGATCTCTTTTGTAAAATACAGTGCGGCATCCCTATTGGGGAAATAAGGCATATTTCCGGTAAAAATAATCCGGTTTTTTTCAAAATGAATTTTTTCGGGTGCAAAGAGATCGGCATTAAAACCATTTCTTAGAAATTGAATATTTGGGTGTAGTTTTTTCTCTTCCAGATAGTCTTTGTCCTTTTCTGAACAGATAAACAACGTATCAAATTTCTTTGCTATAGGTTCATAATTTATTATCCTTTTAAGTTCTATAAGCAAAGTATATTTCTTTATCGGATTCCTTGTAACTTCGGAAAACCGGGAGAGATAGAGAGAAACAGCATCCGTAAAATCAAGCATTTTCACTGCTTTAGAATTTTTTGCGGCTTCAAAATATTGAGCGCTCCTTATTAAATGAAAATAAATAACATCGTAATTATTCCGTTCAATTAATTTCTGGATTTCAGTTTTCATTTTTCTTGAACGAAAATACGCAGCCTGGAACGGAATATTAGTGAATACTGCCAATACCATATTGAAAAGTGATTTTAACAGTGGCAGCGAAACAGTCCTTACCTCAGGGCCATATTTCATCAACTCCCTTTCCTCACTGCGGCTGTTCCTATTTTCTCTGAAGGAAACAATAGTAACTGAATTATTCCTGGACAGTGTTTTTGCGATGTTGAATATTTTTAGTTTATCACCTCTGTAAGGCGGGTAAGGAATTCGGGGAGTAATTATCAGTACTTTCACTAAGAATTTTCCATGTTATTGCTCATTTAAAACATAGGTCCGTTATTATCTGGCAAAAAATAAGAAAAATAGCATCGGATTTACAATTTGTTTATTTTAACCATCAATTAAATACAAAATAAAAACTGCCGAATGATTATAAAAACCGATTGCCTCTTCTTCCGTGGAGATGTACCCTGTAAACCCCATAAAGAAGAAGGAGTGCACTGTTCTGATTGTACCTATTACATAAAATCCACTCACAAGATACTTATCATTAAACTTGGGGCAATCGGCGATGTAATTAGAACCACACCGCTATTTAGCAGACTCCAAAGCGAGTATCCGCATTCAAAAATATTCTGGATGACTCATTACCCGATAGTAGTTCCTTCAGAAGTTCATTCGATTTTGACATTCACGGTAGAGTCTGTAACTTATTTAAAATTAATAGAATTTGACCTGGTTATAAATCTGGATAAAGACAGAGAAGCATGTGCTCTTGCATCACAGATTTCCGCAAAAAAGAAATTTGGCTTTTACTTAAAGGAGGGTACTCCTGCTCCGGTGAACGACCTCGCCCGGCACAAGTTTCTGACCGGATTGTTTGATGACTTGAATAAAGCCAACACCAAGAATTACCTTGAGGAAATTTTTGAAATTTGCGGATTAAAATACAACAGCGAGAAATACATTCTTGATCCGTTCGAACGATTCGGTTTAAAATGGCAATTAGACTGTAAGAAGAAAATTATCGGCTTAAACACGGGTTGCGGAGGAAGGTGGGTCTCCAGGTTATGGCCGGAAAAGAATTGGATTGAACTTGCCTCCAAACTGCTCAACCAGGGATATGAAGTAGTGCTTCTGGGAGGAGAACAGGAAAACGAAAAAAATCTTAAGATCGCCGAGGAATCCGGTGCAAAATATTTTGGCTATTTCAGACTTGAAACATTCATCAATCTGGTAAACCACTGCGACCTTGTGGTGACCGGAGTTACGATGGCAATGCACATCACACTGGCTCTCAATAAGAAAATAGTTCTGTTCAACAATATTTTTAACAGGAATGAATTCGAATTATTCGGATTGGGTGAAATTCTTGAACCGGGCAATGAGTGCAAGTGCTTTTTCAGCCCGAAATGCAAAAACGACAAATATTTCTGTATGGATTCACTTGAAGTTGAACGCGTTCAAAAAACAATTGATAAGTTAATATAAACGTCTGCTATAAAGTTGTTTTCGGCTTCCGGTATTATCAGTTCTTATTCATTTTAATTTTTTCAGACAAGTACTTTTCAAGATTCCCTGCAATCTTATCCCAGGAGAGAGAATTTTTAATCTCGTTCATTCCGTCTTTCAGCAGCTCATTTTCATAATTACCCGTTTCCATAATCCTGGCGATATTTTCAGCAAATTTTTCTACTGAGTCTTCTATGTAAATATATTTTTTAAATTTATCCGGCAATCCCTGGACAGCTAAGCTGGTTGCCACTGTTGGGACGCCAAGGGCCATAGCTTCTATGATCTTATTCAGCGTACCGGATCCGAATTGTATGGGAGCTACATTAACTTCACTAAGCAGGTATTCAATCCTCAGATCTTTCACAAATCCCGTAACGACTATATTTGCAGATTGAAGAGATAAGATCTCCTGCGGGGGCTGCTGACCAACAATATAAAATTTGGCGAAAGGAACCCGGGAGAGGACCAGGGGGAATATTTCTTTTGCAAAATATTGTACAGCCTCAATATTAGGGAAGTAAGACATATTTCCGGCAAAAATTATTCTTCCTTTTTCCTTTTGGATTTTTTCATATTGAAAAGTGTTGAGGTCAATCCCGTTAAGCAGGAGTTGAATGTTCTTATGCACTTTGCGTTTAGATAGAAATTGCCTGTCATTATCTGAACAGACAAATAACGTATCAAATTTCTGAGTTATGTTTTCATAGGCAAGAACTCTTTTTGCCTCTTTCATAAAAATATATTTTCTAAAAGGATTCCTGAGAAATTCTGCGTATCGGGTCATATACAGCGAACTTGCATCCGTAAAATCTATTACTTTTAATGCCCCCTGATGTGCAACACAATCACAGTATTGTGCGCTGTTAATCAGGTGAAAGTAAACTACATCGTACTTCCCGGCCGAAGATATTTCCTGAATTTTTTTACACATTTTTTTTGAATAATAGTAAGATACCTGGAGCGGGGTTTTGGAAATAAATGCCCTCAGCATATTAATCCATCCCTTGAATCTAGAATGAGGGACCACCTCAAGATCAATTCCATTATTTTTCAGATTCAATAAATCATCTTTTTCGGATGAACTGGCAATAAAAGAAATTATTTTTACCTGATTACGTTTAATTAGCTCCTTTGAGAGGTTAAATATTTTCAGTTTGTCGCCTCTGTAAGGGGGGTATGGTATTCTGGGTGTAATTATTAGAATTTTCACTGTAAATAAAATTTTAATGATTCGGAAAAATAGTTAAAACAGAATCAGTATAACAAATTATTTATATTTAACATCGTCAAATTAGTAAATATTTTACGGTGCTTTATTGAATGTTCTACATATAAACAGTTACGACACACGTGGCGGTGCTGAATCTGTTTTTTCCATAACGCGGAATTTGCAGGGCGTTGATAATTTCTCAGGCTGCGTTGTACTTGATAAATTAACTGACAATGTGAATATTCCCTTCCATTCGTGGGAAGAAAACAGCTTAATAGCAGGATCCATAAATTATATTTTTTCATTTTACAATTACAATCTTCTCAAGAAATTTCTTGAATCAAACCGAATTGATATAATCCATCTTCACGGATTTTTTGCCTCACTCTCCCCCTCTGTCCTGCTTGCCGTGCGAAACGCAAAAAGAAAACAGGGAATAAGGGTTGTGCAAACTCTGCATGATTTTCATGTTGTCTGCCCGAATGCAAGTCTATATAATTATTCAGTGGATAAAATTTGCGAGAAATGTTTAGGCAGGAAATATAAGTTTTCCATTTTCACGAATAATTGCGACCGGAGAGGATGGGCGCACTCAATTATAAAGGGGATCAGGAGTTTTCTGTCTCACAATATTATAAATCACAGAAATATTATTGATAAATTTATCTGTCCAAGCGAATTTTTAAAAAATAAACTCATAACTGACGGAATAGACGCAAATAAAATTTTTATTGTTTCTAACCCGATTATGATAAAAGAAGTAAAGCAGATCCCGGAGAAAAAAAATGTTATCTGCTATTTCGGCCGCTTCTCTGTAGAAAAAGACTTGCCATTTTTAATAAAGGCCTTTTCTAAATGGAAGCTTAAAGGTAGTAACTCATTTGAATTATTATTAATCGGGGGAGGCGAAGAAGAGGGAAAATTAAAAAGCGAAGTCTTTCAGAGTGCTGCGAAAGAAAGCATAAAAATCTTGAATTATATGCCTTATTCGGAACTGGTTGCGAATGTGAGTCATGCTAAATATTTTTCTCTAACCTCAAATTGTTACGAAAACGCTCCGATGTCCATAATGGAGGCATTCTCAATGAATATTTTGCCAATTGCGCCCGATCTAGGCGGGATGAAAGAAAGCATCGATTCCATTGCCGGCTGTGGAGTGTCATATCAATCCGGTAATGTTGATTCCTGGATAGAGGCGGTTGAATTGCTTGAGAGAAATTATCACGATCGAATTGAAAAACTGAATTCTATAAAAGGAGATATATTAAAGAATATCGGCATTGAGAATTACTACAAAAACATCTTAGACATTTATAAAGTATTATAATTTTTTCCCGGAAACAGATAACCTCAGGCACAAATTAGAATTAATTTTTCCGGGACAATATCTCAAGTCAGCCGCGGATAATTATCAAAGCTTTTCAGCGTATACGTATTCAGCAAATCCGCAGATATCCCATAAACCATAGGAAACCAGTCGGCCTGTTTTTCGCCAGTCCATAAATAATATCAGCGGCGTGAGAATTATCCGGCGCATATTTCTTCTTGGTCCTGCTTTTATAATTCTAAATTTATTTCTCAGCAGTTCATTTGCCACTTCCCTAACGCTGTATATACGTATGTGCGTCGGGTCGTCACAAAAATTGAAAGTGTCCTGCATTCCGGGAAGTCTTAATGAATTTACAGAAGGGAATTCGATATATATTTTTCCACCCTTCACTAGTTTAGAAGATAATTTGCCCAATACTTCAACACCGTTTTCCAGATGTTCAATAACATGATTGAAGACTATTACATTAAAATAATTATCCGGAATATCGTCCAGCTTATTGATATTATTTTGAAGATCGATTTCGTAAAATTTCTTCATCAATGCGAAGTCATTCTCATCATTATTGTAGCTTCCCCTGTCGACTCCGTAGTATTCGCAATTTGAGAACCATTTTTTTGCCAGCCGGGCAGCGTGGTTTCCGCAGCCTACATCCAGCAGTTTAAAATATTCATTCCGATAATCTTTATAGAAATATCTGAATTGATTCGGGATTAACATTTTCCCCCTCTTCATCTATTTCTCCTTACTGTTAAAGTACTTGACAATTTATTGATCCGGATTGAGTGAGTGTTTTATTGCTTTCGATCCAACGGCCTTTGTAAAGTAGCTTATCAGGATCAGATTAAAGACAAAATGTAAAAACGTTATGATAGGAACAAAGAATGAAAATATTATTACAAACGCGAACACCGCATATATCGAAATGGTATGTATACTGGGAAAAGTCCTCATTTTATAATACGCGGTTGAAAACACCACCCCCAATATGAACGGAATCAAGCCAAGACCAAGAATTCCGAAATCCCTGTAATAGACAAAAAACATAGTATATGTATTGTAATTATTAGATATAAGATTGGGAAATTCAACAAAACCAAGATATTGACTCATCTGGTGCTTAATCCCAGTAAGAGCAAAAATAAAATCGAAAGAGAACGTTCCATAGCTGAATTTATCCAGATGCTGAATTGCATTTGCGAGATTTTCCACATTCATTACAACATACATATACGGTTCTGTCATGAATGCATACTTTATGCTGTACTTCATATCACTGAGGTAATACAGGTAATTTGTAATTGCTCCTGTAAGGCGAACGAACGTGACGCTGAAAAGCAAGATTAAAATGATCAATGAGATTATAAGCGTGTTCTTAACCCTTAAGGCATTAGTAAGATAGTACATCGCCACCATTGAGAGCAAAACGGCAAATATCAAATAATACCTCTGTAATAAAAACGCGTAGGTGACAAACGTAATGGCGAGGACTAAAAACAGCAATATTTTTTTGTTCCGTTCACCTTTTGTAATAAGAAAATAAAGTATTACTGCGAAAATAATCGATGGGAAAGACTGCACAAACAAACCGAACCCGAAAACGCCCCAATCATTACGCGCGACGCCGGGATATTTGGTAAATAGCGGAACATACCCGATGATAAGTACAGTTACTATATAAGATATTATATAGGCGAGAAATAATAATATGATAATCCTGAACAGCCTTCCGGAATCAAATGCGCCGTCGTTAATTAAGGACCGGATAGAAATAATGGTTTTAATGGGTTTGTTCAAATTAATCACATAGACTACAAACATTCCGCATAAAACAGAGAACAAGGAAATAATAATCATTATCCAGCTGAAACTTGTCCAGGTAATCTGGTACCTGCTAAATTTCAGATTTGCCAAACCTAAAACCATTGACCAGATAATTATGAAAAGCCTGGCCGGCGAAAATACATCCGTATTCTTCATGAACAGGGACCCGGCCATGAAGATAAATATTACTAAACATATAAGAGAAACCCAAACCATGCTAACCGGTTTTCCTTATTTATTGTTAAAAAAAGAAAAATTAAACTCCCGGGATAAAATCAGTACTCTTTCTTCTTTCGTAAAGAACATAGTATAGGCAAAGAAAAGAATTATCAGTCCTGCAACAGGAGCGGTAATCAGCACGCTGATATCCCTCACAAGCCAGCAAATCCAGCCAACCGCAAAGGAAAAAAGAACAAAAATCATTGTCCTGGTATTGGAAAGATACTCAGTCACTAGTTTTAAATTGGCAGCGTAATATACCACACCAACAAAAATATTAGTTACTAGAGAAACAATTGCCGCCCCGAAGGCGCCATAAGCAGGTATTAGAAAAAAATTAAGAGATAAATTTAATAGCGTAGCGAATATTACTGTATACAGCCGCACGTTCAGCCTGTCAGATGTTGTCAGCAAAAGCGCATATGATTCAAGTGAAAATCTTACTATAAGAGTCAGTGCA
>PGYS01000001.1 GCA_002839795.1 Ignavibacteriae bacterium HGW-Ignavibacteriae-3 | reverse complement strand
ATAATCTGGATGTGGGGAATGCGACAACAGCGAATATTTTAAATCTCACACAGGGAACAACTTATTATTACCGGGTGCGCGCATCTAGCAGCAATGCAACAAGCGCGAACTCCAATTCAATTTCAGTTAACAGCCTTGCGGCTGCACCACAGGCGGTAAATTTAAGTTTTACAATTCTGAACAGTTCATCATTTAGAGTCTCTTGGACAGCAACAACAAACGGAGTTCAATATCTCGTAGCGCGACATCCCGGTAGTCCTCCATCATTCAGTCCTGTAAATGGGGTTGATTACACAGTAGGCCCAAATGGCGCTGACAATATATCTTATGTTGGAAGCAATACATCATTCACGGAAGTCAATTTAATTAAGAACACAAATTATTATTACACTATTTATAGCTTCCAAGGCAGCGGTTTAACAAGCGAGTATAATCTTGTTTCGCCGCTTCTGGGTCTCTATAAAGTTCTGGATGAATCCACAAAAGTAACGGCTATTCCCGTTTCTACAACATCTACTTCTACCACTTTTATAACTTCCGGAGTAACTGTCACTTTTCCGAGCGGTTCTTCAACGGGCACTACTTTAACTGTTAATAAAACAGAGACGCAGCCGGCATCCGGCGCGGGATTTTCTCTTTCTGCTGCTGGAACATCGCTTCTGCCGTTATTTTTCAGTATTGAATCATCTGTACAAAGCGCGGGGACTTACACCGTGGTACTTGATTTTTCTCAATTAGGCTTAGACGATTATTCGACTTTTAAAGTATTAAAAAGACAAGATGAAAATTCTCTCTGGGAGGATGTTACTCAAGCCCCGATTAATGCAGTTATAACAAATAGATCGACTGACGGTATTCCCGGCAAATTTACCATTACGGGACTCACCAGTTTTTCACAATTCGGGCTAGGCAGCGCAATTTTCAACGGAATCGTTCAAAGCATTAATATAATTGAGCCGCAAGGCGGGGCCCGTTTTCAGGGCGGCACTACTCAATTTATTTCATGGAATAAAAAGGGATCTTTCTCTGGCGTGAGACTGGAGTATACAACAGATAATGGAAACTCCTGGATACAAATCTTGCCGGATGGGAAGGATCAACCGTTCCCCGCACTAACCTTTTACGCGTGGACTATCCCAAATGGTGTAAATTCGGATCAATGCGGAATAAAAGTTAGCAATTGGTATAATTCGAAAGTATTTGGAACAACCGATAAATTTACGATTTGGGATCAGAAGATTACTACACCTGAAGCATCTGCGGCAACCGGAATAACAACATACTCTTTTATGGCAAATTGGAGCGGTTCGGCGGGAGCCACGAACTATAGGCTGGACGTTTCAACGACTTCCAACTTTTCGAGTTTTATTACGGGATATTATAATAAAGATGTGGGAATTGTTACGAGCTTTATTGTTTCTAATCTCACCTCCAAAACAACATATTATTTTCGCGTCCGCGCGATTAACCTCAGCGGAACGAGTGAAAGTTCAAACATTGTCTCTGTTACAACACACAATCAAGGCCCTATCCTGAATTCAATAGAGACAGCGAACTTGATTTATTCCAGAGGTGGCTCTGCAACAAAAATAACAAATACAATAATAGTGAACGATGCCGATAATGATAGTTTAAGTAGCGCTGAAATTAAGATCACTGGTCATTATCAAAACGGGTATGATCTGCTAACGTTCACAGATGGAAGCGGAATTACCGGAAATTGGGACGCTTCAACCGGGACATTAAATCTCACAGGAACAGCCACTTTACTAAATTACCAAAACGCGCTGAGAAGCATTTATTACAGCCGGATCGAAGGACCTGTTCTGAATTTATATCGAAGAACTATCCGCTTCAAAATAAATGACGGGGCCGCCGAAAGCAATGAGCTCTTCAGAGTAATTGACATTGGAAACACTCCGCCTGTTCTTTCCGGGATTGAGTCTTCTGCAATAAATTATAAACAAGGAGATAGTCCTATAGTAATTGCAAATGGAATCAGCATCGCAGATGCCGGGATTTCCAATTTAGTTTCTGCCGAAGTAAGAATCTCTAACAATTATAAAAGCGACCAGGATGTTCTGAGTTTCACTCCACAGGAAGGTATTTCCGGAACGTGGGACGCTGCCATCGGATTATTAATCTTAAGAAATACAAGCTCACTGCCTAATTACGAATCTGTCCTGAGAACTGTTACATACCGCTGCAACAGCGATAGTCCGGATACCTTATCGCGGACAATAAGCATTAAAGTATCAGACCCATATTATGAGAGTAATCAGATAGACAGAATAATAAATGTTTCACGCAGATATAATGTTTTCTTAACCCCATCACCATCCGGCGGAGGAACAATGACGGGAGGGGGGACTTACGATCCGGGTGAATCCGTAACATTGACTGCAACTCCATCATCAGGTTATTCTTTTGCAAGCTGGACTGAGCATGAAAAGATTGTATCAACAAATCCGAAGTTTACATTTACAATAAATTCAACCAGATCCTTCGTGGCAAATTTTTTAGTCAATCAAATTTCGGTGGCCGCGGCTTCAAGTCCTTCCGAAGGCGGGACCGTCTCCGGCTTTGGGACTTTTAATTACGGGTCTGCTGTAAAACTAATTGCTGTTCCCAATGCCGGCTATGATTTTACCAATTGGACGGAAAACGGGAAAATACTTTCAGACAGCACATCTTATACTTTTACACTTACAATGAACAGAGCTTTAGTGGCAAATTTTACCAAAGTCCGTGTATTAAGTGTTTCCCCGCTAAGCTTTCAGGCAACAGCAACGTCGGGCACCGCAACTATTACCGTTTCCAATACCGGAGGAGGACAAATGAACTGGTCGGCAGTTTCCAATGTATTCTGGGTTGTAATTACTGACGGCGCCACAGGAACAAATGATGGCACAGTAAAAATAAGATACTCTGCAAATAACAGTATTGCCAGAACAGGAACAATAACCATAATAGCAAATGGCGTTATAGGAAGCCCTAAGATAATTGACTTGATTCAGGCCGCCAGGACTTTTGGGGAGGCTACCGATGTAGAGGATCTTAATTTAGGAATCCCAGACCATTACTGTTTAGAACAGAATTATCCGAACCCCTTCAATCCCTCAACTGTTATAAGGTACGGATTGCCGAATGACAGCGAAGTAAGCATAACTATATACAATGTTCTGGGTGAAGAGGTAGCTAAAATCTTTAACGGGGCTCAGGGTGCCGGATATCATGAAATATCCTTTAACGCAGCAACCCTGACCAGCGGAATGTACATTTATAAAATAAACGCTGTCGATAATTCATCGAACAGAGCAATAAGCTTTACACAGACAAAAAAAATGTTATTAGTGAAATAATATCTGTCTAATTAAATTTTATTTATGAACCACAAAACAAAACTGAGACGAATATGAAAAAGTTAATATTCTTGTTTTTAATTGCTTGGTTTTCCTTGTCAGACAATTCTAGGGGACAGACTGTTGACGATTTTAATTATTCAGGCAAGTTGAACGCCAATGGTTGGTCGACACATAGCGGCACGGGGACTAATGAAATTAGCACAACAACAGGATTAACTTTTACCGGCTATCCAAACAGCGGCCTTGGTAATGCGGCACTAGTAGGAAATTTGGGCGGTGAAGATGTTAATTTTACTGCCGGAGTCGGTCCTTACAATACAAATGGTGCTACAGTTTATTTTTCGTTTATGTTAAAAGTTACGGAGAGCGCAAACAAGTCAGGCGACTATTTTATTCATATCGGCAATAGAACAAGCGTAATATCTTTTTCTTCATTCTGCGCAAGAGTTTTTGCCAAAACTACCAGTAGTGGTGTAAATTTTGGTATTTCAAATACTTCTACCGGGGCCTATGGTACGACAAATTATTTAACAAACACTACTTACCTTCTTGTCGTTAAGTATACAATTAATACCGCCGGAGATGATAGAGCCGATTTGTGGGTTTTCCCAACATCAATTCCAGCA
The DNA here is from genome assembly GCA_002839795.1 of Ignavibacteriae bacterium HGW-Ignavibacteriae-3. Taxonomy (GTDB): domain Bacteria; phylum Bacteroidota; class Ignavibacteria; order Ignavibacteriales; family Melioribacteraceae; genus Fen-1258. Next base: position 78,849 of record PGYS01000001.1, on the reverse strand, counting down.
TCTGAATCAGACGCGGGTGTACCTGAATTTTCATCAACAACATCCGGCCAGGATATTGTAAACTCAATTGCTCTCAGACAGGGTACAACTTCACAGCCTCAGACGGTTGTTGATGGAATTAGAATGGCTACTACTTGGACAACTCTATTGCCTCCGGCAACGCCAGCCTTAACAGCGCCGGTAGCAACCGCGGCAACCAACATTTCTTCAACATCTTTTACTGCGAACTGGGGCGCTTCGGCTAACGTAACGTCCTATAAAATTGACGTATCTGCTTCCTCGGACTTTTCATCATTATTGGCAAATTACAGCAACAAAGACGTGGGAAACGTAACAGCAGCAAATATTTCCTCGCTAACTCCAAGTACAACTTACTATTATCGTGTGAGGGCTTCAAACAGCACGAGCACCAGCGGAAATTCAAATTCGATAACTGTCACCACAATGAGTTCAGTTACCCCTTCAGTACCGCTTGCCGCACCCGCAACAAATATTTCTTCCACCGGATTTACGGCCAACTGGAGCAGTTCGGCAAATGCAAGCTCCTACAAAATTGACGTATCCGGCTCATCCAACTTTTCAACTCTTCTATCGGGTTATAATGATAAAGACGTAGGGAATGTCACCTCGGCAAACATATCCGGATTGGATCCGGGCTCGGTATATTATTATAGGGTACGCGCCGCAAGCGGAGAAACAGCAAGTCAAAGCTCCAACACAATTTCTGTTACCTGTTTAATGGCTCCTCCCGCAGCTCTGCCGGCAACTAACGTCACTACAACCGGATTTACAGCCGCCTGGAACGCTTCAACAAACGCAACCTCTTATAAAATTGACGTATCTGTTTCATCCGATTTTTCATCATTATTAACAAATTATAATAATCTGGATCTTGGAAATGTAACATCTGTAAGCATTTCCTCTCTTATACCCGGCGGAATTTATTACTACCGCGTTCGCGCAGCAAACAACAATGTTACAAGCACAAGTTCAAACTCAATTTCGGTAAATCTTTTAATGGCCCCTCCTATTGCTCTGCCGGCAGCCAACATCACAACAACCGGATTTACAGCTAAGTGGAACAGTTCCGCCAATGCTGTTTCTTATAAGATAGATGTTTCAACAAAAAATGACTTTTCTTCTCTTCTGACAGGCTATAACAACAAGGATGTTGGAAAGGATACATCGGCAACCATTTCATCGCTTTCTCCGGGAACAACTTATTATTACAGGGCCCGGTCATCCAACGTCATTTACACGAGTGATAATTCAAATACAATTACGGTCATTACGCAAAATCTTCCGATCCCGGCTGCACCGGTTGCAAAGGACGCTTCAAATATTACAACAAGCGGTTTTACAGCCAATTGGAATCCGTCGGCGGGAGCAGAATACTATTTAATAGACATTGCCACGGATGCAGGATTTACTAATATTCTCCCAAATTACAATTCCAAATCAGTCGGCCTGATCACATTATTAAATATTACCGGGCTTGGCCCAAGCGCGCAACACTATTACCGTATCCGTGCATCAAACAGCGGCGGCACGAGTCCTAACTCAAACACAATATCAGTTGTTACGCTTTTGATGGCTCCCGTGGCAACCACAGCCACCGGAGTTACGAAAGACGGATTTACCGCAAACTGGAACGCTTCTTCGAACGCCTCCAATTACTGGCTTGATGTATCAACCGTCAGCGATTTTTCTACCTTCATTGCCGGTTATGAGAATAAGAACGCGGGAATTTTAACATCTCTAAATGTTAGTTCACTGAGTGCGAACACAACATATTATTACCGGGTCTCGGCGTCGAATTCCTTTGGAGCAAGTCCGTATTCAAATACAATTAGTGTAACTACAAGTCTCACCGGTCTATATGATGTTTACTCCGGCATTCCGGAAAAATATGAGATGTACCAGAATTATCCGAATCCATTCAATCCGAGCACAAACATCCGTTACGCTTTGCCGGAAAATTCCAGTGTAAAAATTTATATCATTGATATATTGGGAAGAGTGGTCAATTCGTTCAATTTTAATTCTCAATCAGCAGGATATCACTCTGTTAGATGGAACGGAGATAATTATTCGGGACAACAAGTATCCGGAGGCGTTTATATTTACACAATACACGCAAAATCAATAACCGGCGGAAAGGGCTTTAATAAATCCGCAAAGCTTATACTGATGAAATAAATGTCCGGGGTATGAAGTTAGATGCAAGCTGTCAAAGGTTCATTTGCGAGCGGCTTTCTTCAAAGCCGCTTTTTATTTACTCTAACACTTGACAATATTTTCAGTAGATTTACTTCCCAAAATTTTGTTAATAAAAGGATCGTCTTGAAAAAGAAACTGCTCCCGCCTTTGTTTTTGATTTTAACATTCTCCCTTTACGGACAGGAGACAGTCAGGATTGCCGCTTATAATGTTAAACAGTTCCCGAATGTTTCAAACTCAAGTTCTGTTGCAGGATATCTTAAAATTGTACTGGATCAGATAAAGCCAACCATACTCTTGGCTGTCGAGCTGGATGGAACAACGGCTGTCCAAAGAGTTCTTACTGACGTGTTAACGCCAAAGTACAAAGCGTCAACCGAAGTTAACATTTACTGGGGAACAGGGAATGAATGCGCGGTCTTTTATATCGATTCTCTGATAACCTACCTCGGCTCATCAATGATTACATCCGACCCGAGACCGTTCGCTGAGTTTAAGTTTGTTCATAAAATCACTAAAGATACGTTGATTGTATTTGGTGTTCACTTGAAAGCAAATGTTACATCCGGAGATAATAGCCCGAACATCACGAGGCGGGCCAACTCGGTAACCACTCTTAGATCAAGAACGGCACAATTGAAAGAAAAAACAAATTTTATAGTTGCGGGAGATTTCAACATCTTAACATCAACCGAGCTTGCCTTTCAAAAGCTGCTGGATCAAACCACCCCTGGATATGTTTACGATCCCCAGGATGCCGTTGGTTATTGGGCAAACAATTCAGCATTCGCAAATACACATACATATTCTCCGAGTAATTTAAAATCTCGTCTCGATATGATTTTAATTTCTGAATCGATCAAGAAATCCGGCGGTATAGATTTAGTTGATTACAAAATCTTCGGGAATGACGGGAATCATTACGCAAAGTCTGTTACAAACGGACCCAACTCATGGTTTTCTGATATATCAATCGGCAATGCATTATTGTTTTCGTCCGATCATCTCCCCATTTACGCTGATTTTTTATTCGGAGTTCCCACAAGCGTCAATGATAAAGAAAATCTTCCCGCAGCGTTTGAACTCATGCAGAACTTTCCCAATCCATTTAATCCGGAGACTGTGATAAATTACCGGCTATCAGAAAGTGCAGACGTTTCATTAAAAGTTTATGATGTTCTCGGCAGTGAAGTGATAACTCTTGTTAACGAATTTCAAACCGCTGGAATTTATACCTCTACATTCTCCGCTCTAAACTCGACACTCTCAACCGGTGTTTATTTTTATCGGCTAAAAGTCGGAAATCATTCAGCAGCGAAGAAAATGTCCTTTATAAAATAGTCTCCGGCTTTTTCAAACGAACGAAGACCATATTCATCCCGCCTTTTCTTATCTTTCCGGCATGAAAACAGAAAATTATTTATTACCCGGTCTTGAAAGACAGATTGAATTTCTATTCAACAATCATAAATCAACCGCTTCCAATATTCTGGTTGTGGGATCCAACTGCGAAGAGATCTCGAAAGAGCTGTCACGTCATTTTGATGCACAAATTGATCTGATAGTTGAAGATTATGATTCCCTCATGAATTCGAAGCTTTTATTGGAATCCTCTGAAAATATTAATGTCCGGTTGATGGAGTTTGAAGTAACTGACTTTGAGGATGCGTCATTCGATATTATCTACGCCCAGGCGTCAATCTCACTTAACAAACGGAACAAGATAATTAAGGAATTTAACCGTCTGTTAAAAGCGGACGGATTTTTATGTGTCGGTGAAGTTGTGACACTTAGGAAGGATTTTCCCCCGTTTGTCCAGGATATATTTGACTCATCGGATCTTCTTCCTCTGTTCGCGGATGATCTGGAAAAATATTACACGGAGAGAAAGTTTAACGTTATTGTAAGGCAAAACCTATCCCACACTTTAAAAAACTATTATTCGTCCAATGTACGCCTGCTTGATAGATCAATAGACAATCTTTCTGCATCCGAAAAAAGTTACTATAAAAAAATTCTGAATAAACTCAGCCATGAATCTAACGCATATTTAAAATTGGGCGGCGATAAATTTATCGGTTTTGTTGTCTTGCTTCTTCAGAAAGGGATTCGATGAAAAAGGGAGATCTGATTGAATTAGATATAACCGGATATGCTTTTGAAGGCAAGGGCGTCGCGAAGATTATAAAAGAAATTCACACTCAGGATGAGACTGCCGCCAGGAAATTTGTTGTTTTTGTTGACGGTTCCTACCCGGGAGATAAAGTAATTGCGCAGATAAGGAAGGTCCGCTCTTCCTACGCAGAGGCAAAAGTAAAGGACTTGCTGGAAAAATCACCTCTCCGCATCAAAGCAAATTGCAAGTACTTCGGCGTTTGCGGCGGATGCAAAGCGCAGGATCTCGATTATAAAGAGCAGACCGGATTTAAAGAAGAGCAGGTGAAGGATATTTTTGAAAGGATAGGCGGCTTCAGGGATTTTGAGATCGAACCGATAATTCCGGCACGGAAAATATTTTATTACCGAAACAAGATGGAATATTCCTTCGCCGAGAAGCGCTGGCTGAGCGAAATCGAAATCGGCTCGATGCAGGAGATCGAAGATAAGGCTTTTGCACTTGGTCTTCATATACCCGGGATGTATGATAAGGTTCTTGATATTGACGGATGCTGGCTTCAATCAGAACTCAGTAATGGCATATTAAATTTCACTCGTGACTTTTTCAAAAAACGACAGATTTTACCTTATTCTGCCCAAAAACATACCGGTTTTTTACGAAATCTGGTCATAAAACAGTCGTTTTTGAAAAACGATTTAATGGTAAATCTGGTTGTTGCGGACGAGAATGAACGCTTGTTCATAAATTATAAAAACGACTTGCTTGAACGCTTTCCGGAAGTCACAACCTTAGTGTACAACATTAACAGAAAACTGTCTCAGGTTGCATACGGTGATTACGAAATTGTTACTCACGGGAGCGGATTTATTCACGATCTGATTGGTGAGTGGAAATTCCGAATCAGCGCGAACTCTTTCTTTCAAACAAATACAGGTCAGGCAGAATATTTGTTCAATACAGCTCTGGAATATGCTGACTTCAAAGGAGATGAAATTGTTTTTGACTTATATTCCGGGGCCGGGACTATACCAATTTTCATTTCTAAATACGTAAAATATATTTATGGATTTGAGAGTGTTGAGCCGGCAGTAGAAGATGCTAAAGTAAATATCGGTCTCAATAGTATTAAGAATTTTGAGCCGGTTCTTGCCGATCTGAATAAATCGTTTCTTCCGTTAATTAACGAGAGGGGAATTCCGGCTCCGGATGTTATCATCGCAGATCCTCCGCGCAGCGGCATGAATCCGAAAACTGTAAAAGATATACTGGAATTAATGCCAAAGAAAATAGTTTATATCAGCTGCAATCCGGCTACCCAGGCACGTGATATAAATCTGTTGTGCGGGGGCGGCTACAAATTGATAAAACTTCGCCCCGTCGATATGTTCCCACATACTTATCATATTGAAAATGTCGCTGTTTTGCATAGAGACTAAAATTAAAAAAATCATCAAATTTCATCCTGTGATCACCTTTTCCAGAATTATACCCTTTCAATAAACGACTTTATCCCCTCGTTCAGCTCAAATTAAATGTACTTTATTGAGAAAAATTCACTACTTATAAAGCAATTGTGCGATGAAATTCATTCATGTTGAGTCTTATGCTTTTATTTGCTTCTCCTTAAGAGAACCTGCTTACACAGATTAAAGTAATCCCCTTTAACTCAAGAGCTTAGGACCAATTTTACAATGGCTCAAATACGACTAAAAATATCATTTTGATACACCGCCCCATTGTTTTTCCTTCAAAAAAGCCCCTTTTAATTAAAAAAACTCAACATTTGAATGGCATCACGATTGCATCCCTCTGGTCACTTATTTAATAAATTGAAGGGAGTTCAAAGTGAAGAATCGTTTAACAGCTTACTTTAGAGTGTTTTTAATGACATCGCTCTTTGTCTGGTTATCCGTCCCTATGTTTGCCCAACAGGGCAATATTCAGGGTGCGCTCGATTACACCAGCATAGTTAAAGTTACCGGCACGGCCGAAGGTGTTAACAGTGTAAGTTATACGAATCCATACACAAATCAGAGCACCTCACATTTTGCAGGAACTTTTAACGGAACACTAAATTCCGTAACAAAAAAATTCTACTGTATCGATGTTCAACACTCGCTGGCTTATAATGAGGACTATTGGGATGAATCAAGTACACCATCCCAGATAACCTACATATTGAATAATTATTTTCCTTATAAAACCAGCTACACAGGCAAGCTTTCGGACAACGGCAAGGAAGCGGCAGCTGTTCAATTTGCTATATGGCACTTCGCCGATGGCGTTAATGCTAATTCTATTTCAAATAATATTGATGTTAAAAACAGGGCGCTGGCAATCATCGCCAATGCAGCGGCAAATCATACTAATACAATTCCGTTGCAAAGTTTGATTTTTGTTCCAACGGCTCAGACGCTTCCTCAGGGAACAGCTGCAACATTCGATGTTTATGCGCTGGATTTTAACGGCAATCCCATCTCCGGTCTTCCTATAACACTTACCACGAATCTGGGAACCTTGAATATTTCAGGCGGAACAACAAATTCCTCCGGCCGCGTGGGCCCTGTAACTTTATCTTACACCGGAATCGGAACAGCAACAATCAAGGCCCAGGCGGCAGTGGAAATCTCACAGGGAACGAGATATGTTCATAAAGCAAAGCCGGGTGAAAAACAGAAACTGGTCCTTGCAACTCCGGCACATGATACCAAACAGGTAAATGTAACGGTTACATGGTACACACCGGGAAACCCGGGATCCTGCGATACAAAAGGATTTACAACATATACACAGGGCGGATGGGGAAGTCCTTCTAACAGCACACCAGGTAAAATCAGAGATCTATATTTTTCAACTGTATTTCCAAGCGGTTTGACTATCGGCGGAGGATATAAACTTACTCTCTCTACCGCATCTGATGTAATGAATTATCTTCCGGACGGAGGAACTGCTGCGGCTTATACACAAAACTATAATAATCCGACTTCTTCCATTAATGTACTGTCGGGTCAATTAACCGCATTAAAATTAAATGTTAAATATAGCGCTGCTGGAAAAATAGGCAGCAATACAGTTAAACTCGGCGATCTTACAATTGCAATCGGTCCATTTACAGGTATGACCGTGACATCTTTCCTGGCATATGCCGAAGCAGCAATCGGAGGCGGGCCGTTGAACGGAAAAACTTTCAGCCAGATAAATGACGCAGCCACAGCAATCAACGAGAATTTTGACAACGGAACCACCGACAAAGGTTTTCTGGCCTGCGAAGAAATTATATGCAAAAACAATATCGGCAGTTATGTGTATCGCGATTTGAATACAAACGGAGTAATGGATTCCGGCGAACCTGGAATAGCCGGGGCCGTAGTTGAATTATATAGCGGAACCACTCTGGTATCTACAAAAACAACCGATGTTAACGGAATGTATTCGTTCTCTAATTTATCAAATGCGCCCTACACGGTAAAACTGGCCAGTTCCAATTTTGCTTCCGGCGGAGTTCTTTACAGCAGCACACAGACAAAATGGTACACAAAGAACAGTACTTCGGTAAACACAACTTTAAACTGCAACGATAATTTATCAATCAACTTCGGCTACTATAAAACATGCGTGAACATCACAAAGACCTCGGATAAATCATCATACAATAAAGGCGAGACGGTAACATATTCATTCCTTGTTGAAAACTGCGGCGACATTCAGCTTCACGGCGGTGTTGATATATTCGATGCTATGCTTAATCCGACCGGAAATAATTTAATAGAACATATTAACATACTTAATCCGCGCACTTCAACCACCTTCACAAAGACATATGTTACAAGCGATAAGGACTGCGGTCAGCTGGTTAACAGAGCACGCGCAGTAGGTCATCCTGTAGACGGATCGGTCTCGGTTACAGACGAAAGCACGTGGACGGTAAATATTATCTGCCAGGATAAATCTGACATAAAAGTAGAGAAGAGCGTAAACAATGCTAATCCTCAATGCGACCAGAATGTAACATTCACAATCAAGGCAACCAACCTCGGCCCCAATACGGCAAACGGAGTTCAGGTAACAGATCTATTGCCGACCGGTTTAATTTATGTGTCAAATTCTCCTTCACAGGGATCATATAATTCAACAACAGGCATCTGGAACATTGGAACACTTGCCAATAATGCATTCGCGACTTTAACAATAACAGTTAAAGTGGACTGCGGACAGGTGAACAACGCAGTATTCGATCTTGGCATAGCAAAAGATTATAACTTATTTGTAATAGAAGACGTTCTTCAGCCGTCATCTGATACTCAGGGCAGAGTTGCTGTGGGACGCAACGCGCAGTTCTCAAATTACAGCATCGGAGATCAGCTTCCATCGGGCAGCGGAGATGTTCTAATTGTTGGAAACGACCTTACATTTACAAGCGGCGCGATCTACAACGGAAACGTTGTTTACGGACACGCAACGAATCTTCCTCTCTCTCTTGTGAGCATCACAGGCGGAACACTCCGCAAAGACAGTCCGATCAACTTTGCGGCTGCGAAAACATATCTGGAAAATTTATCAACAACACTTGCCGGTTATGCAACCACCGGAACTACAACATTACAATGGGGCGGCATAATTTTAGCAGGAACAGATCCTTACCTTAACGTATTCTCTGTATCGGGAGCGGATCTTTCGTCAGCAAACAATTTAACTATCAATGTTCCAAACGGATCTGTAGTGCTGATCAACACAAGCGGAACAACGTTGAGCTGGACTGGCGGATTAACTGTAAACGGAACGGCAACAACCAATGTTCTCTTTAACTTCCCTCAGGCAACATCACTGACAATCCAGGGCATTGACATAACGGGATCTGTGCTTGCTCCATTTGCAGCAGTAAACTTCGCGAGCGGAGTTATCAACGGCCAGATGATCTGCAAGTCTCTTACAGGAATGGGACAGTTTAACGCTGTATTCTTTGGCGGACAGATCCCGGTTGACAAGCAGATAACAAACATAGCCTCTGTAAGCGCAAGTTCAACACAAGATCCTAATCCCGCTAATAACTCATCGAGCGCAACGGTATCGGTAACGGGAACAAGCGGAAATAACGGTACGGGAAATAACGGCGGCGGAACAACCGGCGGAAGCTGGTCTAACGTATGCTCCTTCGCTCCCGGCGAAATTATCTACACGATTCTTTATGACGGCGGAGATATTTATGCTGGAACATGGGGCGGTAAGATCTACAAATCAACAGATAACGGAAAGAGCTGGTTGGTTGCCAATAACGGTATGAATGTATCATTCATCTGGTCGCTAATAAAGTTCAACGGAACTGTATACGCCGCGACTGAAAAGGGAGTCTATACATACAATGGAACAACGGCAGCCGGTCTGGCCGGAAAAGACGTTCACGCTCTTGCGACAGACGGAACAACTTTATACGCGGGAACATGGGGATATGGAGTATTCAAATCATCTGACGGAACTTCGTGGACAGAGATGAACACAGCTTCGCTGAAAGGATTTACCGCGGTCCAGTCTCTGGCTGTAAAGACCGGCCAATTATTTGTCGGCACGGCCGGTGGAGGTCTTTTCAGTTCAGACGGTATGAACTTTACAAAACTATCATGCGGTTACTCGGTAATATGGTCCCTGGCTGCAAAAGCAGACGCGATTTATGCGGGAACATACGGAGACGGTTTATACAGATCGCTTGATAACGGAATGAGCTTTACAAAAGTAGCTTCGCTAAATGTATCTTTTGTTTACTCGATCTCTGTAGATCATACCGGAAAGATTTATGTAAGCTCAATAACAAACGGAGTTTATGTATCGAGTGATAACGGCGAGACATGGTCATCGCTCGGAATGAACGGATCCGGCATAAGCTCTATGATGGTTAACGGAAATTCAAGCGATGTTTATGTAGGGACAAAAGAGGGCAAATTATTCAAGATCGTGAGCGCAAACGGTACCACAAATGTAACGGAAAACGATGCTGTTCCTACAGAGTTCAATCTGGATCAGAATTTCCCTAATCCGTTCAATCCTTCAACCACAATACAGTTTGCGGTTCCTGAAGCTGGAGTGTACTCATTAAAGGTATACAACATCCTGGGCGAAGAAATAGCGGAACTTATAAGCGGTCAGCTGGTCAGCGGAGTTCACAAGGTAAACTTTGATGCAGGCAGACTTGCGAGCGGAATGTATATCTACAGATTAAGCGGAAGCAAAGTTAACATCACCAAAAAGATGATCTTAATGAAATAGGGTGCGGTTAAACGAGTAAGCTGAAAAGCCCCGCCAAGGCGGGGTTTTTCTTTTCTAAAATGGGACAGAAATCGATGACTCTTTTTAATAACGGGACTCATAGTGAAACACAAATCATTGACAAAAATCTTTTTTTATTCAAAATAGTAAGGATTGTTCTGGCACAAGGATTGTATAATATATAATAAATAAGCACCCTCTTATTTGATAGAAAGAAAAAACTTTCTCGATGGCGGCGGTTATTTTGGTGAATGGTACTCGGCTGGTCTGTTCACTGGGATACCGCCCTGTTGTTTTAAAACCCTTCTAATCTGAGAGTATTTTAAGAAAATTCCCCAATTTTAATCAAAAATTACTTTCTGCCCCACAAAGTGTGAAAACAGTTAATTTTTCGTCTTTTAAAGTATCCGAATTTCCCTCTCAGCTTTGGTAATTGTCTATTATTTCCGTAATTTTGCGCCACTTTCAAATGTATTAGGTGTAAAAACATGAAGCGTACTTTTCAACCAAGCAGAACAAAAAGAAAAAATAAACACGGATTCCGTGAAAGAATGTCTACGGCCAACGGACGCAAGGTTCTGGCGCGCAGAAGAGCAAGAGGCAGAAAAAAATTAACAGTCAGCGACGAAGCATAATTGAAACGGTTTGGTCTTTCTTCAAAAGAAAGAATCAAAAGTAAAAATGAATTCGAATTAGTTTATTCAGCCGGAGAGATAGTATTCTCTTCGTCTAAAAAATTCAAAGCTGTTTTTTTCATTCAAAGAGAATCTGAAGCGAGTGAAATTAAAGCAGCTTTTGCTGTTTCAAGAAAGAGCGGAAATGCGGTTTGGAGGAACAGAGTTAAGCGGCTGTTCAGAGAATCGTTCCGGCAGAATAAAAAAGAACTCAAAGAGTCGGTCGAATTAAAAAAAGTGAGTCTGTTAATTGTATTCTCGCCCAACACGGTCAATCAGTCAAACCGAAAAAAAATTTTTTTGAAGGAAGTTTTTCCGGATATCATAGATTTAATTAATCAGATTAAAGCGAAAATTTAAAATGCGGTTTATTCTGATTCATCTTATTAAAGGATACCAAAAATTAATTTCGCCGTTGTTTCCGCCTTCGTGCCGGTTTTATCCGACATGCTCAGAATATGCGGTTCAGGCAATAACAAAGCACGGGGTTCTGAGGGGAACTTTGAAGGCAGCGTGGCGAATACTGAGATGCAACCCGTTTAATAAAGGCGGTTTTGATCCGGTTGAATAGCGGTTCCGGAAAATTAAAACTCTGTTTTTTTAGTGAACAAGTCCCGAATCATCGGCGGCACACAACAGGAATTTGAATGGATAAAAATACTTCCATCGCGTTTATACTCATCGGAGTAATTTTAGTAACCTGGCTATACTTTAATTCACCGGCCCCGCAGGAGCCGCAAAAGAAAATAACAGATACAACGGCGGTTGAAACCAAGGACAGCGTTTCAATTATAGATTTACCGAAAGTAAAAGAAGAGACAAAAGTTCCCGAGGAATCCGCTCTGTTCGGCGCAAAAACTCTGGAAGAAAAAATAATTACCATAGAAACTGATCTTGTAAAGATAGAACTTACAAGCCGGGGCGCAAAGGTCAGAAGATATTTCTTAAAACAGTACAAAACCTGGTATCATAATGATGTTAAAGACACCAACTTCTTCAATCAGCACGTTCAACTCGTAAACACCCAAAAAGACGGCGGTGATTTAAATATTATCTTTGTTACAAAAGACGGAAAAAGAGTTAACACCTCCTCAATCGATTTCACTTCTAACGCAAATAATTACTACTACAAAATAAGCGGCGAAGATTCATTGTCTATCGACTATACTTTTATAACCGCCGAAGGGAAAGCGATTAAAAAGAACTTCCGCTTTTTTGGGAATGATTATGCATCCAAAATTGACATCGTACTCGAGAAGATGGACGAAGTTATCAGCAGCTACAGATACGATATTGAGTGGACCGGCGGGCTAAATTTTGCAGAGGAAAATTCAGTAGACGAAGCAAATCATACCAGCGCGAGCGCGTATTCGGGCGACGAACAGGTGATTATTGACGCAACGAGTGTGGGTGAAAAAGTTGAAAAAGACATAAACGGGCGTGTCGATTGGGTTGCTACACGCAACAAATATTTTACGATGATTCTTTCTCCGGATTCTCCGAGCAGCGAGGGCGGCGCCTACATGGTGGGCAATCATTACAAAATCAAACAGGATGTGCGTGAGATTTACAGCACCAGCCTGAAAATCCCGTTTAAAAACGAAAAGTATCAGAAAGATTCGTTCACTCTTTATCTTGGTCCTGTTGATTACGCTGTTCTTAAGTCATACGATAGAAATTTTCAAACGGTATTCGACTTCGGAAGTTTTTTCGGATTGAAATTTATTATTAGGCCAATCAGCGAATTTATTCTTCTGCCACTATTCAAATTCCTGCATAGTTTTATATCAAACTTCGGTATCGTAATAATTCTTTTCTCGATCATTATAAAAATTGCTCTCCATCCCCTGACCCGCCAGAGCATGAACTCGATGAAAAAAATGCAGATGCTTCAGCCGAAGATTACCGAGCTGAAAGAAAAACACAAAGACAATGCGCAGAAAGTTCAGCAGGAGACAATGAAGCTTTATTCCACCTATGGAATAAATCCGATGGGCGGATGTCTTCCGATGCTTCTTCAGATGCCGATACTGATAGCGCTGTGGAGTCTGTTTAATGTGGCTATTGAACTTCGCCAGGCGCCGTTTATGCTGTGGATGACCAATCTATCATCGCCTGATATAATTTATAGACTTCCATTTAAAATTCCGCTATTCGATGTTGATATCATAAGCGGACTTGCGCTAATGATGGGCATAACAATGTTCATACAGCAGAAAATGACCGTCAAGGATCCCTCGCAGAAAGCGCTTGTTTATCTCATGCCGGTTATGATGACGGTAATGTTCATGAGTTTTCCCTCCGGATTGAATCTTTACTATTTCATGTTCAACCTTCTTTCAATTGGTCAGCAGTATTACATCAATCACAAGCACGACGGAGTTGAGCTGGTGCCGGTGGCAAACCCGAATAAGAAGAAGGGTTATATGGCAAGGATGATGGAAGCTGCCGAGAAACAGGCGCTGGCGCAAAAGAAGGCAAATCAGAAAAAAAGATAAACCGGATTTTCTTTTAACAGAAGATTGAAATTTTATTCCGGTATCATGTAAATTGAAATAGAGAATGGAATAATTATTCTATGAGGCCGTTATTCATAATACATTTTTTTCTTTTTTCTCTATTTCTGGGTACTCTTTCCGCACAGAACAGAACAACGCTTAAATTAGATCTTCAAGAAAAATCTCTTCCTTTTGGATTATCCGAGAAAATAGCCGCAGGGCTTCCACAGATTGGTTTGGCATTAAGCGGAGGCGGAGCCCGCTCCCTTTCTGCGCTGGGAGTGCTTAGGGCCTTTGAAGAGGAAAAAATCCCCTTATCGATTATCGTTGGAACGAGTATGGGAAGTATTGTGGGAGGTTTGTATTCTGCGGGGTATTCCGTCGCCGATCTTGATTCGGTGCTGCAGAAAACAAACTGGGAAGATTTTTTCTCGTCGCAACAATCAACACGCAATGATCTCTTCATAGATCAAAAAATATCCGAAGACCGTGCTATAATATCGTTAAGAATGGATGGATTGAATCCGATCATTCCCACTTCTATAAGTTCCGGTCAGCGTGCCGCAAATAATTTAAATCTTCTCTCTATCAACGCACCGATTTTATCCGAAGACAACTTCGATAATTACCTTTATAAATACCGCGCCGTCAGCACAGATCTTATCAGCGGCAAAGAGGTTCTGATTGAAAAGGGGCCGCTCGGATTGGCAATGCGGGCAAGTTCAAGCGTTACACTTCTTCTTCCGCCTGTTAAAAGAGATTCTTTGATGCTGGTTGACGGCGGCTTGGTTGCAAATGTCCCCGTAAGAGAGGCTTTATCACTCGGCGCTGATATAATCGTCGCGGTTAATGCTTCAAGCCCTCTCTATCCGGAGGAGGAGCTCGACGTTCCATGGACAATTGCCGACCAGTTGGTAAGTATTCCGATGAAATTATTAAACGATCAGCAATTAAAGAATGCCGATTTTATTATCCAGCCTGAATTAGCCGACAGGAAGAATTCCGATTTTTCAAATATCTTTAAAGTTGTTCAAGCCGGCTATGCATCGGCCAAACCCGTTGCTGTCAAAGTTGCTCAGGAGTATGTGAGGCATTTAATAACTCATTTTTCCGTGAGCGACAAAATTTTCAAGAATATCTCTCTTAGCGAAAATCCGACCGAAACAGATAAAATATTTTATTACTCATTGGCAAAGAAAGATTCCGTTTCAAGCGGAGAGCTTTATTATCAGCTTTATAATTTGTACAGTCGAGGCGGCTGGAAGGATTTGATTCTCAATGTGGATGAGATCGGAGAGAAATCAATTATAACCCTTTTGCCAAGCGAACGTGAAAAAATCCGTTTAATAAATCTTGAAGGGACTGCCGATACAAACATGGTAAAAGCGCTCGGGATCACTTCAGCATTGATGAACAAGCCATTCAATCCGCAGGCAACATTAAATGCCGCTCTTGAAATTTTGCGGATGTACAAACGGTCCGGTTTTTCCCTTGCCAGAATCGAAAAAATCTCCTTCGATGAAAAATCCGGAGAACTTAGAATATATCTAAGCGAGGGAATGATTTCCAAAATTATTATTGAAGGGAACCATAAAACGCAGGAGAGAATCATAAGCAGGGAATTCCCTCTGTCTGCGGGCGAAATATTTAAATATGATTTAGCCGAAAAGGGGCTAACCAATCTTCGCAGTACAAATCTTTTTGATCAGATTGATCTTATGGTTAAACCCAAGAACGGAATCAATGAGCTGATATTAAATGTGACCGAAAAAATTTCAAATGTTATCCGGTTTGGTGTCAGGGTCGACAACGAAAACCTCGCGCAATTATCTCTCGACATACGGGATGATAATTTCAACGGAACAGGCACTGAAATAGGGGCCACACTAACGGGAGGAGCCAGGAACCGCTCTTACAGCCTTGAACATAAGGCAAACCGCGTTTTTGATTCCTACTTCACTTATAAGTTAAGAGCGTTCAACGAATTTAATGATGTGTATGTTTATAGAGATGATTCAATTCGTGCGACGAATAAATTTTCCAGAAGTACAACAGGTGAGTACCGCCAGATATACTATGGTGGTTCATTCGGGATCGGGGCCCAAGTCGAAAAATTCGGAAATATTCTTGCGGAAGCCAGGTATCAGCGGGACGAGATTAAGAATAAACACGATTACACAGGTCCTACCTATAAAACAGATATTTCAAGTTTGCGCATATCGCTTATGATCGATTCTCAAAACAATTATCCTTATCCCACCGTCGGTTTTTTGGTAAAAAGTATTTATGAAACCGCACAAACTGCCTTCGGCGGCGATGTAGGATATACCAAATTTTATTTAGACTACAAAAACATTATAAGCTACCGCAGCATAAACACATTCAGCTTTCGCGGAGTAATCGGGACCGCAGATAAGACTCTTCCTTTGAGCCAGCAGTTTTCGTTAGGGGGACAGAATTCATTTTTTGGTTTTCGGGAAGACGAATTTCGCGGAAGACAAATTCTAATTACATCACTTGAATACAGGTACAAAATTCCGTTCAAAATTTTCTTTGACACATATGTTAAAGCGCGTTATGATATTGGTTCAATCTGGGAAGAAAGGGAGCATATCCGCTTCAAAGATTTAAAGCATGGCGTAGGGGCGACCGTATCTTTCAATACTCCTCTTGGGCCGGCGGACTTCTCGGTGGGTAAGAGTTTTTACTTTATAAATAAGCTTTCAAACAATGTTGTTGTTTGGGGACCGACCTACTTTTACTTCACAATAGGATATTACTATTAGGTCCGAACTAAATTAGTTTTTCATAGGATTTGAGTTTCTCTCCTTGTTTCTTTTTCTGCCATGGCAAGATATTCAGCTTCCAGATCCTTGTTTCCGCATTTTTTATAGTGCGCCGATAAAGCATAATATACTTTGCTTTTTTGATCAACTTTTGAAGCGAGATTTTCAATAGTCCCAATTATCTTCCTGTTCATTGGATAATCGATTTCATAATTATATAGATTCAAAAGTCTAAGATAGGGCATAAATGATTCCGGCTGATGTGAAATTGCCCTGTTATAATAATTAAAAGCATCTTCAAGATGATCGTAATGGTTGGGGTGGCTCTCAAATATTTTTCCGGTCCACATTAATATATTATAAGTTTGTTCGGGAATAACATTTATAAGTTTTTCGGTAAACATTTTTATTTCATCGGGAGAAAGAACAGGATTGGCAATTAGAATTTTAAATACTTCCGGATCGCGGAACTTAATATTAACAGCGATCTGGAAAGCGTCGAACAATTCATCATGAGATTCTGAATTCCGGAAAATTTCCTCTATTTTTTTACTTTCTTCGGTATTCATACTTTCCGCGGATTGATCCAATAATTAAAAATCCTTTTTATAAAAAATTGTGCCCCGCACTAAAGATCACGCCTTGGGCTCGAACAAAGCGCAGACGGCTCCTGCCGGATCTTCAATCACACAGTAGCTCCCCATTTCGCCGTAATTTTTAGGCTCCGCCAATATTTTGCCGCCGAGAGCTTTACATTGAGACACGCTAAGACTTATATCCGCAACAGTAATATAGATTAGCCACTGTGGAGGCAATTCCGCATTTGTCCCTCTTGCGTGGCATACGCCGGCAACGCTGGTTTCCGTTTCAGGAGTATTCATAACATAATCATCATATTGCCCCATTGATAACGCTTTGGGCTTCCATCCCGTAACTTTACTGTAGAAATCGCGGATTTCCTCGGCATTTGCGACTGTTAAATCGGTCCATCCGATTGTTCCGACTTCCGGTTTAGAGGTAGACATTAATGATATCCTTTCTATAATTTGACATAAAATAATTCTTAATATTCAATGTAACAATAGCACGGCTCAATTCGTCTGTAATCTATAAAATAAAACATGTTAAAAGAGCAACGATATCGTTATTTAATTCAGCAGTATAAAAATAAAATTTATACTTATTCCTTGTACATGCTGAAAAATAAAATGGATGCGGATGACGTCACGCAGGAAGTGATAATCAGAATATGGAAGAACATAGACAATTTCAATATACTGGCCGCCAAGGCGTGGATATTAAAAACCACAAATAATTTATGTGTTGATTATCTGCGCAGACGCTCCGTTTCAATTAAAAGAGAGAATGAGATAGATGAATTTTTCATTGACACATACAGCACGAACAGCAATAATGATAATCCATATTTAACAACACATTTTAAAATGGTGGCATCGAAAATAAAAGAGGCAATTCAAAGATTGCCCGTAAATCTGAGAAGTGTTTTTGTCCTGTATGAAATTGAAGGACTTAAATATAAAGAAATAAGCGCCGCGCTGGATATGCCGCTGAATTCAGTCAAAGTATATCTGCTGAGAGCGAGAAAAAAATTACAAGAGGAATTAAAAGAGTATGAAGCTCAAGAAGTCCTTTGAAATAACCGATGAGATTGAGAATAAGATCATTTCCGTGGCCTATGGAGACGCGTCTCTGCGGGATAAAATCAGGGTGTCGAGATTGGCCTCCCGAAATGATGTAGTCCGCAATATATTGGACAATTACAAAAGAACTGCCCGGGAAGTTAAATCGATTGGTGAAGAAGAAATGCCGCACGAGATTTTAAAATCTATACAGATTAAAAATCTTTCGGCGATAAACAAAACCAGTTCATTTTTTTATGATCTGTTCTCAATTATTATGGCAAGACCCGTTGTCTCGGCGGCTGTGAGCGTTATTTTAATTACAGCGATGGCCACTTCCCTTATCATAAATAAACCGGTTCAATATAATTATACAGATGAAGAAATCGCCGCGGCAGATAGACAGGCAAAATACGCCCTCTCAATTGTGGGAAACATTTTTAGGGAAACCAGCGCGACGCTGCAAAACGAAGTTTTAGTCAAAGCGGTGGCAAAACCGTTCCGGCAAAGCATTGAAATTGCAAATAACTTATTAGAAGGAGAAAAAAAATGAAACCAACTAAAGTAATCTTGTTTATTCTATTCTTGACGGGCATTAATTTATTTGCCCAGCAAAGAGAAGATTATTCTAAATATCCCGGATATTTTAATTATAAGGATGTGCCGGGATTGAAAAACGCTGAAACCCTTTCCGAGGTATATTTAGAGGAAACACTTCTAAAGATGGTTTCGGGTTTGACCGAAGAGAATAGTGACGGTATCGGCTCAATGATCGACGGACTAAAACTTATTCAGGTTACTGAATACAAAATAGACCAAATGGGCATTGTTGATATGGAAAGTTCTCTCGAAAGTATCGACAATGGAATGCAGTCGAAAAACTGGGATAGAATTGTACGAACTAAAAGTCGGGGAAATTTTACAAACATCTACATTAAAAAATCTTCAGGCGCCGGTTTTGAAGGACTGACAATTCTTTCTTTATCAAAAAAAGAGAAGAACGAGGAATCCGGAGAGAAATACGGAAAACTGACTTGCGTTAACATTGTTGGTAAAATTGATATGAGCAAGATTGGTAAACTCACAAAAGAATTAAACATCCCCGGCATGGATGGTCTGAAGGAAATTGACAAGGCTAAAGGGAAAAAATAATATTCCTTTATTTAAAATTTAACTTTTAAAGCCCGGTTTTTATAAACGGGCTTTTCTTTTAATCTAATTCTAAATTCTTTTTCTCAACATGTAACCTTTTGGCGCAACGTCAGTCTAATAGACCAATGATCGATTTATAATTATGAAAGGGATGGTATGAAGAGATTTATACTTGTTTTTTTTACGCTTCTTCTGCCGATGGTATTGCTTGCTTCGGGAAAAACCGGCTCGCAAAAAGTTGTGCCTGCATATAAAATAAATAATCTTAATATTTCCCTGGACGGAAAACTTACGGAACCCATCTGGAAAAACAGCCCCGTAAGCGGATTTATTCAAAGGGATCCGGAAGAGGGCGCGCCCTCAACAGAAAAAACCGAAGTATGGGTTGCTTACGATGAGGGCAATCTTTACGTAGCGGCCCATTTGCATGATTCAAAACCGGAGCTAATCGATGCAAGTCTTGCTAGAAGAGACGGATATACAAATTCCGATTGGTTTGGAATTTATGTCGATGCGTTTAACGATAAAAGGACGGGTAATTATTTTGGTGTAAACGCCGGGGGCACTATGGTCGACGGTGTTTTATTTAATGACAGCTGGGACGACGAGACATGGGACGGAATATGGGAGGCAAAAACTTACATTGATGAAACCGGGTGGTCTGTTGAATTGAAAATTCCTTTTTCACAACTTCGGTTTAATGAGGTTGAGAAGATGACATGGGGCATAAATTTTACAAGGGAAATAAAGCGTAATAATGAAAAATCTTTTTTTGTTATGGTTCCCAAAAGCGAAAGTGGGTTTGTCTCCCGATTCGCATCTCTTGAGGGATTGATAGGAGTTAAACCAAAACAAAGATTTGAAGTTCTTCCTTATCTTGTTCAGAAATCCCAGTTCCTGGTTCACGATCAGAATGATCCGTTTTATAAATCCAATCAGTTTAAAACCTCTTTAGGTGCGGATGTTAAAATTGGAATCGGAAGTAATTTAAACATCGACGCAACTATCAATCCGGATTTCGGTCAGGTAGAAGTTGATCCGGCCGTAATCAATTTGTCAGCATTTGAATCCTACTTTGAAGAGAAAAGGCCTTTCTTTATAGAGGGGGCAAATATGTTTTATTTTGGAATCGGCGGAGTAAATAACAACTGGGGATTTAATTTTGGCTGGCCTGAATTATTTTACTCCCGGAGAATCGGGCGTTCTCCAACAGGATCAACTTCTTCGTCCGATTTTATAAATTCTCCCGGCGAAACCAGAATTTTGGGCGCGGCAAAATTAACCGGAAAATTGGATGACCATACAACAGTAGGCGCAGTTTCGGCAATAACCGAAAGAACTTTTGCCACTCTTTACAATAATGGATTTCAGTCCAAAGAAGAAATAGAACCCCTGACTCATTACGGTGTATTTAGAGCTAAAAGGGAATTCGGAGAAGGGGACCAGTCGCTTGGTTTAATGTTCACAACAGTTAACAGAAATTTGAATGATACTCCTCTGCAATTTAATTTACCTCAAAACGCATTTACGTTTGGACTGGACGGCTATACATTTCTTGACGAAAAAAAGGAATATGCCCTCGCGGCAGCATTCGCGGGTTCATACACAAACGGATCAAAAGAATATATCCGGCTGCTTCAGAAAAGACCGTACCGATATTTCCAGAGACCTGATGCGACTTTCGCAACATTCGACCCGGAAATTACTTCTCTTGCCGGATTATATGGAAGAATAATGCTGAACAAACAAAGCGGAAATTTTTATCTCAATGCCGCCCTTGGCGCGGTTACCCCCGGCTTTGAAAATAATGATCTCGGATTTCAATTTAATGCGGATAAAATAAATGCTCATCTGGTTCTCGGTTACAGATGGTTTGAGCCGGATGGAATATTCAGAAGGAAACAATTTTATTTAACCCATGCGCGCAGTTATGATTTCGAAGGAAATCTTTTAAATAGCATGATATGGCTGAACTCCAATTTTACTTTAATGAATTACTGGGGATTTGGCATAAGAGGAAGTTATAATTTTGAATCCCTCAATAAATCCGCGACACGGGGCGGACCGCTTCTTATTCAGCCCTCTTCATTCCAGACTAATATGAATATATCATCGGACAGCAGAGAAAAGATTATATTCGAGGCTTTCGGCGGTTTCGCAAAGGATGCCGCAGACGGGATGTATAAAAATCTTGGATTTGATATTCAATGGAAACCAAACAGTCAATTGAGTTTCAGCATCGGTCCCCAGCTGGAATTGAATGACAATACCCGAATGTGGGTCGGAAATTTTACAGATTCAAAAGCCGTGAACACATACGGAACGAGATATGTGTTTTCCGATATACATCAGAAAACTCTTTCTGCCAATATCCGGCTGAACTGGACTTTTACGCCGACGCTTACATTTCAGTTGTTCATGCAGCCCCTGCTGGCTGTCGGCGGTTATAATAATTTCAAGGAATTGGCCCGTTCCCGTACAAACGATTTTAATCAATATGGAATGAATGGATCGACTATAAGTTATAATCCGAACGATGGAATTTACAATGTGGATCCGGACGGATTTGGTCCCGCGCCGATGTTTCAGATAGGTAATCCCGACTTCAATTATAAATCTCTCAGAGGTACCGCAGTGCTTCGGTGGGAAGTAATGCCCGGATCTATTCTTTATTTTGTCTGGTCGCATGACCAATCTAATTTTGATGATCCCGGTAATTTTTCACTTGGAAGGGACTGGAGAAATCTCCTTAAGAGCGACGGAAATAATGTGTTCGTTATAAAGTTCTCCTACTGGTTCGATATTTAACAGTTCTCCGAACAATTAGAAATTATTATTGAAAGCCCGGTCTATTCAGCCGGGCTTCGTTTTAATGCCATACGCCATTCGAAAAAAATAATTTTTATCTTATTCTGATATTTGTGTTTTGCATTACCGTGTTTTACGGACGCGCGCTTTAGACTTGCCAATTAATTTACACGGGCTTATTTTGAATCCGGGAGAACATGTTAATTTTTTTTTATTCAGAGTAACCGGACTAATATGCAAAATAAATGTTTCGTAATAATTCCTTTTCTTCTTTTAGTGATCGGATGCTCCGTACCCCAAAAATCATTTAAAGACGCTGAAATAATTCTGAGAGATCTTTCCGCCGGAAAATTTGGTTCGTCAGTCCAGATATTTTATAATGCGGATTCAACTTTTGCGCTGAATATAAAACAGGAAAAATCATCTTCCCGTAATCCGAACCCGCCGCTTAATTTTTTTGTTTATAATTTTAAAATTGCTAAAATTATTTTCGAAGACAGCTTATCGGCAGGCAGTGCCTCATGGTTAAATAATAATCAGATTGAGGTCCGTTTAATACCCGGAATTGTCTCTGCTGATGAAGGAGAAAACCTTTTTGGTTACATTTATAATGTTAATTCAGGAAAAAAATCGGATTTGAATCCGGCACAACAAAACAAATAATTTATGACTTTTGGGCTCAAAAATGAATAAACACAAGAATCTACTTCTAGCCATATTTTTTTTAATTATTCCGGCAATTTTTTTTCATAATGTTTTTGCACAGGTTAAGAATAACGCGGATAAATATTATAATGTTTTCGGCATGCATTATTATTCTAATCCGGTTAAGCCCAAATTGAACAAAGAGATTAAGGAAAAAGGAAAATACGACGAACCGGATATGTTCGATAAGTTTCAACATGAGATCAGGACTCGTGACGGAAAATCCTCCACGGATTACGGTCTAAATTATTTAATGCAGGAACTCACAAAATCTCAGCAGCGCAGCCGCTTATTTAAAACCACCGCTCTTAACTGGGTCGAACGCGGTCCCGGAAATGTAAGCGGAAGAACACGGGGAATTATTGTGGATACTTCCGACGCAACCAATAAAACATGGTTTGCCGGTTCTGTAAGCGGCGGTATCTGGAAAACCACCAATGCCGGCATAAGCTGGGTAAACAAAACTCAGACATTACCAAATCTCGCGACGACCGTTCTTGCGCAGGCGCCCTCCAATTTAAATACTATATACTGCGGCACCGGAGAGGGATTCGCCAATCTTGATGCGGTTAACGGCGCGGGGATTTTTAAATCTACCGACCGCGGCGAAACATGGGTTCAATTATCCTCAACGGCGAATTTTAATTTCCGGAATGTGAATAGAATAATTGTGAGTCCGACTAATCATAACCTGGTACTTGCATGCACCAATCCGGGTCCGCTCAGTTCGGTAAATCCGGGCGGAGTGTGGCGGTCAACCGATGGCGGTCTTAATTGGCAGAGAACTTTAAGCACATCCGGAAACAAGGCCCAGGATTTAAAAGCAGACCCTTCAAATTTTTCAATTCAGTATTGTGCTGTTAACAATGACGGCGTATACAAATCTACTGACGGCGGATTGAACTGGGTGAGGTCGAGCAACGGTCTTACGACAAATGGACGAATAGAAATCGCCGTTTCCGGCAAAAATCCAAATTATATATATGCAAGCGCTCAGACATCCACCGGATCAGGCTTATTTCTATCTGAAGATAAAGGGGTCAATTGGATGACGGTTAATTCCTCAGACGGAAAGACTTATTCGTGGCTGGGGAATCAGGGATGGTATGATAATGCGATCGCTGTTCATCCCGATAACGAAAAGATTGTTTTTTTAGGAGGCATACAACTTTGGAGAGCCGAGATCGGGACGCCGTCTCCAGGCACACGCAACGCTCTATTCACCCAGATAACCAGCGGCAGCGGTCAATCAGGAAAACCGTATGTTCATGTTGATCATCATAACATTACACCCGTTCCTCTTGCTTCCTCGCCCGGAACTTTCTGGATTATTAATGGAAACGACGGTGGAGTAGCCTATTCCACAAACGGGGGAATAACCTGGGGAGGAAATGCGGCGAACAATAATTTAAGCAACGGCGGGTATAACACAACGCAGTTTTACGGCGTTGATAAAAAACCGGGCGCCAATGAATACATTGGCGGAATGCAGGATAACGGAACATGGATTTCTCCAAAAGGACAAGATGCCTCAGCGATTTCGCTTTATAAAGAAGCGATTGGAGGTGACGGTTTTGACGTTTCCTGGCATTATAAGGATCCAAATAAAATTATCGGCGGAAGTCAGTATAATACATTTTACAGATCTACGGATGGCGGAACTACATGGAATCCGGCAACGAAAGGTCTTGAAGATGTAGGATCAGGAAAAGGCGTTTTTGTTTCGAGAATTGCTAAATCCAACAGCGATCCAGATGTAATATACACAACTGGATCACAGGGCGTCTGGAGATCCGAAGACTTCGGCGCGTCCTGGTCTAAGAGTTTAATACTTCAGCCCAAAGGCTGGTCATATAGCGGAACCTCAACTCCGGTGGCTGTAAGCATCGCCGATCCGCAGGTTGTGTGGGCCGGTTATAGATTCGCGAATACTGACAGCAGATTGTTCGTATCGAAAGACGGGGGGATAACTTTTGATTCAGTTTACAAACCAACTGGCATAATTGCACCGGGGTCCATTTCGGGAATTGATACTCACCCCACTGAAATGAATACAGCTTTTATAACATATTCATTTTCCGGCGCGCCAAAGATTATCAGAACAACCGATCTCGGAAAAACATGGGAGGATATTTCCGGCTTTGGATTTGGAGCAACGAGCAACAACGGCTATCCGGATGTTGCTACATATTGTGTTCTTGTAATGCCGTATGATTTAAATATTATATGGGCCGGCACCGAGATTGGTTTATTCGAATCCACAGACAAAGGTATCTCGTGGCGTTTGGCAAACAACGGCTTGCCGGCGGTTTCAATATGGGATATGAAAATTGTGAATGATCAGGTCGTTCTTGCGACTCACGGGAGAGGAATATTCAGCGTAACCCTTCCGCAACTAAGCGGGTATGAACCCCCGGCAGTAACACTATCCCCCGTTATCACAGCTCTTTCTCAGAGCGTGGATAAATCAATTAATCTTGTCGTGAGTCTGAGATCAATTTACGATTCAACATTAGTTACACTGAACGGGCAGCAACTAATGAAACTTAATGCTTCAAATGTGCAGGAGAAAACATTTAATATAATTCCGACATTTTTTGGAAAAACTGATATACAGGTAACCTCATACAAATCGGGCAGAAGCTACAAATCATCTTTAAGAAGTATCGAACTTTACAATCTTAAACCCACCCAGGTAAATTACAGCAACTTTTTCGATGAGCCGACGGATGATTTTGCGGGCAACGGTTTTACAATATCAAAGCCGGCAAATTTTTTGAACACCGCCGTAAACTCACCGCACCCTTACTCAAATTCAACGGATTATCATTACAATCTTCTTGTACCGATAAAAATTTCCTGGTCGCAGGGACTGGCAAACATAGAATATAATGACATAGCGCTCATAGAGCCCGGCGAACTTAATACCGTTTTCGGAGATTCTGAATTCTGGGATTACGTCGTGGTAGAGGGCAGCAGAGACGGATTAACCTGGATACCCTTTGAAGACGGATATGACAGCAGATATAATTCATCCTGGCTGTCCTTGTATAACTCTTCCACAAATCCAGCATCCTCTCATTACGTCAGCCATAAGATTGACATGACTAAAACATTTAATCGGGGTGAAGTAATTTTAGTCCGGTTTCGTCTTTATGCAGATGAAAATGAAACCGGGTGGGGCTGGATAATTGATAATTTAAAAATTCAGCCCGGAGCTTCGTCTGTTGAGACCGATGAATCTCTGCCGGCTCAATACAGTCTTTCTCAGAACTATCCGAATCCTTTTAATCCAGAGACTACAATTAAATTTTCCCTTCCGAGACATAGTAAAGTTAAGTTGGAAATTTTCGACGCCATCGGAAGATCGGTCGATACTCTTGTTGATTCCGAACTTGACGCGGGAACACACCGTTACATTTGGAGCGGAACTAAATTCAGCAGCGGGGTTTATTTTTACAGAATTTCAGCAAACGAGTTTTCAAGCTCCAAGAAATTAATTTTGATGAAGTAGAATTCACCGAGGACTTTTATTCCTCTCTCCCGCTTATTCCGGGAGAGCAGTCTATTATAAAGATCAATTCTGCCACAAAGGAACCGCGCAAACAATTCCTCAATCGCAGCTGAATAAACTTTTTCACAAAAACCTAAATGTTATGCCTCATATACATTCTGACGGCAATGTTTGAACTTTTTGTGTCCGGAAAATTTTTATAATCGCCAGATCGTTCGTAAAGCAAAAGCTCTGTCCCCAAAGTGCTTCCATCAACCAATTTAAAGTTAAGTCCAATATTAAGCAGGCCTATAAACTCCTCTCCTCTCGCACCGCTAAGAGTGTGTATCCAATATCTTTTATAGTTGAGATAAAACTCGCCGGAATTTTTAAGAATCAATTTAGAACCGATCTTTGCGCTAGCGCCCGGCCCAATATTATAATCCTTTCCTTCAGTACTTGAATATTGCGAATTGGTTCCTCCCATTAAAATTGCGGAAACCCCGAAATAATTCTGTAGTGCAAGAGAATTTGATATTGGTATACGGCTTATAATCTGCGATGAAACGCTCGTGGCTGATAATTTATATACTGTATTAATATGAATATCAATTTCTTTGTAAATACCGATTACCTCGTTTGAATTAGCGAACATTTTGAATTTAGAATCCCAGAGAACCCCGCTGGCGGAAATACCGACAATGTTGTCGTTCTCCGCGATATGCAATTCTGTGTGAACATTAAAATAGTCAAAGGGCTTTCTGTGCTCCTGTGTCTTCAGGGGATCACCGTAAATTAAATCACCTCCTAAAGAGAGATATATTCTCCCATCTTTTATTCTTCCTCCAAAGAAAACATTGTGAACGCCCGTTGAAAGTGTAAGACTAAAGTCAGGCTTTATATTTTTAATCCCGCTTTTCCACATCTCCCCCGTGATCATCCGGTTAAATCCCTGCATTGGATTCAGAAGTGTTGAAGTAAATTCACGAATGAATCTTTCCAGCCCGGACGAGCTTTCATCAATTATTAAGTTAGAAACGCGGAATGATATTTCACCAAGAATTGTTCCTGAGACGGGGGTATTAACAATGTCATTGTATGAAGGTCTTTCATTTTCCATAAAATATTCCCACATCAAGCTTCCGCCTAAAGAATAAAGCGCCGACTCCCAGAAATTCAGGCCATTAGAGCGCGCGAGATTAAAATAATTTGATCCGTGGTAAGGATGCCAAAATTGATTGACGAGATATCCGTCCACGTCCCATTCGAATCCATTTTTAAAATTATATTTTATAGATTCCCAGCTGATATTGGACCACCCCTCTCCGCTCAAATACCTATGATACCCCCAGACTGCAAAATTCAATCCAACTATTTCTGCTGCGGGCAGAAAATATTTTTTTGATATTTGAATTTCAGAAGAATCCGATAGCGAAAAAGCTGTTAGCCCTGAGGGTAGCTCATAATTGGAGGCGGTCTGTGATTCTGCTTTGCTGTTAAGAATTATGACCGGTATTAAAATGAAGAAAATCCGCCGCAAATATTTTCTTGCGTGTTTTTTGTCTCTCATTTTTTATTTTAATTCTGTTTATAAGCGACATATCCAATATTTGTAAATGCCTGATAAAAGGTCTTAATTCTATTAAATCCGGCTTTGCCTAATAATTTTTTGATGCTTTCTTCACTGACAACACTCCGGGCCATTGCATGTTCCGCAATTTTATTTTGAACCTCAGAGGGTATACCGTTATATAGCATGTATTTTTTCCAGTCTTCAACCAGTCCCCTGAAAGAGTCATCTTCGCGTTCTCCGAACTGATCTACAATAACAATCCGCGCACCCGGTTTTAATCTATCGGATATATCTTTAAGCAAAGATAATTTTTCCGAATCTTCGGGGATAAACCGCAGCACAAATATTACTGTTGAGGCATCAAATTCTTTTTCTTCCGGCAGTTGATTAACCACTCCATGTAACAAACTGACGCGGCCGTTTAATTTATTTTCTTGTATTTTTTCCCGGGAAACATTTATCATTTCTTCCGACGGGTCCACTCCGGTCAGTTTCCAGTTTTTCTTTTTCTCTGCGAATGTCAATAACTCCTTTCCTGTTCCGCATCCTACAACTAATACATTTTTCTCTGAGTTTTCATTATCAGAGAGGACTGCGAGCGCCATTAAAAAAAGCTGGTCGTAAGCAACAACGGCTTTGCGGGCAATTTCTTCAAAATGACTCACTTTTTTAGTATCAAAACTGCTTTCATCCATTTTATCACGTTGTTTTCTTATAATTGAAAATTGCGAGTCCGTTAAACACTACGGCAAAAAGAAGGATTATTCCGAAATGTTTTAACAGATCTGTAAATCCGCTGCCTTTTAAAACCAGCATCCGCATCACTTCTATAATATAACTGACCGGATTAATGTAGGTTAAATATTTGGCCCAATCCGGCATATTTTCTATTGGCGCAAACAAACCTCCAAGCAGAACAAATATCATCATAAAGAAATACGCTATAAACATTGCCTGCTGCTGTGTTTCCGCAAATGTTGATGTAAGCAGCCCAAATCCCAGAATAGCGATTAAATATATTCCGGCGAAAAGAAATCCGATTAAAAAATTTCCCTCGGGAAAAATTCCATAAACTATAAAGCTTATCAGAAATCCGAGAATCAGAACGAACATTCCAAGAATCCAAAAAGGAATGAGTTTTCCGAGTATAAACTGATACTTTTTGATAGGAGATACATTTAACTGCTCAATAGTCCCCGTTTCCTTTTCCTTTACAATGTTTAACGATGTTAAAATAAAACCGATCAGCGTAACAAGGAGGGCAAGAACACCTGGAACTATGAAGTATTTATAATTCATTTTGGGATTAAACCAGTTATTGCTGGTTATCTCAACCACCGGAAGAGGGTTCAGACGGGGCTGCTGAATCCACTCGGCGCGGATCCTATTGTTAAACTCTTTAATTATTGTATTCGAGTATGAGACTGCCAATCCGGAAGTTTGACCGTTTATTGCATTGGCTGAGATCATAACTTTTGTTTGATTGTCCCGTACCAGATCGCGCTCGAACCCCCGGGGAATTTCAACTATCAGATCAGCTTTGTCGTCTTCAATAACTTTAAGTGCTTTTTCATACGAAGGAGATACATCGGATAATATAAAATAACCGGAGGACGTAAACTCATTAATTAATTTCCTCGAGTATTCCGAATGGTCGTTATCCACAACGCTGAGCAAAATATTTTTCATTTCATAATTAGCGGCAAAGGGGAGAACAATAAGCTGCATTACCGGCATTACAAATATCATCCGCAGAATTAACTTATTGCGGAAGATTTGCAAAAATTCTTTTCTCAATAAAAAAATAAGTGTTCTCATTATAACCTTATCTTGAATCTTTTAATGCTGATCAAAAGAAAAACCGCAGTCATTCCGCCGATGATAAGGGATTCTTTCCAGATGCCGGCGAGTCCCATTCCCTTTATCATAACAGATTTAACCATTATGATGTACCATTTGGCGGGAACAATGTTTGAGATAACCTGAAGTATGGTCGGCATATTTGCTATGGGGAAAGCGTATCCGCTTAACATTACTACCGGAAGCATTAAACCGAGCAGAGAAATGAGCATTGCGGCTAACTGCGAATCGGTTGCTGTTGATATCAGAATTCCCAGCGAAAGCGCGCAGAGGATATATAAAATTGTAACCGCTATTAATAAAAATATGCTTCCCTGAATAGGCATCCCCAAAACGAAAACACTCAGCAGCAAAATACTTGCAATGTTCACAAGCGAAACAATAAAGTATGGAATCACCTTGCTCAGGATAACCATAGCCGGCTTCATGGGAGAAACAAGCAGAATTTCCATAGTTCCGAGCTCCTTCTCTTTCACTATAGAGATGGAAGTCATCATCGTTGAAATCAAAAGAAGAATCATTGCCATAACCCCCGGAACAGAAGTATACGCACCTTTAAGTTCGGGATTGTACAGCATTCTCATTTCTGTATTTATTGTATAGGGCAGTTTGTTCTGATCATTTAATTCGCTCTGATATTCCATAATAATTGAGCTGGCGTAATTCACCAATGTTGAGGCCTGGTTGGGATCTGTCGCGTCGGCGATCAATTGAATCTGGGCATTATTCGAGTGCATTAATTCGTTTTGAAAATTCGGCTGAAAAATCACAGCAAGTTTTATCCTTCCATTTTTAAATGCCTGTTCAATCTGTTGAGACGAAGTTAAAGACCTGTCAATATCGAAATACCTGCTACTTTCCAATTTTGTTATAACGTTTTGTGTTGCCTCATCTTTGGAAATATCTAAAACCGCTATTGCACTGTTTCTGGTTTCGTTTGTTATTGCAAATCCGAATATAAGGAGCTGAACTATCGGCAGCCCGAGCAGGACCATCATCGTGCGGTAATCACGCAGTATGTGATGAAATTCCTTTCTTATGAATGTAAAAAGCTGTTTCATTTATTTTTCTCTTCTCCGTTGCGTTCTTTGCGACCCTGCCTGCCGGCAGGCAGGTTTGCGAGAGAATAATTTCTGCAGAGATACAAAGATTTTTATTCTCCGCGTTTTGCTTTACGCGCCAGCATTATAAATACCTCTTCCATTGAGCCTGCTACGTACTGCTTTTTTAGATTCGCCGGGGAATCAAGGGCGGTAATTACTCCGTCCACCATTATAGAAACCCTGCTGCAATACTCGGCCTCATCCATATAATGTGTAGTAACAAAAACAGTTATGCCTCCGTCTGCCGCTTCATAAATCATATCCCAGAATTGTCTTCTGGTAACCGGATCCACGCCGCCGGTCGGTTCGTCAAGAAAAACGATTTTCGGCCGGTGGAGGATGGCGATACTGAATGCAAGCTTTTGTTTCCAACCGAGCGGGAGTTGCCCTACAACTTTATTGGATTCGTTCTGCAGATTTAATTTAGTAATCAGAGCTTCACCCTTTGATTCAATTTCTTTATCAGTTAATCCATAAATTCCCGCGAAGAGCTGAATATTTTCTTTTATTGTTAAGTCTTCATACAAAGAGAATCTCTGACTCATGTAGCCTATATTTTTTTTTATCTGCTCGGTCTGTTTATAAACATCAAAGCCGGCCACCTCTGCGCTTCCGGAACTCGGTTTTGAAATTCCAATAAGCATTTTCATTGCGGTCGTTTTTCCGGCACCGTTGGCTCCCAGAAATCCGAAAATTTCGCCTTTGTTTACTTCGAAGGAGATTTCGTTTACAGCTGTGAAATCGCCGAATTTTTTAGTGAGTTTGTCTGTCTTTATTACTATTTCGTTTGTCATATACTTTTTTCTTTGTGCCCCGGTGTCTTTTCTGCATATTTTTTACTGTTAAGAAACCGAGAAGCTTTTAAATTTTCATCAGTTGCATAAAACAATCTTCAATTCCCGGTTCAATTTTCGAAATATTAAAATCATTGTGACCGGCGTTTGTCAGATAATCGTTCAACATTTTGGGATTGTCCTCTTTCATAGTAAGATGATGTTTATCACCGAAGGCGAAACAGCTTTCAGTTTGCGGATAGGCGCGCAGATCGGTTAATAGCCTAAACATGTTAGCCGAGTTAACAGCGTAAAGATTTTTTCCGAATTCATCTACAATAGTCTGGGGCCGATCTATTTTCATGATTTGGCCGTTTTGCATCAGGGCAATTCTGTCGCATAGTTTTGCCTCATCCATATAAGAAGTAGACACAACAATGCTGATCCCCATCGTTTTAAGCCGTTTAAGCATTTCCCAGAATTCTTTTCTTGAAACGGGGTCCACGCCCGTTGTCGGTTCATCGAGGAAAAGAATTTTAGGTTTATGAATTAGGGCGCAGCTGAGTGCCAGCTTCTGTTTCATTCCGCCGCTGAGTTTTCCGGCGCGGCGCGTTTTAAATGGCTCCAGCTGTTTGTAAATATCCGCAACCAGATCATAATTTTCCTGAATAGTTGTATTGAATATCGTGGCAAAGAACTCAAGGTTTTCTTCAACGGTTAAATCCTGATAGAGAGAGAATTTTCCAGGCATATAGCCGACGATACTTCGTATTGTTTTCCATTCTTTTACAACATCATATCCAAGAACATTGGCGATTCCTTTATCCGCAAGCAGGAGGGTTGTAAGAATACGGAAAATTGATGTTTTGCCGGCACCGTCAGGACCAATCAAACCGAAGACTTCCCCTTCATTAACAGAAAACGAAACATCATTCACAGCCACAACTGTTGATTTCTTTGCTGAATATGTTTTAACAATATTTTCTAATTCGACTGCTTTCATATAAAGAACTTCTTTTTCTTGCATCCCTGCCTGCGGGGGTCGCAAAATGTTATTAAAATTTAACCTCGCCGTACATGCCAATTTTAAGATAACCGTCATTTACAACTTTAATCTTGACAGCATAAACAAGAATGGCCCGTTCATCTTTGGTCTGAATAGTTTTGGGTGTAAACTCTGCTTTTGAAGAAACCCAATATATTTCTCCGTTCATTTCTTTCTGTGCTCCGTCTCCTTTATCCACGAACACATTAACTTTTTGTCCCAGCTTAATCTGGCCTAGCTGATCGCCGTTCACATAGGCGCGCAAAGTCATTTGAGAAAGATCAGCAATCTTATAGAGCGCTTTTCCGTTAGATGTAATTTCGTTCTGTTTTGCATATCGTGTAAGAACCGTCCCGTCTATCGGGTTAATAATTTTGCTTTTATCTATCTGGTCCTGTATCTGTTCAATTTGTATATGAAGCGGATATGTTTCACTCTGCAGCCCCCGCCTTGTAATCGTGAGATTAGATTTAGCCGCATTCAACTGTTTATTAAGAAGATCAAGCTGAGCATTTATATCGTCGAGCTGTTTTGTGGTTGCCGCGTTGGATTTAACAAGATTTTCAATCCTCTTCTTTTCGGTTACGGCTGTTTTAATCTGTTCTTCAATTGCCGCAAGCTGAGTGGCGATATCCGGCTGTTTGCTGAGAATTGCATTAATTGATGCGGCAAGCTGTTTCTTCTTAAGGTATAGCTGCAGAGTATCAACAACTCCTACAGGCTGTCCTTGTTTAAGCACCGAGCCTTCTTCAACGTCGAATTTAACAAGCTTGCCCATTGTTTCCGATGAAACGATCACCTCTTCGGATTCGAATGTTCCGGTAGCATCAAATTTGCCGTTTCCGGTTCCGCATGCCGCGAGCAGAAGCGGGATTGATAAAAGAATCATTAGGTTTCTGATTTTCTTTTCCATTTTAATATCTATTGTTAGTTAATAATTAATTTCCGGATGTAAGTTTATAATTCTGCTGCACAAGCAATAGCTGAATTGCATGAATCGATAAATTCTTCCTCGCCTGATCCTCAGCATTAAGCTCCCTTATAAAGTCACTAGACGTAATTACTCCATTTTCCAGCTGTGCCAGTGCCGCGTTTTTAACGGAAGTTCTGATCTCCATAAGATTCTTATCTATTTTTATTAGTTCTTCAAGTTTTTCGATCTCATTGAGCTGCTGTTTAAGAGAAAGGTTGGTATTGAGCAGAAAAGTTTCTCTCTGGGCATCGACAGATTTTCTGTTCAATTCAACAATTTCACTCTCATTCTGATAAGTATATAAATTAGAAAGGGACCAGCTTAATTTTGCCCCGGCGACATAAAACCAGTCGAAATTATTTTTGAGCATATTAAGTGTTGGCTTTCCGTATCCTCCCTGAAAAAACAAACTTGCTTTGGGAAGGATTTTAGAGACGGCAAGTGTATTTTGACTTTCGATCACATTTTTCTGAGACGAATATAATTTAAGCTCCGGGCGGTTAATACCGGTGATTCCGGAATAGTTCTGAGCGGCCGGTATTTCAAGATGAAGAGACTCGTCCAATGGTTCATTAATAAGCATTCCGAGCATTTCAATGTAAGATTTCTTTGATGATTTCAATTCAATTAATCTCTGGTCCGCTTTTAGCAATTCTGCTTTCAGGAGATCAACATTTGTACTGGTGGCAGTTCCATATTCATAAGCGCCTTTCAGTTTAACCATACTTGTATTTAAATCTCTTTTTACCAATTCATTTTGAAGAAGCTGTTCATCGATAAGCAGTATCCCAAAGTAAATCTGATTAATGCGGTCTTTCACTTTCAGAAGCTCAATTTCTATTTTTTGATCCTCCGCCTCCGCCCCGGCTTTTTGAATTCCCGCCTGGGCACTCATCACGCCACCGTCCCAAATTGTCTGGGATACATCTGCCACGACTTTAGACTGATCCTTCGAAAGGGGATCGATTTTAATTCCCGGAAGAGAAATAGGAAGAGCGGTTACATCTGACTGATAAGTCGCCTGTCCGCTTATTGTAATTTGAGGAAGATAGTTTTTCCATACATTGCTCACACTGAACTCGCCGCTCCTGGCGATATATTCTTTCTGTTTTATAAGAGGGTAGTTGTTGCGTGCTTTTGTGTAACACTCATCGAGAGTGAGTTTTGTCTGAGGCAGCACCGTAGTTGAGGCGAGCAGGATTAAAATAAAAGCAGTTATCTTTTTCATGATTAATTCTTGTTGATTGTTAAGTTAAAAAGTTCTCTCCCTTTGTCCGTTAATATTCCCCCGACTATTATTTTAAAAGTAGTTTTTGCGGCAACTACCATCGAAAAATTATTGTTAATTATAAAATCCGGATTAACCGTCGAGCGTATTGCGTTTATCATGATATTCATAATGATTGGCGTGGGGTAGTCTATAAACAACCCCTCCTGTTTCCCCTGATCGATAATCTTGGTAATATTCCCGTACATCATGCCGGTTCTAAAGGCATCAACCTTTTCCCAGACGGAAGGAAAATGATTTTTCAATTCACCGAACATCCGGTCGCCTATTCTGCCGGCCGTGCTGCTCAAAAGAATTATTAATCCGTCCAGTTTTTCAATTGCATTTTTATCGCTTTCCAGAATCGGAAGAATTTTTCCTTTCATCTGTTCCGTAAAACGCACCGCTATGGCGTCTACCAGATCGCTTTTAGAAGGAAAAAATTTGTAGATGGTTTTTTTGCTCATCCTTAGTTCCGAGGCGAGCTCGTCCATAGTGGTATTATAAAAACCGGTTTTGAAGAACTTATCCTGAATAGCGTCTAAAATTTGCTCATTTTCTTCCATCAGATCTCCCGGAAACTAAATTTGTTTTTCTGGTTTCCAAAATAAACCGGGGAAACTTAAAAGTCAAGATATAGTTTCCGAAGCTTCCATTATTTCCGACAAACCCTGGGAGCTTTACTTTTCACCCGGTCATGAATTATTAAATTGTGGAATCTGTTTTTTTAGAAACACGAAAAAATAAAA
The DNA here is from genome assembly GCA_002839795.1 of Ignavibacteriae bacterium HGW-Ignavibacteriae-3. Taxonomy (GTDB): domain Bacteria; phylum Bacteroidota; class Ignavibacteria; order Ignavibacteriales; family Melioribacteraceae; genus Fen-1258. Next base: position 43,153 of record PGYS01000001.1, on the reverse strand, counting down.
TCCAAGAAGAGTAATGCAGACAAAAATCCGTACCGGCGGAACAACCGGAATTGAACCGGCACAAGTGCTGATTAATTACGCAAAGGAAATAAGATTAGTCGGTCTAAATCCAAAAGAATTCTATATGAACGAACTGCGTGAAAAAGAACTTCGTCTGTAAACAATATATTTCCATAAACGGCGAGTTTCCAAAATGATCTTTTTTGTTAGGCTCCGATTAAATTCCAAATAAACTTTTATTCTTTAATTTTCGTTAGATTAACAGCATCTGATTATGTTTTGTGCGACAACTATACAAGGAACCACTAATGCCAAAAGTCAAAATGCGCCTTCTGTCATGGAACGTAAACGGAATCCGCGCAGCGGAGAAAAAAGGATTGGTCGGTTGGATCGTTAAGGAAGATCCAGATATTCTTTGTCTTCAGGAAACGAAAGCCCGTCCGGAGCAGCTTTCTGATGATCTCCTGAACATCAATGGGTATAAATCATATTTCTCATCATCGGTTGTTAAAAAAGGATATAGCGGCGTAGCAATCTATACAAAAGAAAAGCCGGTAAAAGTTGAACATGGTTTTGGCATTCCAAAGTTTGACGATGAGGGAAGAATTATTATCGCTGAGTATAAAAAGTTTGTACTGATTAACATTTACTATCCCAACGGAAAAGCCAGGGAAGAGCGTCTTAAATATAAAATGGATTTTTATGATGCTTTTCTTAACTACGCTGAAAACTTGAAATCAAACGACAAAAAACTTGTTATCTGCGGCGATGTAAACACCGCACATAAAGAAATAGATTTAGCCCGGCCCAAAGAAAATGAAAAAGTTTCCGGTTTTTTACCAATTGAACGAGAGTGGCTGGACAAATTTTTCTCACACGGTTATCATGATACTTTCAGAATGTTCAATCAGGAACCGGAACAATACACGTGGTGGGATCAGGTAACTTTTGCCAGGGACAGAAATGTGGGATGGAGAATAGACTACTTTTTTGTTTCGGATAATTTTAAGAAGAATATAAAAGATGCATTCATCCTGCAGGAAGTTATGGGATCCGATCATTGTCCGGTCGGGATTGAAATGGAAGTTTAATTCGTCTTCTTTTCTGCGAATATATTTACCTATAAAGCCCGCGGATAAATTAATATTGTTTTACCGGATTAATTGGCCAGGACACTAATTCCAGCAAAGCATTTGATTATTTCTTGTTCTCATACTCATTTATTTTTTCACGAATAATCTGAGCGCTTTTTTTCAACAATGCCTTTTCCTTAACATTTAACCGGATGGGAAGAACGCCCAGGTCTCCCTCTCCGCCGATCAAGTGGGGAAGCGAGAGAGTTACATTTTTTATCCCTTCAACATCTTCTTTAAAGGTGCTGACCGTTAGCACGGCGCGGTTATCCCGGTTAATTACATCAACTAATTTTGCGATTGCGGCTCCTATACCGTAATAAGTTGATCCTTTTCCTTCAATAATTTTGTAAGCAGCGTTGCGCACTCCATTGTCAATTTCCCGTTTGATTTCTTCGTTGAATGAAATACTTCTGAATTCGGTAAAATCTTCAAATGACACTCCTCCTATATCTATATTGGACCATGTCAGAACCTCTGAATCCCCGTGTTCGCCGATTACATAAGCATGAATATTCTGAGGGTCTACATTTATATGTTTTCCAAGCAGCGTCCGAAATCTGGCTGTATCCAAAGTTGTTCCGCTTCCAATAATTCTTTCCGCCGGAATGTTAAATTCCTTGGCAATATTAACACTGATGTGTGTGATAATATCAACGGGGTTTGTGGCAATAAGAAACAACGGTCTCGTGTTTACTCTGGCCACATTTGAAATTATCTCTCTTAGAATCGAGGCATTTCGTTCCATCAGCGAAAGCCGTGTTTCTCCAGGTTTCTGGCTTGCTCCTGCGGCAATCACTATAATTTTGGCGTCGGACAAATCCTCATATCCTCCCGCATAAACATCTGTTGCGTGAACAAATGGAACAGCGTGCTGAATATCTTCTGCTTCGGCTACCGCACGTTTTTGATTTGCATCAATCAGAACAATTTCATTTGCCGCCTTTCTCATCATAATTGCATATGCCGAAGTGGCTCCAACCATTCCGCTGCCTATTATTCCAACTTTCATAATTCTTTTTCTCATTTTAATTGTCAGCAAGATAACAAATACATAGAGAAATATGTTCCACTCACCATTGTCATGATAGAATGGAATTTAGCTTTTTTTGCCGGGTAATATTAATATTGGGGATCCGTGAAGATAATTTGAATTAACGCGAGTGGGGTGGTATTGGTCATCTGAAAGATTTTATTAGCTGTTCTCAAGAAAGTATATCAAACAGCTTTTCCTTGTTAATAATTACGGCCGTCAATTTTTGACTCCAACGAACCTGATTACCGCTGCTTTGCCTTTATGCTTACTGCCCTCGTTTAATTGTATGATTTCTTTGGAGAATTTTTCAAACTCGAGGTCTATAAAATCCTCCGCAATTTCGGAAAGAGAATACAAAAGCTCTTCGTTCGCGGGTCCGCCGGAGCTGTATTTCAACTGGTCTTTTTCAAAGGCTTCCAGAATTATTTTACCTTCTCTTTTCAGCGCAGAAATAGATTTAAGAGTAACGTTTTCGCGCAGAACCTCGTCCAGATGCAGATAAATTAGCACTACAGCATCATAATAGTTTTGCCGGGGATTAAAATCAGCCAGATTTTCAACGCGGTAATTTATTTTTACTTTCTTCTCCGCAGCCAGCTTCTCCGCTTTATCTTTTCCGGCGGCGCTGTAATCCACGGCGTCGACTTCCCAACCGAGCGATGCGGCATAGACGGCGTTTCTTCCTTCGCCTTCGCCCAGAAAAAGAATTTTCCCCGGTTTGATTTTATTAAGCTCTCCTTCCAGGAATATGTTCGGCGTTTTTCCATAAATATATTCCCGACTGGAATAGCGTGTGTCCCAGAACTCGCTCATATTTTTTTACCTTTTGATTTAAAGATAACAATTTGATGCTTACTTATTCATTCACTATTTTAAAAACAAAAATTGTTGGCAACTTGATCAATACAGAAAAAATAATAATTGTCGGCGATCGTGTACTTGTAAAGCCGGAAGAAAACATTAACAAGACGAACAGCGGATTGTATCTTCCTCCGGGTGTGCAGGAGAAAGAAAAAGTCCAGGGCGGATATGTCATAAAGGCCGGGCCGGGATACCCGATCGGAATGCCAACGGATGATGACGAACCGTGGCGCGACAAAAAATCCACAAGATATATCCCGCTCCAGGCCAAAGAGGGTGATTTTGCTATTTTTTTACGAAAAGACGCCATTGAAGTTGAAATCGAAAAAGAAAAATTTGTAATTGTATCTCAATCCGCCATTCTAATGCTTTACAGGGACGAAGATCTTTTAACCTGACTTTCCATTCTTAAATAGTCACTTAATGTAGAACTTGGGGATAAATTCACCTCTGCGCAGGTGAATGTACCAAATTGGTTAGCAATAAATGAATAAAGCTACATTTATAAAAATCTTAGTCCACAGCTATTGACTTATTTAAAATTTCTCGGCATATTTAGTCAACATTATTTGACTATGATATGCTAAAATTACCGCCCGACCCTAAAATAAGGTTCGATTCAGAAATATTTTCATTGATTAATGAGGCGGATATAGCGCTTTATCGGCTGGATGGCGCGATAAGCCTTCTATCAGAAAATCATTCGCTTATATACATTTTAGAATTAATAGAGGCCTACAGCAGTTACAGAATTGACGGTCTCGAAATATCCCCGGACTATCTGTTCAGAATGTTTCTTGAAGATAATGCAGACGGTACAAAAAAAATATACAATTACATCAAATCGCTGTCCATCGGCCAAAAATTGCTCCGTGATGTTTCAAATTCTTCTCACATTATTAAATCAATTCATCTAGAATTATACAAGGAGCTTGAGAATAATAGAAAAGATGTCGGTGAATTCAGGAAAACCAACTCTTTAATTGATCCCACAAATTCACTCAGATCAAAATATGCTCCTCCGGCGCCGGTGGAAATTCCCGGCCTGATGACCGAGCTTCAGCATTTTATAGCCTCTAATATTTCGTATCCTGTGATTATTAATGCCGCATTAGTTCATGCTCAATTTGAACTTATACATCCTTTTGCAGCGGGCAATGGTTTAACGGGAAGAATATTAAGTCAGCTTCACCTTCTCTGGAAGAAAAGATTAAGTTCGCCAATCCTTCAATTATCAAATCAGTTCTACAAGAAGCGGAATGAGTATTTCGATCACCTTTCGGATCTGGAGACAAACAGGAATCTTGAACTTTGGATAAAATTCTTTCTGAGCCGGATTATTCAAGCCGCCGGAGAGACTCTATCGATAATCAGCAAAACAATAAATTTAAGAGAGCGGGATTACAATATTATTTTGGAAAAAGGAATTTCTTCAGTCCAGGCTTTTAGATTCCTTGATCTGCTTTCACGACAACCGATCGTTTCTCTTTCATTCGTTACCAAAGAGCTGGGTCTTAACAAGCAGACTTCTAATATTTTAATAACGAAGTTTCTTGAAATCAATCTGCTTGAGGAAATAACGGGACAGCAGAGGAACAGATTGTTCGCATATAAAGATTACTTACATATTTTTAATATAGGAGCACAGACATGAAACTGATTGAAGAATTTAAAACATTTGCCAAGAGGGGGAATGTTCTTGACATGGCTGTAGGCATTATCATCGGCGCGGCATTTGGATCCATAGTCACTTCTCTGGTGAATGATATTTTAATGCCGCCGCTTGGGGTCCTCATTGGCGGAATCGATTTTACAGATCTTTCATTTAAACTAACAACTCCCGTTAATTCCGGGAAGCCGGTTGAAATTCTATACGGCAAATTTATCAATACCATAGTTAATTTTATCATTGTGGCCTTTTCAATATTTCTGGTTGTTAAAGGGATGAACCGCTTAATGAAAAAAGAAGGAGCCAAGCCCGCGGAACCGCAAAAACCAAGCGAAGAGGTTCTCCTCCTTACACAAATTAGAGATCTATTAAAAAAATAAAATATTTTTAGTCCCATTCTTCGGGGAGCTTTTGTATTTTTGCACACTCAATTCCGGTAAAATTATTTTATGCAAAATATGTCAGGCTTGCTTTTTATCTAATATGGATTCTTTTATGGAAGATGGAAATATTCATGTACCGCTAATTGCAATGCTTCCATTTATATTGATGCTTTTGTCGATCGCAGTATTTCCTCTGTTCTGGAATCACTTCTGGGAAAAGAATAAGAATAAACTCCTGATCGCAGTCATTCTAAGCTTTCCGATAGTGATCTATCTTTTTGCCGCCGGTCTCAGCGATAAGCTTTTTGAATCTATCTTTTTCGATTACGTTCCCTTTATAATATTGCTTGGGGCGCTCTTTACAATTACAGGCGGAATCTTTCTCGATGGAGACATTGAGGCAAAGCCGTCGGTCAACACTCTTTTTCTGGCCACCGGAGCGCTGCTTGCTTCGTTTATGGGGACAACCGGGGCTGCAATGCTCTTAATCAGAGCTTTGATCCATACAAATAAAGAGAGGCGATTTAAAGTACATACAATTTTATTTTTTATCTCCATTGTTGCAAATTGCGGGGGAATGCTTACTCCTCTGGGAGATCCGCCCTTATTTATGATGTATCTGCGCGGAGCGCCCTTCACGTGGTTTTTGAACCTGGCCCCCGAATGGTTTATTACTAATCTATTGCTGCTGACTATATATTTTGGAGTCGACTCTTACTATCATAAAAAAGAGCCAAAAGAGGCAGTCGAGGCAGACAAACGGTATATCAAACCAATAAAAATTTCGGGAAAATTAAATTTCATATGGCTAATCGGTGTGGTGCTCTCGGTGGCTTTTTTGAACGAGCAATATTTTTCTTTCATAGCGCGGAATCATTATTTCAAATTTATACGCGAGGCGGTGATCCTCGCAATGGCCATCTTCTCTCTTCTGTTCACCTCGAAACTTGTTAGAGTATCAAATAATTTTACGTGGGAGCCCATCAAAGAGGTGGGCTATCTTTTCATGGGCATTTTTACAACAATGGTTCCCTGTCTTCTATATTTAGAGTCCAACGCAAAATCTCTGGGAGTAACTCTTCCTCACGAATTCTATTATTATTCCGGCTTCCTGAGCAGCTTCCTGGACAACACTCCAACCGCCGTTACATTTCACTCCCTTGCTTTAGGTCTGGGGATAAATTCCGGCGAACTGGTAGCCGGAATTCCCGAGTCCATATTAAAAGCGATCTCAGTTGGCGCTGTATTTTTTGGATCTATGACTTACATTGGCAACGGCCCTAATTTTATGGTTAAGGCCGTTGCTGAGGAGAATAACATCAAGATGCCTGATTTCTTCTCCTATATTTTTAAATTCTCTCTGATTATTCTACTTCCGCTTTTTATCATCATCCAGCTTATATTTATGCCGTAGCATTACTGTGTGAATATTTAATACTCCCGCAACCGTCTTTTCTTATTTATTTAATTTGCGCCAGATCATTCTAATTCAGAAAACCTTTATTAATTTGCATCCGGAACTTTGTAAAGAGGAATTTTGATGAGCGCTCAAAAGCAGAACCTTAAGGCCGTAATTGCATTGCTTTTTGTCGTAAGCGGAATAGCCGGATTAATTTATCAAATAGTGTGGTTTAAGTTTCTAAGTCTGTTCCTTGGCAACACGACTTACGCTCAAATGACCGTGCTGGCAACATTTCTGGGGGGACTGGCATTTGGAAACTATTTCTTTGGCAAGCGAGCAGATTTATTTAAAAATCCGGTAAGAATTTACTCTATACTTGAGCTTTTTATCGGAGCTTACTGTTTAGCGTATCCCGCCATCAGCGGTTGGACAGGAGACCTCTTTATTCAGGCTGCATCGGGATTAAATGTTTCATCTCAAAATATTTTCTTTACCGGATTAAGATTTATTATTGCCGCGCTTCTGTTGTTTGCACCGACGGCAGCAATGGGCGGAACGCTTCCGGTGCTCAGTAAATTTTTTGTGGATAAACTTCAGAATGCCCGCAGGGAGATCGCCATCCTTTATTTTCTTAACTCATTCGGCGCTGTAGTCGGTATTGTATTCGCTGGGTTTGTTTTAATTAAAGAATTTGGGTTGAATACTACCATCTATGCCACGGCGGCGCTGAATATCCTGGCGGGATTGATAGGGCTTATTATTTCACTGAAAAGTAAAAATATATTGCCTGAAGTTTCCGATCTTATAAACGAAGATGGCTCTACAAAAGAATTTCCGGACTTTGACAAAAAAACTACAATCGCGGTTGTAATTGTTGCGGGGATTTCGGGAATGGCGGCGTTGATTTATGAAATGGTCTGGGTAAGACTTCTAATAAATTTTTTCGGCTCCTCAACTTACGCCTTTTCTATTATGCTGCTCGCGTTCATTGGGGGAATAACTATAGGCAGTCTCATTATATCGAAAAATATATTTAGAAAATATAATTATGTAAAACTTCTCACTTTCACTCAGGCCGCAATTGCTTTTTCAACTATGGCTGTGCTTCTGCTGTACGAACGGCTTCCTTATATCTTCTGGCGAACATCCTCGTTTTTAACTCGAACATCGGAATCTTTCGGACTTTTCATTGGGCTCGAGTTTGCCATAAGCTTCTCCATAATGGTCATCCCCACTTTATTCATGGGAATGGCGCTTCCTATCGCATCCGATATTCTCTCCAGCTCGAATAAGAAAATAGGCTTCTCGGTAGGAAAGATTTTTTCAGTAAATACTGTTGGAACGGTGGCGGGAGTTATTTTCGCCGGAGTATTTTTAATACCTCTTTTGGGAATTAAAGGCACTTTTGAAATCGGAATTTTACTTAATCTTTTAGCGGCTATTATTCTGCTCTGGACGTACGGTTCATATTCCTTCATCACCAGGTCCTCATATTCCTTCTTCTTCGCAATGTCATTTGTCCTTTATATAGTTCTTTTCCCGACTTGGAACAGGTCTGTAATGATTAAGGGAGTTTTCCGCTCATTGGGAAATCTGCCTCCATCATCTTTTTCTGAATTTTCTAAAGAATCGGAAACCGAAAATATTATTTTTTATGAGGAGGGAATTAACGCAACCGTCGCTGTTACTCAATCAATTACTAATTCCAATAATAAGAGATTGATCATAAACGGGAAGCCCGACGCAAGCTCATATTTAGATATGCCCACACAGGTTTTGCTTGCCCAGATACCAATGATGCTTCATCCGGATCCAAAAAATGTTTTCGTCGTCGGTTTCGGAAGCGGCACCACAATAGGGTCGGCATTGACTCATCCCGTGAACAAGATTACATGCGCGGAAATATCCAACGAAGTAATCAGAGCCGCAAAGTTTTTCAATAATGAAAACCGAAATTGTATAGAGGATCCCCGTCTCAAGCTGGTCAACGAAGACGCAATAACTTTGATGAAGCTCTCCAGGGAGAAATATGATGTGATCATTTCTGAGCCTTCAAATCCCTGGATTGCCGGCATCGGAAATTTATTTTCAAAAGAATATTTTGAAAGATGTTCCGCGGCCCTTGATTCCAACGGTATTATGGTACAATGGTTTCATTTATACGAGGCTGATGATGATGTAGTGAAGCTTGTTCTTAATACATTTGCCTCCGTTTTTCCCAATGCCCAAATGTGGGGCTCTATAGCTAATGATATTATTCTCGTCGGATCGAAAAATGAAATTACATTGAATGAGACTCTTCTTAAAAGAAAATTCTCAACGAATGAGATCAAAGAAGATTTTGACCGCATCGGCATTAAAAGCATTTTCAGTTTCCTGTCCTGTCAGACGGTATCGCCCCGCGGTTTTTTTAAAATGACATCGGAGCTTCCGGTCAATTCGGAAATTTTTCCCCGGCTGGAGTTTCTTGCGCCGAAATCATTTTATATCGGCAAACCATCGGGCTACATATACACATTCGATGAAAAGTTCGATACGCTTTCCGGGGGATTGTTAGTGAAAGACTTTGTCAGAAATAATACTCCCGGCAAGGGGGACATAGTTGAAACAATCAACTACCTATTTAATACAAATGTAAACAACCGTTATGCATTCGGTTTAGCAAAATATCTTTTGGAATTATATCCGCGCGATTATGATGCCAATACACTTTACGTTAAGGCCCTTGAAAGGCTCTCCATTAAAGATTCCCGTGCGGGCATTCTTGAAAAACTGTTTACTTTATTTCCAGATTCTTCGCAGGTTTTAAAAGATTATAATAACGCCCTGATTTTAGAAAAAACCAACGCCACTACTTTCCTGAAATTATTTTCGATAAAAAAGGAAGCCGCGGTGTTTATTAAAACTACACGCCCGGACAGTCTCTCCAAAGTAAAAGTCTACCTTCAGCTGGCAAACGGGTTCCTAATCAATGGTGAATATAAATACTCTGCGGAGATGTGCCTGCGGGCAGAAAGTATCCTTAGGATGAAACCGGAATTGTTTGAATCAATAGATGCTGAAAACTTTTACTATCTGGGCGCAGTTTCCGCAAATTATATTAATGATTATGAGAGGGTGATAGGATATTATATGGCTCTTGTAAATCTTAACAGAAACTACATTGATCCGTTTCATCTCAGAAGATCGCTCTCCTGGCAAACAATTCAGGCAAAAAAGAAGTGATTAACTATAAATCGAGATTTAGTTTTGAGTCTGTAGATTCGCCAACAACTAAAGGCGCCAAAAGGGCGGCAACAAAAACAATAACACCGGTTATGTAAAAAAACCATCCTATGGTATGGTCGTATTCGAGCAGCCCGGTTTGAGTTAAAAGCCAGTTCCAGTCATGATAAACTTTATTGCCTCCGAGGAGAGGAAGTCTTTGAGCCCGCGCATCGGAAGCATAAACACTTATGTTTAGCAGGTTCTCTCCAAGCCAAACAAGGAAGATTTGTGTGCCGAAAATTTTTTTATTTATAAAATAATAGACGACGAACATTCCCGGAATGATTAACTGCATCAGAGTTCCGCCGAGTGTGTATAGAAATTTTCCTAAAATTCGGAATATTCCGTGCCCCCCTTCATGAATAAGGAGATTAACATAATCTATAAATGTAAATTTGCCCCCGTTTAAAGTGTAATACACTACAGCCGGAAAAAGAATTACCGTTCCTACCCAGGGAAGAAGCGGTTTCCAAACAGCGATTTTATTGAACGAAGAATTAATCATCAAGTTATGTGAACATTTTTCTCAATTCATTATGATTTTCTGTCAATCCAAGGCAGACGATAAGTTTTATCCGGGCTTTCTGTCCATTAAGGAAATCCGTAAAGATTACGCCCATTTCTTTTAACCACTTACCAGCTCCCGGATACCCGTAAATATCAAGGGTTTCTCCTGCCGGGCACCGTGAAACAAGAACTACGGGAATATTTCTTTCCACAATATATTTTATTCCGTCGAACGCTGGTGGCGGAACGTTTCCAACCCCAAGAGCTTCAACCACAACTCCATTCACACCGCTTTCGGCAGAGTAGCGGAAAAACTTATCGTTCATTCCGGCATAGACTTTAATTAGATCCACATTAGAGTTGATACTATCGGTTTCTATTACATCAAGCTTTCTCGGCATACGGTTATAAAATACTTTTCCTCTATCAACAAATCCGAGAGTCCCAAAATCAAGACTGCGGAATGTTTCTACGTCCTCCGTATGAGTTTTTGTAACTTCGCTTGCGGCATTAATTTCTCCGTTCAAACAGACAAGAACGCCAATTCCCCTGCTATTTATATTATTACAAATATGGATTGCATCAATCAGGTTTTTTGGTCCGTCCCAATCAGGCTCACTGCTGGTTTTCATTGCCCCTATTACCACTATCGGTTTTTCCGTCTTTATTGTAAGATCCAGGAAATATGCAGTTTCCTCCAGCGTATCCGTTCCATGTGTTACTATAACTCCGTCAACGTCATCTCGTTTAACAAATTCTTTAATCTTTTTTGAAAGTTCCAGCATTAGATCCGGGGTTATATGGGGTCCGGGAAAATTTCCAAATTCATAAACAGATAAATTTGCCAATGGGCGTGCTTGTGGAATCATCCGGACTAATTCTTCGCCATGAAAAAAAGGAATTGCGGATTTAGTTTTTTCATCCACCCGCATTGAAAATGTCCCGCCGGTAAAAACAACCAAAATGTTTTTCATTTTTTTCCTGATTACATAATTGCTTAATAAATCATTCGGCACAAAATTAGCTCTACTTATTCTCTATTCAAAACCGGAAAAAAGGAAAAAATAATTTTTTAAAATTGAAGAAATAATTTGCACAAATAGGTTTCAAAACATATTTTCACCCTCCGCCAGAAGAGGAAAATTGGCGTGTTAGCAACTTGTTAATAACTTGTTTTTGTGGAACGTTCCACAATATAAACGGGTGGCGTGGTTTTAATATAAAATTTTCTGCGGATGTTCATCTTGATTAGGATTATCCCGTAAATTACTCCCGGGAACTGTTTTACGGGCGCTAATTAATGTTAATAATTTGTTGATTGCTTTTGTGTCTGTTTATTTTTTCGCTTAAATAATTAGTTTTTTTTACCTTTTTCAATCTTCTGTATTGTGGATAAAATGCAAAACGCAGCCGAGATGTCTAACAACCTTCAACTTGAAAAAAACGCCAAGGATATCTGGAAAGAGTGTCTGGGATTAATTAAAGAAAATGTTCCTTTTATCACGTATAACACATGGTTTCTCCCCATAAGACCCTTTGAAATCGAAAACTCTACTCTCAAAATTTATGTTCCTAATAATTTTTTTATTGAATGGATAGAGGAACATTATAACACTCTTATAAACAAAACTGTTTCACAAGTTCTCGGCGAAGAGGGCAGACTTATTTATGTAATCTATGAAGAGAAAATTGCCGCCGATGAGCCGGCTCCTGTCATCCCTATAAACGGAAGTATTGCCCCGACTCCTCAGATTAAACCGCTCGACTACGAAACCTTTTTAAATCCCCGCTATACTTTTGATAATTTCATAAAAGGGGAAGGCAACCAGCTCGCCCGGGCGGCGGCAATGGCTGTTGGTGATAGCCCCGGACAGACATCCTTCAACCCTTTATTTATCTACGGGGGCGTCGGTCTTGGAAAAACACACCTTATTCATGCCATTGGAAATAAGATTTTGGAAACAGATCCCCGTAAACGTGTTATCTATATTTCCAGTGATGCTTTTACCGTCGAATTCGTAGAGGCTATTCAGAGTAATACTCTTAATGATTTTTCCGGTTTTTACAAAAGCATGGATGCGTTGATAATAGATGATATACAGTTTCTTGTCGGGAAAGAAAAAACTCAGGATCTGTTTTTTCAGATATTTAATACTCTTCACCAATCTGGAAAACAGGTAATTCTTTCGAGCGACAAACCGCCGAAGGATCTTAAAGGGCTGAATGAAAGACTAATCTCAAGATTTTCATGGGGGCTTTCTGCGGATATTCAGCCGCCGGATTTTGAGACGCGTGTTGCCATTCTCAAAAACAAGAGCGAAGTTTACGGCATCAGCCTTTCAAGAGAGATAGTTGAATATATTGCCCAGAACATTTCTTCGAACATAAGGGAGCTTGAAGGCTGCCTGATAAAACTTCTTGCCAGCTCTTCTCTTAATTCAAAAGAGATCGATTTCGAGTTTGTAAAGAAAACCGTACGGGAAGTTTCTACCAATAAGCAGGTAACAGTATCTGTTGAACTGATCACTAAAATTGTTTGTGAATTTTTTGGGGTTGAAGAAAATAAACTTCGCGAGAAAAACCGGAGAAAGGAAGTGGTTTTTGCGCGGCAGATGGCAATGTATCTTTCCAAACAAATGACCAAACTCTCTCTCAAAACAATCGGTCTTCATTTTGGGGGAAGAGATCATTCAACCGTTATTCATTCTCAGTCAAGTATTGAGCAGTTGGCTCTCAAAGATCCAAAAATCAGAGAGACTCTGGATACTCTTAAAAATAAAATTGAAATGAGCGCTTCTTAATTGAATGTTGATACCCGGTGTGTAACTTGTATAGAAAGTGTGTATAATATCAGTTCGCTCCCCTTACGTTTGATAACTGCCGCTTCACAAAAAGTTATTAACAATTCAGCAGCAGCAGTATTATTAGAATCTGATTTGAAATAGAAGTAATATTAAGTTGTCAACATATCCACACTATTATTATTATTAAATATTTTTTAAAATATAACCTATATATAATAATAAGGGCCTCTGTAATGTTGATAAAGAAGATCAATGATAAATTGAAAGTTGCGCCAATTTTTGATATTTTTTGACTCAACAAGGAGAAGATTTATGGAATTCAAGGTTAATAGCAAAGAACTGGAAAAACTTCTTAGTAAGATCATTCCGGCAGTTCCGACACGTACACCGATGCCTATTCTGGAGAATTTTTTATTCGAAGTTAAGGACGGTCAGTTGACCATCTACGCTACTGATCTTGAGATATCTTTAAAATCCTCATTAAATATTGTTGCCGAAGAAAATATAAAAATAGTTGTACCCGCACGTTTATTAAATGATGTTGTGCGCTCTCTTAAGGACACCACAATTCATTTTAAATTAGCGGCGAATAAAAAAATCAACATTGTAACTGATATGGGTAAATACACAATCAGTTATCTGGACGCGGACGAGTTTCCTGAAATTCCGTCTGTTGAGGCTGATAAAAGCGCCAAAGACATAAATGAAGTTATAATCAACGGCATTGAGCTTCGACACGCTTTTGATAAATGCGCCTTCGCAATGAGCAAAGAAGAAATGCGTCCTGCTATGATGGGAACTTTATTCGAGTTTACCGATGACGGACTCAGACTGGTAACTACCGACGGACACCGTCTTGTTAACATGCTTAAGAAAAATATTAAAGCGGCATTCAATCAGCAGTATGTTGTTCCTGAAAGAGCAGTGTCCGTTCTATCAAAAATTTTGGACGAAAAAGATGTAAAAATACATTTAACTAAATCTTACGTTTCATTTAAACTGAATGATATTGAATTAATTACGCGTCTGATAGCCCAGAAATACCCCGACTATGCCAGCGTTATTCCGCTCGAAAATGAATTTCAGATGAAGGTTAATACAAAGGAAATACACGATTCTATAAAGAGAATGATGCTTTTCTCAACTTCGAGTACAAGGCGGGTAAAATTTTCAATCAAGAAAGACGCTTTGGAAATTTCCGCAGAAGATCTTGATATCGGCGCATCAGGCGAAGAAAAAGTTGTATGTGAATATGAGGGTGATGATCTCGAAATCGGCTTTAACTCGGCTTATGTAAATGATGTTTTAAGTCATCTTGGAACCGAAGAAGATATTATTTTTAAACTACACTCACCGACAAAAGCGGTTGTTATAGAACCGGTTCAGAAGAAAGAAAATCTTGATCTGATGATGCTGTTGATGCCGGTCCGTTTGAATACTTAAGATGGTTCTGAAACAAATTGAATTGCTTAACTTCAGACTGCATAAACACACATCACTGGATTTTTCCGATAAACTAAATCTGATTGTTGGCGGAAACGGACAGGGCAAGACGTCCATATTAGAGGCAATTTACTATTTATGCACTACAAAAAATTTGAATCTCGCTAGCGAGAACGATGTTGTTATGTTTGGAGAGCAATTCTTTGAGGCCAAAGGAAGATTTTTAGATCTGACGCAAAACCAGTCAAGACTATTATACGACCTCCCTAAAAACAAAAAGAATTTTTTCCTCGATGATAAGCAGATATACAATTCTTCATCCATTATTGGAAAGTTTCCGATTGTTTCACTGATCCAATCCGATCACGCAATAACTCAGGGATCACCGGCAGAACGGAGAAGGTTTGTTGATTCTGTTATATCGCAAGCGAGCCATGCATATCTTGAAATTCTGTTGGAGTATAATAAAACTTTAAGGCAGCGATCAGCGCTCCTCTCGCAAATTAAAGAATCAAGAAATATTAATCTGTTCAGCCAGCTTGAAGCCTGGACCGAAGCACTTATTATTAGCGGCACTGAGATCATTAAGCACAGGATAAGGTTTATAAAGGAATTTAATCAATATCTGTCCCAAGCTTATAATCACATTGTTGAAAGCATAGAGAGGCCGTCAATTAATTATAGTTCAATTTCAGGTATCCAGGAAACAAACACGGCAGAAAAATTCAGGGAAGAATTATCTGTTCTTAGAGAAGATGAGTTGCGGCGGGGAACAAACCTGGTCGGACCGCACAGGGATGATTTTATTTTATCAATAAACGGACTTGAACTGAAAAGATTCGGATCGCAGGGACAGCATAAGACTTTTCAAATTGCCCTTAGATTCGGACAATTTTTTTTCATTAAAGAAAAACTCGGCAGAACCCCGATATTTTTAATGGACGATATTTTCGGTGAACTGGACTCATACCGCGCCGGTAAAATAAGCGGGTATCTCGCAGAGATAGGACAGGCATTTATTACAATGACGGATCTTACAAAAACGGAAAGCCTGAATATTAGCGCCGAAAACATTTTAATAAAAGTAAATAATGGCACGGCAGCATACGCGTAGCAGTTTTAAAACAATTGAAGAGATTCTGAACACCGAAAGCGAATTCGTTAATCTCCGCGAATCATTGAAGAACTATAACATTGTTGATGAGTTTGAAAAAATATTTCCCGAGCTTAAAATAATAGCGCGCGCTGTAAAAGTTGAGAAGCAGGCTCTGTTTCTCCGTGTTGAAAACTCTGTATGGAAAAGCGAACTGAATTTCAGAAAGAATCTCATAGCTGAAAAAATAAACAAGCATTTTGGCCAACAGGTAATTAAATCAATTAGATTTTTGTAAAGAAGGAATACAGTTTTATTATGGCAAAAGAGAAAGTTAAAACAAACGGAAACTCGCACGAAGAATACAATGCGAAAAGTATTAATGTTTTAAAAGGGCTTGAAGCTGTCCGCAAACGCCCCGCAATGTATATCGGAGATGTAGGCCTTCGCGGACTTCATCATCTTATCAATGAAGTAGTCGATAACAGTATAGACGAGGCGCTCGCCGGCTACAATGATCGCGTGGTTGTAACAATTCACAAGAATCAAAGCGTAACAGTTGAAGATCGCGGCCGCGGAATTCCCGTTGACTTGCATCCTGAAGAAAAAAAATCCGCCCTTGAAGTTGTTATGACGGTTCTTCATGCAGGCGGAAAATTTGATAAAAATTCATACAAGGTATCAGGCGGACTTCACGGTGTAGGTGTCTCCGTTGTTAACGCCCTTTCCGAATGGCTGATTGTCGAGGTGCGCAGAGACGGGAAAATATATACTCAGGAATATAGACAGGGCAAAGCCAAAGCCGCCGTTAAGGAAACCGGAAAATATAAGGGCGAAATCACCGGAACTAAAATTACTTTTATGCCGGATAAGGAAATATTCAAGCTTATAAAATTTCATTTCGATACGGTTGCGGAAAGATTGCGTGAACTGGCTTATCTGAATAAAGAAGTTTCAATGACATTAAAAGATGAAACCGACGGACAGGAAGAAGTTTTTAAA
Source organism: Ignavibacteriae bacterium HGW-Ignavibacteriae-3 (assembly GCA_002839795.1). Lineage (GTDB taxonomy): Bacteria > Bacteroidota > Ignavibacteria > Ignavibacteriales > Melioribacteraceae > Fen-1258. The sequence goes on along the minus strand of PGYS01000001.1, from coordinate 26,553 downwards.
TTCAAAGGCGGCTTGGTAGATTTTGTAAAATATCTCGACGAAAATCGCTCGGCCATTCATAAACCGGTTTACATTGAAGGAGAGAAAGACGGTGTACCAGTTGAAATAGCATTTGAGTACAGCGATTCTTACTCCGAGAATGTTCACTCGTATGTGAATAATATCAACACAATCGAAGGTGGAACGCATCTTGTAGGTTTTAGAACGGCACTTACAAGAACATTCAATAACTACGCGTATAAAAATGGTCTGATTAAGGACAACAGCAAAATTTCTTTGACCGGCGATGATTTCAAAGAGGGCTTAACCGCGGTAATTTCGGTGAAGGTTATGGAGCCACAGTTTGAGGGACAGACTAAAACAAAACTCGGAAACGGCGAAGTTAAATCTGCGGTTGAAATGCTGGTTGGAGAAAAATTACAGGAATATCTTGAGGAAAATCCATCAGTAGGAAAAAAAATAATTGATAAATGTATGCGCGCGGCCGAAGCGCGTGAAGCTGCTCGTAAAGCGCGTGAGCTTGTGCGCAGAAAAAACGCGCTCGATACAATGCACCTGCCGGGAAAACTTGCCGATTGCTCAATTAACGATCCTGAGCATTGTGAAATCTATATTGTAGAGGGTGATTCTGCGGGCGGTTCCGCAAAGATGGGCCGGGACAGAAGATTTCAGGCAATTCTTCCTATTAAGGGAAAAATTCTTAATGTTGAAAAAGCAAAGATCAATAAAATTTTAGAAAATATAGAAATTCAAGCGATGATTTCGGCGATTGGCGCCGGAATCGGGGAAGAGTTCAATCATGAAAAAGCGCGTTACGGAAAAATTATTTTGATGACTGATGCCGACGTGGACGGAAGCCACATCAGAACTCTGCTCTTAACTTTTCTCTACCGCCACATGAAGGATTTGATTGCAGTGGGAAAAGTATACATTGCCCAACCCCCGCTTTATAAAATAAAAAAAGGCAAGGAAGAGCATTATGCCTTTGATGAAGAAGAAAGAGATAAAATCATAAAAAGATTTAAGGCGGGTAAGGAAGAAAAAATCGTTGCAGCTGAGGAAATTGAAGAAACCGAGGGGGGCGAACAGCAATTAAAGGGAATTGTTATTTCGCGATACAAAGGCCTGGGCGAAATGAATCCGGAACAATTATGGTCCACAACCATGAATCCGGAAACAAGAACGGTACTTCAGGTAAATATTGAAAGCGCCGCCGCTGCCGATAAAATATTTGAAACATTAATGGGTGATGCCGTTGAACCGCGACGGGCTTTCATCGAGAAACACGCGAAGTACGCTAAACTTGATATATAATTTACAGCCTTGCTCATTTTCATAAGCTCATTCTAAAGGACAGAGCAAGATTAAGTTCGCTAATAAGAAGGCAAAATAATTTAATAACCAAATATAGATTCCATAATAATGACAACAATATTCGAAAAAGTAGTTCCCGTATCACTCGAAGAAGAAATGAAATCGTCTTACATCGATTACGCAATGAGCGTAATTGTTGCCCGCGCACTGCCCGATGTAAGAGACGGTCTTAAACCGGTTCACCGGCGCGTTTTGTTCGGTATGCACGAACTTGGAGTTCCGCACAATAAACCATATAAAAAATCCGCGCGTATCGTGGGCGAGGTTCTCGGTAAATATCATCCTCACGGAGATACTGCCGTTTACGATTCGATGGTGCGTATGGTGCAGGAATTTTCGCTACGCTACCCGTTGGTTGAAGGACAGGGAAACTTTGGTTCCGTCGACGGTGATTCTCCGGCGGCAATGCGTTACACTGAAGCGCGTCTCGCAAGAATTGCAGATGAAATGCTGCGCGATCTTGATAAGAACACGGTCAGTTTTGTTAATAATTTTGATGAATCACTTCAGGAACCCACGGTTCTTCCGTCATATCTTCCTAATTTGCTCGTTAATGGCGCAAGCGGAATCGCAGTCGGTATGGCCACGAACATTCCCCCCCATAATCTTGGAGAAATAATTGACGGACTTGTTGCGATTATTGATAAACCAAAAACATCTGCGGAAGATTTGATTAAAATTGTAAAAGCACCTGATTTTCCTACCGGAGGAATAATTTACGGCTATGACGGAGTTAGAGAGGCCTTACTTACCGGACGCGGGAGAATAGTAATCCGCGCCAAAGCGAATATTGAAACACTGAAGAATGATAGGGAAAACATAATCATAACCGAAATCCCTTATCAGGTAAACAAAGCATCTCTTATAGAAAAAATGGCAGATCTTGTCCGCGAAGGAAAGGTAGAAGGTATTTCTAACATCAGAGATGAATCCGACCGCGACGGCATGAGAATAGTGATAGAGTTGAAACGGGACGGTCAGCCGGCGGTTACGCTGAACCAGTTGTTTAAACACACTCAGATGCAGGTAACTTTCGGCGTTATTATGCTTGCGCTCGTTAACGGTCAGCCGAAAGTATTAACTCTCCAGCAGATGATGCAGCACTTCCTTGATCATAGAATGGATGTGCTTATAAAACGTACCCAGTTCGATTTGGATGCAGCAGAAAGACGCGCACATATCCTGGAGGGATACATTATTGCCCTCGATAATATAGACGCCGTTATTCAGACAATTAAAAAATCGAGAGATACAGAGACTGCAAAAAACAATTTGATGAAGAAGTTTAAGCTTTCGGAAATTCAGGCGAAAGCAATCCTCGATATGAGACTGCAGCGGCTCACCGGACTCGAGCGCCAGAAAATAGAGGATGAATATAAAGAGGTCCTAAAGTTCATCGAAAAACTTAAAGGTATTTTGACAAACGAAAAGAGAAGATGGTCAATAATCAAAGAGGAGCTTATTGTTCTCAGGGGAAAATATGCTGATGAACGAAGAACCAAAATTGAAATGCATCTGCAGGAATTTAAACTCGAAGATATTATAGCCGAAGAAGATGTAGTTGTTACAATTTCCCACGCCGGATTTATCAAACGTTTTCCTGTAAGCGGATACCGCAGACAGGGACGCGGCGGCAAAGGTGTTACCGGCGCCGGAACCCGCGAAGAGGATTTCATCGAGCATATGTTCGTGGCCTCAACACACCACTATATTATGTTCTTTACGGATAAGGGAAAATGCTATTGGCTTAAAGTTCATGAAATTCCTGAAGGCGGCAGAGCCACCAAGGGAAGATCCATTCTCAATCTTATTGAAAAAGATAAGGAAGAAAACATTACAGCATTCGTTTCTGTCAAGGACTTTACCGATGATAAGTTCATAGTAATGGCTACCGAACAGGGAACAGTTAAAAAAACAGTGCTGTCTGCCTACTCAAACATTCGAAAAGGCGGAATTATTGCGATCAACCTTAGCGGCAACGACCGGCTTATTGAAGCAAAACTGAGCGAAGGAAGTAATGATATAGTCATTGGAACAAGAGACGGAATGGCAATTCGCTTCAACGAAAAAGATGTTAGGGATATGGGAAGAACCGCAACCGGCGTGAGGGGCATTAAACTTGGCAAGAAAGATGTCGTTATAGGTATGAACGTAATCCGAAATGCAACAACGCTAATGGTTGTTACGGAAAAAGGTTTCGGCAAGCGTTCGGAAATAGAGGATTACAGAATTACAAAGCGCGGCGGCAAAGGAGTTATAACCGTTAAAACATCAGACAGAAACGGCAAACTGATCGCGATGAAAGAGGTTAATGATAAGGATGAACTTGTAATTATAACAACGGGCGGAATGGTAATCCGTCAGGCCGTTCATGAACTCAGAGTAATGGGAAGAAATACACAGGGTGTTAGATTGATCCGGCTGAATGAAGGCGATGATATTGCTGATATAGCCCGAGTAATCCCGGAAGATGAAAATGGAAACGGAGAAGAATAAAATCATTCTCGCCCGGAAAACATCAGTTAATACAGGAAATGAAAATGTCATATAACAAAAATTTACAATTCGGTTCAAAATGCGTTCACTCGGGAATGTCCGAATATGAATTCGGACCGGTAGTTCCGCCTATTTATCAAACATCAACATTTAAATTCGAATCCGCAGAACACGGCGCTGCGCTTTTCAAGGGCGAAGCTGACGGCTATATATATACGAGAATGAAAAATCCTACCATCGAAGCAATGGAAAATGCGATTGCCGAGCTGGAGGGCGGACACAAAGCTTTGGGATGCGCAAGCGGAATGTCTGCTATTAGCACGGTTTTTATATCTCTTCTTCAGTCGGGTGATCATGTTGTATGTTCGAAATCGGTTTATGGACCTACTCTTACGCTGCTTCAAACGATAATGAGCAAGTTCGGTGTGGAATCCACATTTGTTGATACCGATGTTGAAGGTGCGATTGAAAAAGCAATTAAAACAAACACAAAAATAGTCTACGTTGAAACACCCGCAAACCCGATGATTACAATAACCGACCTTGAAGCTGCATCGAGGATTGCCCATAAAAATGGAGCGCTGGTTGTTGTTGACAATACTTTTATGAGTCCCGCGCTTCAGCAGCCGTTCAAATTTGGCGTTGATGTTGTTCTTCACAGTATGACGAAATTTTTAAATGGACACGCAGATGTGGTTGCCGGCATTATTGTTGTGAAAGATGAAGACATGTATATGAAAATGAGAAAAACCCTGAACCAGCATGGGGGAGTAATTGATCCTTTCAATTCTTTTCTTGTGCATAGAGGATTGAAAACACTTTCGATTCGAATGCAGAGGCATTGCGAAAATTCACAGCTGATTGCGGAATATCTTTTGAATCATCCTAAAGTCAAATGGGTCCGCTATCCGGGATTGAAAAGCCATCCCAATTATGAAGTAGGATTAAAACAGCACAGCGCGCCCGGCGGTATGATCTCTTTCGAATTAAAGGGCGGATTCAAAGCCGGAGAAGTTTTAATGAATTCGGTAAAATTATGTACTCTGGCGGTAAGTTTAGGCGGTGTTGAAACATTGATTCAGCATCCCGCAAGTATGACGCATTTATCTATGGGCGCAGAGGCCAGAATGGATGCCGGAATTACAGAGGGGCTTGTTCGCCTTTCCGTAGGGATCGAAAATGTGAAGGATATTATTGACGATCTTGAACAGGCTTTGAGTAAAAGCTGAACAATATTTAGGAAAATGTTCTTTATTTCATCAGCATCATCTTCTTGACAGAAATAAATTCATTTACCTGAAGTTTATAAAAATAGACGGCGCTTGGCAGATTCGCGCCGTCAAACTCTATTGTATAATTACCCCTTCTCTGATAACTTTTCAAAAGCGTTCTGACTTTGGTTCCTACCAGATCATAAACGCAAAGATCTACAAATCCATCCGACTTTAATTGATAAGAGATCTCTGTAATCGGATTGAAGGGATTCGGGTAATTTTGCTCTAATTTATACTGCAAAGGAATCTCTTCTCCTTTAACACTTACGGCAGCCGTTGTTTCAAAATTAAAAACTTGCGACCAACCGCCGGTACCAAAATTATTGGTGGCCCGAACTCTCCAGTAATATGTTTTCGAATTAGACAAATTGGTTAGTTGATAAGTCCCCCCGCTTAACCCGGCTTTATTAATCAACGCCGGATTAAAGGATTGATTTTCGGCAACATGGATTTCATATGTGTAATTTAAAAAAGATGAAAACCAGCGCAGCTCTGCGGATGTGGGAATGTTTTTTGCATTATTTGGCGGAGAAATTAAAGCGGGCGCAATAGGTAAAGAGCCCGTCGTGAATGAAAAAGTTTGAGACCAGGCGCTTTCGCCTATTGAATTTTTAGATTTAACCGACCAGTAATATTTTGTTGCCGGATTTAATATAGTTGTGATGCTATGGCTTGTATTTGAAATATCAGAAGCGCTTATAAGCGGAGATGAAAAATCGATTTTATCACTGACGCGCAGAGCATAAGTTGTTGCTTCAGAAACGGCAGCCCACTCGAACAAAACATTTTGAAGCGGAATATTAACGTCTCCGTTTTGCGGCGACATTAATGCAGGCGCCGCAGGCAGAGCGACTGTAGTAAATGAGAGAGCGGTCGACCAATTGCTGGTGCCGGCTAAATTATTGGATCTTACCGCCCAGTAATAAGTTGTACTGGGATTTAAAGACGCCGTTATGTTATAACTTGTGGATGATAGATTCGAAGCCGTCACGATATTGGTTGAAAAATCATTTTTATCACTTACGCGAACTTCATATGAAACCGCTTCATCAGCAGCAGCCCACTCTAATAGAATATTCTGAATGGAAACATTTTGGGCTCCGTTTAACGGAGATAATAACGAAGGGGCGCCGGGCAGAGGAGTGTAAGTTGTATACCACCGGCCAACAATATTTTCGGCAATCTTATTTCTTATGGAACACATCCTCTTTGCTCCGAAAGAATTAGACCAATCAGTATTGCTGCAGATGTAATTATCCCAGAGAAACGTGCCGGAAACTAAACGGCCATGGGTTTCATTCACATGGTAGAATGCGTCAAGAATATTCGCCTGTTGTTCCTCGCCGTCATCTTTTCCGTTTACATTATTATCCTTAAATGCTTTTTGGGAAAATTCCTCAAATATCGGATTATATGGTGAGGCAACGTGATCATTGTACCCGAATTCATGAAAAACTATTTTCTTCCCCGGATTCCGGTTTTTTAAAGGGATTAGATAACTTGTAAATATATTGTTCCAGCCGGCTTCTAGCTCATCAACCCCTAATACTCTGGCCGGCTGTTGTTCAACCAGTCTGAAATAAGCGCTTACACCCACAACGTCAAATCCTGCGTCAGACCAGAGATTATCCGATCCCGGCCCATAAAATCCCGGATCTGTAAGAGCGCTCCAGTGAAGTTCATACGTAATCAATCCCGAATAATATTTTCTCACGGAATCGACAAGAGCTTTTATCTGATTGTTAAAATGATTTGGAAATAATCCGCCGGACCTTGTTCTGAAAAGCCTGTCTGTCTCAGCCCCGACTGCAAACATTTTTACATCCTCCTGCTGTGCAATTTTTGCAAAGTATACGACCTCATTTGTATAACTCTGCCACCACGAATCAACAAACTGAGAATGCTGCGGGTGATTAGTATCCCACGGCCAATTGGCCGCGCTGATATTCGGGTCGTTAACCGCCATATTTGGATCCCCAAACTGCCATCTATTTACCGGCATGCTGGATTGTGCCGCTTCCTGTGTTTCTACGGCCATCGTGAGCATAACATTAATGTTATGATTCCTGAAACCGCGGATTGCATCTCTTAAAGTTGCGTCTCTGAATGTTGGTATAGGTACATTATCATAAACTTTTTTTACAACTGCGTCCATACTGTTATTCACGTGTAATCCGATATTAATTGCTGCCCAATTAACACTTATATTTTTCAAAAATTGATAGTACTCTTCCGGCTGCTGCGGGATTCCTAAAGGATTTCTCCCCCAATTGCCACCAATGTGAATAGCTCTCACATTATCAAGAATGTTGTTTGAGCTGCTTGATTGTGCGTTTATAGAGGGCATTAGAAGAAAAAAATAGAGGAAGACGCATAACTTTTTCATACGCGCTCCTTTTTATATTAAAGAATTTTCTTTAGCCGACAAGTTGGAGAAAGGAGTAACTGCAATATTGAAGAACTACTTTTTAAAGTGAACATAATTATATAAAAAATCAACCCGAATATTTTCAATTATTGCGGTTTATAGGCAGAATTGTACAGCAAAAGCAGTAGAAAAAGTAAGAGACGATATCCAATAAAAATCATTGTTCTGTGCCGGGTTCATACAGAATAAGAATTTTGTATACTACATTAAGTCCGGCTCTTTTTTGCCAAAAGCATCAGACAATTTATTTGTTTTAATCTTCAAGTCTCTTATTTTTGCCGAACACTAACGCAATTATGAATTCCGGAAAACTGAATGAAAACGAAACTCGCGTCAATTTATTTCTTTGTGGCATTGTTTGTCAACGGTTCAATATTTCCGCAAAATACATCATTAAACATTCCTGTAAATATTCAGAAAGCGATCGATAGAGGAACCCGTTCATTGGACGGCAGGCCGGGGCCGAACTATTGGCAGAATAAAGCCGAATATAAAATTAAAGCTGAACTTGCCCCCAAAACCAGAATCGTTACCGGGGAAGAAACTATTTTTTATTATAACAATAGTCCGGATACGCTTAAACAGCTTGTGATAAAAATTCTGCCGGATCTTTTCCGCAGGGGAAACATGCGGGATTTTCAAATTTACCCAAACGATTTGACGGACGGCGTTCAATTTGAAAAAATTATTGTAGATGGCGGGGAGATAAAAGCCGACGGATCAAAAAATGCCGCAAGGAGAGACGGGACTAATCTCTTTATTCCACTTTCGAAACCGATGGCTTCAAAATCAAAAATGGAATTACAATTAAACTGGAGTTTTATCATTCCCAAAGAATCCAATGTTAGAATGGGGACCTATGACAGCACCTCTTTTTTTGTGGCTTACTGGTTTCCGCAAGTCGCTGTCTACGATGATATAGACGGATGGGATAATGTTAATTATACGGGCCACGTTGAGACATACAATGATTTTTCCAATTACGAAGTTGAATTGACTGTCCCCAAGAACTTTATTGTATGGGGAACCGGTATTTTGCAGAATCCCAAAGAAGTTTTAGCGAAGGAAATTTTTGAACGATACAAAAAAGCGAATGGGTCAGATGTTGTTATTAAAATCGTTGAGGAAAAAGATTATAAAAATGGTATTGTAACTGCAGATTCGGAAAAACTTACATATAAATTTAAGGCAGACTACGTACCTGATTTTGCCTTTGCGACAAGCGATCATTATCTGTGGGACGGATCCAGTCTAATAGTTGATAAACAATCCGGCCGGAGAACATTTATATCCGCGGCATATAAAAAAGAATCTAAAGATTTTTACACTGTTGCGATTGTTGCCCGAAAGGCAATAGAAAGTTTTTCAACTCATTTGCCCGGAATTCCGTTTCCTTATCCCCAAATGACGGTATTCAACGGGGAAGGTGGAATGGAATTTCCGATGATGGTTAATGATTCGTCAGAACCGGAATTGCGGGGAACTGTTCATTTAACCTCACATGAAATTTCACATACATATTTTCCGTTTTATATGGGAATTAACGAAAGAAAATATGCCTGGATGGATGAGGGGTGGGCCACAATGCTTCCTTTCGATTTTCAAACTGCCAATGCGCCCGGCTACGACCCAAGGACACGCAATGCTCAAAGTTTCTCAGAGTTCGCCGGCAACGAGCAGGACGTTCCTCCAATGGTTTTATCATACTTGCTGCGCGGTTCTTCCTACCGAACAGCATCATACCGGAGACCCGGCGCGGCTTATGAATTTTTGAGACAAATGCTTGGTGATGAACTTTTCAAAAAAAGCCTGCATGAATTTATGAGCCGCTGGAATGGCAAACATCCCATTCCATTCGATTTCTTCTTTTCTTTTAACTCTGCCGCCGGGCGAAATTTAGATTGGTATTTTAACCCGTGGTTCTTCCAAACAAAATATCCGGATCTTTCTCTTGCCGCAAAACTTTCCGGAAACGGTGCGGATGTTACTATCACAAACAAAGGCGGTCTGCCCCTTCCTGTTATGTTAAAGTTTTATTATGAGGACGGAACAAGCGGGTATGTCTATGAAAAAAATGCGGACGCATGGGAAAAAGGAAATTCCTCAATAACAACTTTCATTAAAACAAAAATGAAAGTAAATAAAATTGAACTCGGCGAAACTCAAATTCCCGACGTAAATCTTAACGACAATATTGTAGAATTTAAATGATTAATAAGAAACAAATTGCCCCCGATCAGCATCTAATAAACACACATTTTGAGGAAACATGAAAAGTAAAACATCTGCTTCTTTAATCACAGCATGCATAGTGCTCTTTACAGCATCTATTTCCTTTAGCCAGAAATCTTCGGTTTACATTCCCAGAAATATTGAAAAAGCTTACGAGAAAGGCACCCGCTCCTATGACGGCAAACCGGGTGCAAGTTACTGGGTTAATAGCACCGATTACAAAATACAAGCCGAGGTCTTCCCGAAAGAACATACCGTAAAAGGCTCGGCGCAAATTAAATACTATAATCAAAGCTCGGACACATTAAAACAGATGGTCATGCGACTTTATCAGGATATAAACAAAAAAGGAAATCCGCACGATTCCCAGTTCTCTCCTAATGACGCGACTGACGGTGTTCAAATTGATACGCTGATAATCAACGGCAAGGGAATCGACACAAAAGTGCGCGGAGTAGTGTTCCGGCGCGGAACGAATATGACACTGAATATTTATCAGACACCACTGCTTCCGAATTCATCTATTGACATAGAAATAAAATGGAGTGTTATTATCCCAAGAGAATCAAGACTTAGAATGGGGGCTTATAACGATTCGACTCTCTACGTTGCTTACTGGTATCCGCAGGTTGCGGTTTATGATGATATTGACGGATGGGACCGGCATAATTATACGGGCGAAGTTGAATTTTATAATGATCAGAATAATTATGAACTGGAAATTACCGTTCCCGCCGGATATCTGGTTTGGGGAACCGGTGTTTATCAGAATCTGCAGGAAATCTTAAAACCGGAAATATATTCGCGCTATCAAGAAGCCTTGAATTCAGATGGAATAATAAGAATTGTACGCGAAGAGGATCTGAAAAACGGCGCGACCATTAAGAACGAAAAAACAACATGGAAACTGAAAGCTGATAATGTTTCTGATGTTTCTTTCGCAACTACAAACGGATACGTTTGGGACGGAATAAGCGCCGAAGTGGATGAGCACGGAAGAAGGGTCTTGACCGATGCGGTCTACCCGACAAAATCAAAGAGCTGGGAAAAAGTTGCCTACTATGCGAAACTCTCGGTTGAGAATCTTTCCAAACAATGGCCGGGAGTACCGTTCCCGTATTTCAAGATCACCGTGTTCAATGGGGAAACCATGGGCGGCGGAGGAATGGAAATGCCGATGATGTGCAACAACGGAATGAGTGGATCGGAAGCAGGACAGGCAGGAGTAACATTACATGAAATAGCGCACAATTACTTTCCTTTTTATATGGGAACAAACGAAAGAAAATATGCCTGGATGGATGAAGGATGGGCAACATTCTTCACTTCTGCTATGCTCAAGGACATTGTACCCGGTGCCGATGAATTTACGGGAAATGTTCAAACTGTCGGAAGGTTGATGGGCGTTGAAATGGATCAACCGATGATCACTCCGTCTTTGGCCGGCGGACCGATGCTTAATTTCAACTCGTACAACAAAGCGTCAGTTTCATATTATGTATTGAAGGATCTTTTGGGTGATGAACTTTTCACAAAGGCATTGCACGAATATATGAACAGGTGGCACGGAAAGCATCCGCTTCCCTGGGACTTCATGTTTACCTTCAATGATGTGGCCAAGGAAGATCTAAGCTGGTTCTGGAATCCATGGTATTTCGATCGTGGCTTTCCCGATCTTGGAATCAAGAGTGTCAAATCAAAAAGCGGAAATACTCAGATCATTATAGAAAAAATTGGAAAAGCACCTGTGCCGATTGATCTGATAGTTTCTTATTCTGACAGCACAACAGAAAGCATCCATAAAAGCACATCTTCATGGAAAAGCGGAAATAATGAAGTGAAAATCGACTTCAAAACAAACAAAGAAATTCAAAAAGTTGAACTGAACACAAAGCTTGTTCCGGATGCAAACGAAAAAAATAATGTGTTTGAAGTGACAAAAAAATAATTGAATTATAAATACCTGTTGATGCAGAATGATTCTGCGTCAACAGGCTGTTTCTGCCTTCCTAATGCTAAGTTTGATTGTTCTTCTGACGCGAGTCGATCCGTGAATTTCCCACATAAAGAGAAACCGTTAAAAACGGGAATTCAACATCCGGCGGAGAGAATTATTCTCCTGATTTGCGCAAGAATGAACAAGCTGCCCGTGATTTTATCAAAATTGAGCGGCCATGAACTTCTTTTATAATTGTGATGAAGAATATAGTTTTTATAAGGCCCTGCGCTTAAATTATTCTCCATAATATTAATACGGATCGAATAAATCTTATTTTATCCATCCGTAAATTATCTATCGTGCGAGAAATAGTTAGACAGGTGCTTCATATGATCAGACGATTCATCCTTGCCGGGACAATTTTATGTATCTCGTGTGCCGGTTTCGCTCAGACGGCAAACCCCAATTCAAGCGAGACAACAAAAAAAATATTTAACTACTTAAAATCCCTTAATAAAAGAGAATCAAAAAGGATAATAAGCGGTCAGCAGATGAACGCTGCTCTGGAACAGGCAGTTTCATTCGACAGCAGCGCAGGAAAGATTTTTAAATCTACCGGTAAATGGGTCGGGTTATTGGGTCTTAATTACCAGAGAACTGGACTTGGCCTTCCCTCCGATTTAAAAGCAGGTAATAAATTATTAATTGATCACTTTAATAACGGGGGTCTTGTAACTGTAATGTGCTCTTTGAGCAATCCCTGGAATTCAACCGGAAATGCAAATGATACAACAAACAGTTATAGACTTAATGAATTGATTTTTCCCGGCACGTTGGCTTATCAAAAATTTCATATTCAACTTGATAGCATAGCGTCGGGATTGAAAGAGTTAAAAGATTCTGGCGTTACAGTATTGCTTAGATTATTTCAGGAGAATAATGCACCTTGGTTTTGGTGGGGCTCGAGAAGTTCTACAAAACCAACCGGCAATGAGTGGATTGCAATATGGATCCATTGTTTTAATTACTTAACCGTTGAAAAAAATCTTAACAATTTACTTTGGGTCTTTTCTCCGTCGGCAAAAGAAAGCTCCATCAGTAATCCTTCTTTTAAAAGAGATGATTTTTATTATCCGGGAAACCAATATGTTGATATTCTTGGCGTTGATGTATATAACGACACTCTTGATGTTCCTTTCTACAACACGCTAAAGTCATATGGTAAACCACTTGCAGTTTGTGAATTTGGAATGAGCAAGCAAACTGCGGGTAAAGCTAAAAATTATGATTACCGCATTTTTCTAAACCAGATTAAAAACAAGTATCCCGATTTTATTTACTGGATGTCATGGAATGATTTCACAAACCAGCAGAACACTATTTATTACGGGATGACAAATCAAAACAATGTAGTCGATATACTAAACGACGCATGGGTAATCAACCGCAATGAGATTAATTGGAATGTTACAGCTGTAGAAATAGACAAATTGCCATTGCACTATGCGTTGGAACAAAACTACCCGAATCCGTTTAATCCGGAAACAGTTATTGCTTATACTCTTCCGGCCAGAAGTTTCGTATCATTAAAAGTATATGATCTATTGGGCAGACAAATGGCAGTTCTTGTTGATGAAGACAAACGAGCGGGCAACTATAGAGTAAAATTTAATGGGACAGATTTTTCAAGCGGAGTCTATTTTTATAAGCTTCAGACAGAAAAAGCTACTTCTATAAAAAAGATGCTTCTGGTAAAATGATAAATGGTGTTTTTTCTACCGGGCACCAAAGCTTATTTTGAAATTTATTATTTCGGGCCGGCTTCCCGTTCTAATGGGAGGACCCCATCCCCCTACGCCGCATGAAACATAATAGCGCGTATTCCTGTTGATTTTATAACCCCACGCCAGCTCATAGATTTTTTCCACTATATAATTTAATGGCCACAACTGACCGTTGTGCGTATGTCCGGATAGCTGAAGGTCAATACCGTTATCAAGTGCATCATTAAGTCCGAACGGCTGATGATCCATCAGTATAAGCGGATAAGATTTATCAATGCCGCCTATTATTTCTTTCAAATCTTTTCTCCTACCTCCGGAAAATTGTCGTATTGAACGGTCTTCCCGACCTACAACATAGAAAGAACTGTCTATCATTACAGTGCTGTCTCTCAAAACATTTACTTTGTGGTCGGCTAAATATTTACATGCAGCTTCCACTCCACCAATATATTCGTGGTTACCCGTTATGGCATAAACACCGTATTTTGATTTAAGAAGCTTTAATTCCTCCCCGACATTATTTTTTATTACCGGGGCAAGATCTTCGTCGATAATATCTCCCGCCAGAAGAATAATATCCGGCTGAAGAGCGTTGATTTTTTGGACAACGTTATTTAAAAACGATCTTCCAAGAATAGCGCCAAGGTGGAGATCTGATGCCATCACAACGTTCAGCTTTTTCAACTCACCGGCGGCTTTGTCGATTTTTATTTTGTATGTCTTTGTTATAATCATCTTTGTGTTAATGTATCCGCCTGCAACGGTAATTAAAACCAAAACAGAAACAATTAGCGCCGTAATCTGCCTGGATTTTTGAATGTTTTCTGTAATGAAGGCAGGGAAAATCGGGACAATAAAATTTACGAGCCGGAATAAATCAATTATGAGGATTGAGAGAAGGAGATAAAACATTATAGCTATCCAGAATGAACCGATCCAGATCAGAAATTCGCTGACAAAAGAAATCCATACGTTTTCCAATATCCTTCCGGCAATAAAGGACACCGCGGCAAAAACCACGGAATATATGAACAATGATTTATAGGAATCCGGTATAGCCGACAAACCGCGCCGGATAATGTAGAAGTTTATAAGGCCGTATACGGTAAAGACAATTCCGAAAAAAATAATCTGCTGTGTAAGTTTCATAAATTATTTAACAATTATAATCTCCGGAAGTTCAATATCATAGATAAAAATCAATGGTTGTTTACCGGCCGGTTCTTTTTACAACAGCTTTTTCATAAAGAGCGGTGTATTTCTCGGCGGATTTCCGCCATGAATAATCCTTATTCATTCCGTTGCGCTGAATTTTAAGCCATGTCGGTTTGTTGTGAAAATCAATCAAAGAGCGTTTGACGGAATGAACCATTGCGAACGCCGAATGATCGTTAAATGAAAACCCGTTTCCCGTCTCACTGCCCCGCGCAAGATATTCATTCCAATCCTGAACTGTATCTGCAAGCCCTCCGGTCTTTCTTACAACCGGCACGGTTCCGTATTTTAAGGAATAGATCTGGTTGAGTCCGCAGGGCTCGAATTTCGAGGGCATCAGAAATATATCGGCACCCGCTTCTATCAAATGAGAAAGTTCGTTGTTATATCCGAGATAAGTTGAAACTTTTTCCGGAAAACGCTTTCCCGCTTCGTAAAAGAGCGATTCATATTTTTCCTCACCGCTTCCAAGAATTACCCATTGGGCCTCAATGTCCAAAAGCTGATTAATTCCGTAGGCTACTATATCAAATCCTTTTTGATCAACCAGGCGCGAGATTATTCCTATAAGCGGAAGATTCTCGTTATAAGGAAGCTCTAATCTTTCGAGAAGAAATTTTTTGTTTTTTTCCTTTCCGGACAAATCACTGATGGAATAATTATATGGGATTAATTTATCAGTTTCCGGATTCCACACACTGTAATCCACTCCATTCAAGATTCCGTAAAAATCATTGAATCTCGCGGCGAGGAACGGCTCCATCCCGTTTCCATATTCAGCTGTCATCAATTCTTTTTCATAAGTCTCACTCACAGTGTTAATAACATCAGAAGTCAGAATTCCGGTCTTTAAAAAATTCACGTCGCCTTCATATTCGCCTATTCCATTCGCGCCGGAATGTTCTTCTTTTATTTCGGCTTTATGAAAAGCGCTTTTCGCAAACCGCCCCTGGTATGCTATGTTGTGCATGGTTAAGACCGTTGAGGTTTTATCGAACATTCTATCCCAGGAATAATTTTCCTTGAGAAGGATAGGAAGCAAACCCGTCTGCCAGTCATTGCAGTGAATTATATCCGGCGCCCACTGCAGCCGCTGAAGTATTTCTATAATCCCTTTTGAAAAAAGGATGAATCTTTCGTCTTCATCATGATCATTTGTATACACGCGGAAGCGGTGAAAGTAATGGGGACAGTCAACAAAGTAGATTTGTACATTTGAATCGGGCATGGTTGCAGTGTGAACATGAACCATGCGGACTTGTCCGTCAATCCGTACGGGAATTTCTCCGATATCCCAATTGTAATGCAGTCCGAACTCCGCCTCGCCGAAAGTATTATACTTAGGCATAAAGACTTTTACATCGTGCCCAAGTCTTGAAAGCTCGATCGGCAATGAACCGGCAACATCGCCTAATCCGCCGGTCTTGGCATACGGGAATACTTCGCTCGATGCGAATGCTATTTTCATTTACGTCTTTTTTTGATACAAAGATAGCAAAAGAAGAGGGAAGCTGGAATAGCGCTATTCGACTATTCCACTCTCACTCGTATATCAACAGCGTGGTATTTTCCCCCCGTGTCAATTATCAACGGATTTAAGTCAAACTCGGCAATATTTCCGCTCTCGACCATCATCCGCGCGCAATTCAGAATTATTTTTTTAAGTTCATTTATGTCGCAGGGGATTTCACCGCGAACCCCGCGCAGGATTTTTCCAATCGCAGTATCATTTATCATTTCTTCAATATCATCATCACACATATATGCAGACTTCATCGAAGTATCTGAAAACACCTCAACATATTTTCCGCCGGAGCCAAACATTATTATTGGACCGAAAGACGGATCGCGGAAGCCCCCGATAAGCAGCTCGTGCTTAGTCTTAACAAACTGCTGGACAAGAAACTTTTCAACTACAAAATCTGCCTTCTTGAAATTTTTATTGATTTCCCCGGCAGCAATTATCAATTCATCTTTGTTCCTGATATTCAGCTTTATAGCGTTAATCTCCGTTTTGTGTATTACACTCTGATTTATTCCTTTCAAAACGGCAGGATAAAATTCATCTTCAATATTTTTTAGTTCTGATGGATCAACGACTCTGCTTCTGATCATCGGGATTTTGTATTTATTGCACATTTGTGAAATTTCTTCCTGAGATAAAAATCCCCGGGCAAAACTATTTTCGTGTTTTTGGGAATTTAACAGAGACAAATATTGAGATTTGTTTTCATTCAGTTTTTTCCGGGATGATGAATAAAATAAAATGTTTGATAAAACTTCCGCGGGATCTTCGGGATTTTTAAAAAGCGGGAGTTTTTCAGAAGAGTTATTCCTGTATTCGGTCCAGAATTCCGGCAAAGGCATTGCAACCTGAAGTATTGGTTTGCTCTGTTTGATCGAATAAACTCCTTCAATAACTTCAAATGGCGAGACCATAACCGGTTCAACGAAAATCGAAATTACCGCGTCAACATTCTCATCATCAGAGACAATTTCATTTACTCTTTTGTAAATTTCCGCCGTTCCGCCCGGAAGCAGATCAACCGGATTTTCAACGCTTCCTTCCGGATGAACAATTTCGCGCAATAATTTTTTTGTTTTATCGGTAAATTGCGCGAGGGCAAGATTTTCTCTGTCAAGAGAGTCTACGCAGAGAATAGCCGGGCCGCCTGCATTTGTGATCACGGCAATTCTATTTCCTTTTGGAAGGACAAAATTTTCAAAACCTTTCGCCGTGTTAAAAAGCTCGTTAAGATTATCAGCCCGGATAATTCCAAACTGTTTAAGGAGCGCGTTAACAACCTTGTCTTCTCCGCCGAGAGCGCCGGTGTGGGACGACGCGGCTTTCATCCCGCTTTTCGTCCGCCCGGCTTTTAAAACAATTGCCGGTTTTGATATTTCGCCCGTAATGAAAGACCGTACAAATTCAAAACCGTTAACAAAACTTTCAAGGTAGAAAGTGAGAGTGCTGATGTTTTCGTCTTCCTGCCAGTAATGAAGTATATCGTTTTCGTTTATATCAGCTTTGTTTCCTACGCTTATGAAGTGAGCGAATTTTATATCTGTTTCCCTGAGAGAATTTAAGACAGCTGCGCCGAGCGCGCCGCTTTGAGAAAGAAATCCCGTAGTGCCGTTTTCCGGTTTTTCGGCGACGAATGTGGCGTTGAGCTTTATTTTATCGAGCGTATTTATCAAGCCCATGCAATTCGGCCCGACCATTCGCGCGCCCGACTTTTTGATTTTTTCTAAAATACGCTTTTCAAGTTCCTCGCCCTCTTTTCCAATTTCCTTGAAACCGGCAGTTATAAGAATTAATGACCGTACATTTTTTTTAATAAGAGAATCAACGGAAATTTCCGCGAATTGTTTTGGTACGGCAAGTATGGCCAGATCTATGGGCAGTTCAATCTCTTCTATTGTGTGAAAGCACTTGTATCCCAGCACATTATCCGCCTTGGGGTTCACAGGAAAAACCTTTCCGGTGTATCCGTATGATCTTATGGTTTTTAAAAGTTCATAACCGATGCTTTTTTCCTTTGTGGAAGCCCCCACAACACATATCGACCCGGGATAAAAGAAATTATTGAGAGAACCCATTCCTGTTTCCTTTTTATGCGGAAAAACTACAAGTTTCTTTACATTTTAATTAATACGCGAATTTAAAATATGAAAACCATCAACAACATTCATTTTACAAAAACGGATTGCCTTCCCCGACAATATATATTATTATTGAGCATCAGTCATTTTAAAGGATAATTATGCCGGAACAGATAAGGCTATCTGCAACTTTTCCCGTTTCCTCTAAAAAAATCTATACAGCCTGGCTAAGCAGCAAAGAGCACAGCGCAATGACCGGGGGCGGAGCGAAAGTCTCTGCCAAAATCGGCGGGAAATTTATTGCGTGGGACGGGTATATCGACGGAAAGAATCTCGAACTGATTCCAAACAAGAGAATTCTCCAGTCATGGCGCTCAACTGAGTTTTCAAAGAACCATCCGGGCTCGCTGCTTCTCATTAAATTTGAAGAAGTCAAAGGCGGAACCAAAGTTACACTGATTCACTCGGAGATTCCGGATGGAACCGGAGCCGCATACAAAAAAGGATGGAAAGATTTTTATTATGAACCGATGAAGACTTATTTTGCGAAAGAAAAATCTGATAAATAACAGAGAGCGGATGAAAAAAATACACTTCGTCATTAACGGACGCTTCAAGCATACCGAAAAAACAATCAAGGAGATTGAGGATGCTTTCGGGGATGAATTTCTTGTATGGGTTTCGGTTACAAAGGGGAATGGACACGCGATTGAACTGGCTATGAACGCCGTATTGGGCGGCACGGATTTTCTTATTGCCGCGGGCGGAGACGGTACAATGAGCGAAGTAATAAACGGTGTAATGAAGGTCGAAAAATCAAAAAGAGAAAATCTGATCGTAGGATTATATCCCTTTGGCAGCGGGAACGATTTCGCACGCACTTTTAAATTCTCAAAAAAACTATCTGATCTGAAAGAACTGATAATAAATAATTCGGCCTCTCCTATAGACATCGGTAAATTAGAATATAAAAGCATGCGGGGCGAAAATGCCATTCGTTACTTTAATAATATTGCGGATATAGGTCTCGGCGCCGAAGTGGCGAAAAGAGTTAACGAAGGAAAAAAAATTTACGGTCCAAATTTCGATTTTTTCAAAGCAACTGTGCTCGGCTTTCTCAATTATAAAAGAAAACAAGTAAAAATTAAATCAGAAAATTTTAACTGGAGCGGACGGCTGCTTATCCTATGTCTTGCTAACGGAAAATATTTCGGCAGCGGATTGGGAATTGCGCCCCGGGCAGAAATTAACGACGGAAAAATTTCTATAACTCTTGCCGCGGAAGTAAGTCTGCTCGATTATCTTAAAAATTTAGCCAGAATAAGAAAGTGTCTTCCCGTTGACCATCCCCAGATAATCTATAAAGAAGTCGAGAGCTGCATTATAGAACCGATCGGTCCCGAATGTCTAATTGAGGCAGACGGCGAGATGATCGGGAAGATTCCTCTGAAAGCGTCATTGCTCCACAACGAGATAAATTTTCTTGCATCAAAAAAAACTTAAATCATTGAGCCGACGAATAACAGTATAGAAAAACTATTTTTTTACGTATTTCCAATTCCGGATTTTTCCCTCCGCAAGCCACTCGAGCGAGGTTGAAATTCTTTTTTCTCTTGTTGCCTCGGTTTTCGCCTCTGCAATCCAGTCGACATACTTTTTCTTCTGCGAATATGAGAAGCCGCTGAATGTTTGAAAGGCCTTTGTGTTTTTCCTGAGAAGTTTTGCAAAATATTCCGGAACCAGAAGTTCTTTTTTCACTTTTGCTTTTGGTTTTGCCGGAAGCTTGACCCCATCGTCATTTAGTTTTGCGGCCTCTTTGAGGTATGAAATTAAAACCCGGTCCGGAGGCAGGTCTTTTAATGAAGTGATCCTTCCTAGGTGGCCCATCGCAGATTCCGATTTCGCATTTGCCATTAATTTCGGATCCTTCATCAAGGCTGCTTTCCAGAAACCGATTGCACAGTGCTGCTTGAATGATGCCATGCTGCAATATGTCCCTTTATAATCAAACCAGGCAAAACCCCATTTAATAGTTTCTTCAACGTCAGGACAGGCTTTGTGGACAAGTCCTCTGAAGTGTTTCAATATCGGTTTTGCAAAGTCCTGTGACTTTTCAATGTATGTGTCTACTCTTGGGTCTTTTTTGCCCATTTTGCTACTCCACATTTATTTTACTACAATCTTGCAAATTTCTTTTAATAATCAAAATAACAACTACGGAAGTAGATAAGTGCCCATAATTATAAATGTCTTACATTATGAAATTGACTTACATTTTAAATGTGTGTATCTTTGACCTGGAAATAATACGAAGGGAAAAAGATGGAAACGGGTTATGTAACAACAAAGGGCCAGCTGGTCATTCCTTCAAAAATGAGGCGCAGATTTGGCATTAAGCCGGGCACGCGCGTTAATTTCTTTGAAGAGGAAGATGGAATAAAAATAATTCCAATGACGGAAGAGTTAATAGATGCCAATAAAGGGTTTATGAAAACAGGGGGAAAGCTTTTGAAAGCCCTGATGGAGGAAAAAAAGAAAGAGCGTGAACTATGAAAGGATATGTGCTGGACAGTTATGCTTTGATAGCTTACGCAGAGGGAGAAAAAGGAGTTGATGAGGTTGCCGAAATATTGAAGCAATCCCTTTCAGGAAAAGCGGAGATATTTTTGTGTGTTATTAATTGGGGAGAAATGTACTATATCGCCCTGCGGGAAGGTGGAAAAGAAAGAGCTGAACTGTACAGAAACACCTTGGCAAGATACCCCATTACAATAGTTGAAGCGAACAAAGAATTGACACTACAAGCCGCACAATTCAAAGCTTTTCATAAAATGTCATACGCCGATGCATTCGCGGCCGCACTTGCAAAAAGCAAAAAGGCTGTCCTTGTTACAGGAGACAAAGAATTTAAACCGTTGGAAGGTGAAATAAAAATTTATTGGATATGATAAAATGAACCAAGTATTACATCCCAAAGAGAAATGATGTTTTAAGTTGTCAAGAGATGCTTGGCGACTCCCATGATAAAAACACTAAACCAGAATTATATTTATGGCACGATTCAAACTATTTATCGAATACGAAGGCACACGCTACAGCGGATGGCAGATGCAGAGAAACGCAAAAAGCGTTCAGGGGAAATTGATGGATGCCGCCTCGAAAATATTTAAGGGAGAAAGAGCAGATATTCAGGGTTCGGGGAGAACCGACGCGGGAGTACACGCCCTTTGCCAGGTCGCGCATCTTGATGTAAAAACAATGCTCGCGCCGGAAATTATCCGCATGAAATTTAATGATGAACTTCCCGCGGATATATCTGTTCTTGAAGTGGAAAAAACAGATCCGAAATTTCACGCGCGTCATGACGCTAAAAGCAGAAGTTATCTATATCAGATTTCAAAAAGAAGAGCGGCGTTTGGCAAGCCGTTTGTCTGGTGGATAAAAGATAAATTGAGTTTTGAAAAAATGGAGAGAGCTTCAAAGATGTTTGTCGGAATGCATGATTATGTTTCATTCGCGGACCGGGACGACCTGGAAAAATCAACCAAAGTCTTGATCGAAGATGTTCAATTAAAAGAGGAGGGGGATTTAATTCTTATACGCATTACAGGCTCTCATTTTTTATGGAAAATGGTAAGAAGAATGGTGGGTGTTCTTGTTGAAGTCGGACGGGATAAAATGACAGACAGTGATATTAAATATTTTCTTGAACATGAATCACCCACTCCCGCAAAATTTACCGCCCCGCCGTCAGGCTTATTTCTGGAGAGTGTTTTATATGGAAAAGAAACCAGAGGGGATGATTTCACTTCAATGATCAAAATCGATTCCCGGATAAAAAGTTCAACCGATTCTTTTTCAAAGAAAGCAAAAAGATGAACAAGGCCATAACCTTTTCCGGCGGACATTTAACAATTATAAAATACTGGAAACCGCTTTTTGCTGTTTTTGTCTGGGGTTTGTCCTTCATTGCGACAAAAAATGCTCTCCTTGAGGTGAGACCGGAAGTAATCGTTTTTCTTCGCCAGTTGCTGGGGATATTGTTTCTTGGAGCTGTATTAATTAAAAAAAGAAGGAAGTTCGCCGTCAACTTACGGGAACAGAGGTGGATATTTGCTCTTGCCGGAATTGCCTGCTTCCATTTATGGATTCAGGTTACCGGTCTTCAGTGGACCACTGCGTCCAACACGGGCTGGATTATCGGAACAACACCGGTTTACATGGCAATCCTTGGAATAATATTTTTCAAGGAAAAAATAACTTTTATACAAATAGTAGGAATTATTATTGCGTTTTTTGGATTGGTTCTTCTTGTAAGCAAGGCCGATTTCACAACGCTCGACTTCATTAAAAACAAAGGGGACATTCTTATAATTGCGAGCGCGTTAACATGGTCGGTCTATTCGATGGTTAACAAAAAAACAACGTTAACATTGGCGCCGGTGTTAACTATATTTTATTTGTTTTCCATTGTCGCAATTATGATTGCGCCGTTTGCTATAAACCAGCAAAATATTAATGCAGTTCTTAATCTTTCCTTGAGCGGATGGGGTTCAATATTATTTCTTGGAATTTTTTGTTCGGGCGTAGCATATACAATTTGGGCACAGACGTTAAGCGAGATGGACGCATCTCGTGTCGGCGCGTTCCTCTACCTTGAACCGTTTGTTACTTTTTTCGGCGCCTGGATTTTACTTAATGAACAAATTACATTTCTTCTGTTGATTAGCGGACTGATAATTATAGGCGGCGTAGTTCTCGTAAACAGAAAATAATTTTTATTATAAATCTCGGAAAGGAATTCCTGTGATAAAATCAAATGATTTCTCCGATGTGTTCCGGGAGCTTCGAAAAATAATGCACAAGTCCGGAAAGAAACTCTCTGTTGTACACGATGCCGATGACTATTATTTTGTCAACGGATTTTATTCTGATAGGTTCAAAAAAAATATTATGTTCGGCTATGTCCAGATAAAGAAAAATTATGTCAGCTACCATCTGATGCCGGTATACATGTACAAAGAGATTATCAGTGAGATTACGCCGGGCCTTAAAAAAAGAATGCAGGGTAAATCCTGTTTCAATTTTAATAAAGTTGATGCGGAATTATTTAATCAACTTTCCGAATTAACTGAAAAGAGTTATAAATTATTTATTAGCAAAAAGGACAATATCACGATCAAATGTTGAAAAAATAAAGCACGGCTTGAGTCTAAGAGAATAAAACTGTGGTATTTAATTGATGCGTTCCTAAAAGAGGCAAAAATGAAACAGATAGAATATTTTATGCTGGCGGCAGTTACTATTTTAGCATTTAATTGCGGAGGAAAAACAGAAGTGAAAAATCCGGCAGACCTGGTTTTGATAAACGGAATAATTGCAACGGCAGAAGATGTAAATCCGCAGGCAGAAGCGGTTGCGGTAAAAAACGGCAAAATATTAGCTGTCGGATCTACGATTGAGATTGAGAATTTTATCGGCGATTCTACAGAAGTAATAGATTTAAAAGGAAAATTCGTGATGCCCGGTTTTAATGACAGTCACGCGCATTTTCTGGGAATCGGAAATTCCAAGATGATTCTGGATCTGCGGCAGGCGAAAAACTGGGATGAGGTTATTGCCCTTGTTGCCAAAGCGGCAGACAATGCAAAACCGGGAGAATGGATTATCGGAAGGGGTTGGCATCAGGAAAAATTCAATCCGAAACCAAATCCGTCAGTTGAAGGGTATCCGATACATCAGGAACTGAGTAAAGCGTCGCCTCTTAATCCAGTAATGCTCACACACGCCAGCGGCCATGCAGTTTTTGTAAATGAAAAAGCCATGCAACTTGCCGGAGTAAACAGAAAAACCGCCAATCCGGATGGCGGCACCATCATCCGCGATTCTCTCGGAAACGCGGTTGGAGTATTTGAGGAGAATGCCGAGAATCTGATAAAAAAAGTTTACGATGAATTTCTTGCCAAACGTACTCCTGAACAGATTCTTGCCAATTATGAAGAGCAGGTAAGACTTGCATCGGAGGATTGTCTGAAGAAAGGAATTACGTCATGTTCCGACGCCGGACAGACTTTTGATGTTATTGATGTTCTTAAAAAATTCGCGGATGAAAAAAAACTTGGCGTGCGTTTAAATGTGATGATAGGCGATTCGTTAAAGCTAATGAAGGAGAAACTGAAAAATTATCTTATGCCCGGTTATGCGGATCACTTTCTTACAGTCCGCTCGATAAAACAATACATAGACGGGGCGCTGGGCTCCCGCGGCGCCTGGCTGCTGGAACCTTACACGGATTTACTCTCCAGCAAGGGTTCAAATGTAACACCGGTAGCTGATCTGAAAAAAATTGCGGAGCTGGCAATATCTAACGGATTTCAGATGCGGATTCACGCGATAGGTGATCGGGGCAACCGCGAAGTATTGAATTTATATAAAGAGGTATTTAAAAAACATCCGGACAAAAAAGATTTACGGTGGTGTATAGAACATGTACAGCATCTGTCTATTCGGGATATTCCGCGCTTTGCTGAGCTTGGAGTTATAGCGTCCATGCAGTCTGTGCACTGCACGTCTGATATGGGATTTGTTCCGGAACGCCTCGGCGACAAACGGGCGGAAGAGGGTGCATACGTCTGGAAAGAATTGATCAACAGCGGGGCGATAATTTGTAACGGAACAGACGCGCCGGTTGAAGATGTTGATCCAATTGGCTGTTTTTATTCGTCGGTTACAAGAAAAAATTCCGATGGAAAAGTTTTTTACGGCGATCAGAAAATGTCCCGTCTGCAGGCCCTTAAGACTTATACAATAAACGGCGCATACGCTTCTTTCGAAGAAGATGTAAAAGGCTCAATCAAAACGGGGAAGTATGCAGACTTGGTTGTGCTGTCCAATGATTTATTAAACTGTGCAGATGAGGATATTCTAAACACAAAAGTTTTGTATACGATCGTTGATGGAAAAATTAAATATCAGGCAAAGTAGTTTTTGAACACAGGAGTATTGCCTCAACCGACATGGTGGAAGATCATTCAATCTCTTCCACCTCTTCTTCAAATTTCAACCCGTCTTTAATCAATTCATCCAGTACGATTGAATAAATTGCAGGGTGTGTCGGAATGTGGCAGCCGGAGAGATTTAATTTTCCGGTTAATAAAAGTTTTACGGCTATTGCAGCCGGCAGTCCGACTGTCTTGGCGATGGCAGTGTGACCGTCCGGATCCCCGTATTCGATAAATGAGACTGTGGTTTTTTCACGTTTATGATCAAGCTGCGGATAGGCCGCTTCAATTTCGTGAACGAGCAATACCATGTCCCTCGCACCTTTAGGCAAGACCATTTTCTTTTTTAATAAATCCGTTAATACTTCCGCGGCGGTATTTAATTTAACTCCGATCTTTTCTTCAGAAAATAATCCCAGCCATATAAGATTGTGCATTATAAGTCCGGTGGGGCTGAGTCCAAGATAACTTGCCGTCCTCGATTCTACGCTTGTACCGTTAGTAACCGTAGGCAAAAACATTTCCGTGAATTCGGCATAGGTCTTGTTTTTTAAATTCGGAATTCTCATTGTTTCGTTTGGAATACCAAGTTTTACAATCTGAAGC
The DNA here is from genome assembly GCA_002839795.1 of Ignavibacteriae bacterium HGW-Ignavibacteriae-3. Taxonomy (GTDB): domain Bacteria; phylum Bacteroidota; class Ignavibacteria; order Ignavibacteriales; family Melioribacteraceae; genus Fen-1258. The sequence continues at coordinate 601 of PGYS01000001.1, read as the reverse complement.
CAGGTTTCGCTCCATCCGGGATACCGGAGAGTTGCCCGTATCATAGTTTTAACTTTGGGAAGGTTGAAAGTTTTTTGGTAAATCATTGAGTCTCTGTTCGGATATGCCTCAAGTTCACCGATACCCTTTACATTTACTTTCCAGGATCGTTGGAAAATCTGAGGGAGTGAAAGAACTTTTATCTTTCCTTCCTGCATGAATTGAGCGCCATACTCACCAGCCATTGCAATGTTGCGAGGATTCCAGGTAATGCAATATTTCATCGGATTGGATTTCACTTCGGGAGCGGGTAATCCGCTGCCGTAAGAGATAAACTTTGTAACATGTCCGCCGCCCGCTCTGATTTTTTGCAGGATTGACATGGCCAGCATATGATCGATGCCCGGATCCAGGCCCATTTCATTTAGAATCAATATCCCGGCGCGTACAGCCTCTTTATCCAGATCATGAATTTTAACATCTTCGTATGAAGCAGTAATGCAATGCTTCTTATAATGGATGCAGTCAAGAGCAATTAAAAATTGAAACTGTGGTGCAAGCATGTTTACAACAACGTCAGTTGCTTTAATTACAGTTTTCCTTAAAGCCGTATCATTTACAT
>PGYS01000171.1 GCA_002839795.1 Ignavibacteriae bacterium HGW-Ignavibacteriae-3 | reverse complement strand
CGGAACCGTTTTTTCAGAAGGGAATTAAAACTCTGTATTTTGTAACCACCAACAGTTATAAACATCTCCACATGATGTCGGATACTCCCGAAACACTCAATCTGAATTTATTTGAAAAGATAACAAGACTGGCATTCAGGACAGCAGTGCGGATTTCTAATATGTGACTTCCGCAAGCTTTTTTTGCTGCTACTGAATAATTTTTTCTGGTTCTATGACTATTAATAAAGAAAAAAAATGAATGTGGATTTTTCAATAATTATTCCGGCGTACGAGGAGAGCTCAAAGATTCGAAAGGATATAATTCTTGCCGATAACTTTATCTCCGCAAATAATCTTAGCGGAGAGATAATAGTTGTGGATGACGGCAGTAAAGATGACACCTCAAAAACCGCGCTTGATTTAAAAGTGAATCTAAAGAATGATTTAACTGTTTTAAGAAACGAAATTAATCTTGGAAAAGGGGGTGCGGTACGGGCGGGGATCCTCTGTTCAAAGGGAAAAATTGTTATGTATCAGGATGCCGGAGCAACTATACCGATGGATAACGCATTGATTGGACTCAAGATGCTTAGGAATAATATTTGCGATATTGCTATCGGCTCGCGGAAACTTCCGGGCTCCATAATTCAGAAGGAACATGAATTTGACAGGGCTATAATTTCAAAGGTTTTCAGATCGTCAATGAGGTTTTTATACAAACAGTTAAGGCCTTTCACTGACACGCAATGCGGATTTAAAATTTACAATGGTGATATCGCCCGCGAACTTTTTACAACGATGGCCATTAACGGTTTCATGTTCGAGATAGAAATATTGCTGAGGACGTTAAAGAAAAAGTATCGTGTTGCGGAATTTCCCGTTGTATGGAAATGCGACCGGGACAGCAGGATAGGTCTTCTGAAAAGCCCGTGGAGAGTTCTTCTGGATACTGTTAAAATTAAAAAAATCGGATTATGAGGGTAACGGGTTCAGCATTTCAATTATTATTCTTAATCAATCTTTTTAATAACAGAACTATTGCCTGCCTTAAAAATATTTTTTGTGCTAAGATAATCGCTGTTCAAAATCACCGAATAAAAACCGTCGTTTCCATCGCAGATATTTTTTACTTTACTTTCATCCAGGATCATGAATGCCGTTGATAGCGCTTCCGAGACAATTGCCGACCTGGCGAGTGCCCAGCACGCAGTTTTAGACATTGAGGGTTTTCCCGTGGACGGATCAATAATATGCATTCCTTTTTTTAGTCCCGATCCGCTAACAGAATAATCCTGCATGTAAAAATTTAAAATAGTTTCCGAATTGCTGACTGGATTTGATATACTGATGGGCCAGCCGTCAAAACCATCCGGTGAGCCTACCGCCTTAACGCTGCTGAATCCGCCGCTTATAAGTGCCCGTGTAATTTCCCACTCTCTTAATATCTCTTCAATTTTTTCAACAGCATATCCTTTCCCGATTCCACCAAGATCAATACAAATCCGTTCATCTAATCTCATGATACTCATCTCATCATTATTAAGTAACAGGTTTTCAGCCGCTGATATTTCCGCGCTATTAAAGTAAGCAATATCAAAAGCGCCCATCGTTAATTTCTTTAATTCAAGCGACTCCCTGACACATTCAAAAATATCCGGAGAGACAATTAATCTCTCACCGGGAGCAGAATTGTTTATTCTTGAAACCTCACTGTTCGGATTGAATCTGCTTAATTCCTCTTCTAGTCTGTCAATTTCTTTAAATGCCTCCCATGCGGCCTGTCCGGAATAATTTTCATCATCAGACTGAATGAAAATGTCGAAGACCGTTGCCATAGCACTATGAGAATACTTGTGCAGAGATTCTATTTGTGAAATATCCGTAAGCATAGTTCAATTATTGATTTCTAATGTACTCATCATAGAGATCTTTTTTAATATATCCTCTGATCTCCATGCCCGACCGGAGTTCCATATACTTATCAAACAAAGGAATATAAAGATTAACTTTCCCGGGGGGCGGAACCGAATAAAGTTTTTCTATAAGCGCCGCCTCTAATTCCGGTGAGCATAAAATTATCGGATACAGATAAATATCGTGAGTAATATTTTCATTCCAGGCAACTTTCTTAAATGACCTCAAATACCAGGGCAGCGGCCAGTAATCATTATTTGCTGCCGTTATATTAATTGATGTGTTATTCTTTTGCGGAATCCCATCAGTGATTTTAATGAGCAGGTCTGAGATCAATTTAACATCAGGTGTGGAGTGGGAATAGACAAACGGATTCTGCGGATGGTATGAATAAGTAAATGAGGTTTTATATGACTGCCATGCCTGATGAAGTAAGCCAATCCCTGATATAATTAGAACTATAATTTTTATTCTTTCGGTTGATAATTCAATAGCTCTAATAATTCCGTAAGAAGAAACAATTATACATCCGGTCCAGAATGTCATCATAGACCAGGGTGTTTTGTATGGAATAATTGAATAAATAATTATCAGCAATAAAGTAAAGACAAATATTATGTTAATGAAAAGATTTTCGCTCTCCGCATCATTCCATTTTCTGATAATTGAAATAGAACCAAATACAAAAAAGATCAAAGTAAATGCTTCTGTAAACCAGATCACACCCACTTTCCTGAACAGGATCAGGGAGAAGTAATAATGCCAGGGTTGTATATGATCCGGAAATTGACCGGCTTTTGTAAAATAATTCACCATTGCCCGGAGCGAATCAACAGGCCCAATCAAATTTGAAAAGAAAGATGAAAAGAATAGAAATGAAACAGAAATAAAAACAGAAATAAAAATTATTGCCGGGACAATCCCGGTTCCTGTTCTGAGTCCGGAATGATTTGATGAATATCTGACAAATAAAATTGACCCTGTCAGGCAAACGAAAGAAATAATGCTGGTCTCTTTTGATGCGAACATTAATCCGGCAAAAAAACCGCTCAAAATTATCCAGAGAATTTTTTTTGAAATGAAATATTTATACAGACTTATGATGAGACAGAAAGTAAATGCTGCCAGCAGTGATTCCTGAATATAATATCTGTTATAAAATATCAGTAAAGAGGAAAACGATATCATTAAAATAATTATCAGCAGCAATCTGTTGCCCAGACTTTTTTTCATAAAAAGAAAAAATGCCAGCATAAAAATGCCGCATAAAGCCGGAATAATTCTCAATGTGGATTCTGTAATATCAGTGAGAGTTTTGCTTCCGCTAATGCATGAAGGCAATAAAGTGAGATAATTCAAAGCAGGTCCGTGATATTCTACCGGGTCATACTTATAATAATTATGTTCCAGCAGCTCACCGAATTTAATGGCATGTACCGCCTCGTCAACATGCATCGGGCGATCGCCTAAATTATACAGGCGTAAAAATGAAGCGATAAAAAAGACGGCGATTAAAAGAGCGCTTCCTACATGTTTATATGTAAATGTTTTACTTACCGTAAACTTCCACTTCAATGTAATGATTCAAATCATCCGCGTTGCTCCCGCGGCTTAGCAGTCTGACATATCTGGCAGTCTGACCCTTGGCGTCAATAAGTTTGCCTTCGGCAGTCTCAACATAATTCAGATCCTTACCGTTTCCCTGACCGCATGAATTATCCGAATCATTGTTAAATAAAGTCCTGACATTCTTTGAAAATTTTGCGTCATCTGCAAGTTGGACAATTACATCAAAATAAACGCGGGGCTGTTTATGGTAATGCCAAAGAACGAGAGCATAAATAGTCTGCGGTTTTTGAAGATCGATTATTACATGCTGCTTCATCGGACCGAGTTCCACAAAGTAACCTTCCTCAGCCTCTTTCTTTCCATCGGTAATGAATTTCAATTCGCCGATTATAGGATAATTATCAGAACTTGTAACTGGTTTTCCCAGTGCAATATTCTTTGTTCCTTTAGGAGCGTAGAAAGGGGGTCTCGGTTTCCCCAAAGGTTTTTCAAGATTGGGTATCGCAAGATTAGTCGGTGTCCCGACAAACATTGGTTTGGGTAATTTTATATCGAGCGGAACCATATCGTTTTGCGCAGAAATATTGTGGATCGCCGGGCCTCCTAAGAGGAATATTGTAAGCACTGTCCGGAATATTTTGTTGTGAACCATAATGAACTCCATTGCATATTATAAAATTTTAACGGTGTTGTTTTCAGTAATTGAGATTATAAGAAAGTAAGAATGGAGAATGAGAGAAAGAGTTAAAAACAAAACGGAAATCTGGTGCAGCAAAAGTAAATTTCCCAGACCATCAGTTCCGAATATAGGGAACAAACTTAACGCGACGGAAAGAATTGCAGGGATAGAAAAAAAAGCGAAAACCCAAAAAGAAATTTTCTGATAAAGTTCAAGTGAAGATATTTCATAATCCTTCATTAGAAATGTATGCTGATTTGCGAATAAAAGTATCAGCAGGGCAGTTGTTATGCAGAAAAATGGTGCGACCAGAACGTGGATCAGAAGAAAAATTCCAAAGATATGTTTCCCAAGAAGAATAACCGGAATGAAGCCGGTCAAAATTAAAATTGAGGCGAGTATGACTGTTAGAAAATATAAAATACGCCTGAGATGGAACAGCTGATCCATCAAATTCGCTAATGTGAAATTCCTGATCGCTTTAAATTCAATTTTAAGACCATTAAAAAATGCGTCGTATATGCTTTTAATCTTCACGCCCCGTTTATACAAAGTGCGGCCTAAATAGACGGCGGGAATTATTATGAAGGCAAAAGCAATAAACTGATACATCTTAAAAGATTCCTAAAATTAATTTTCAGAATTACCGGACGATTTTTTTGCGATGAATAATATTCCTTTTCCCGCAAAAACAAACACTACGAGTGTGATGATAAGGGCGGCTATTATTATAATAATTTTCAATGCAGGCCGGAAGAAGAACGAAAGTGAAAATAGTTTATTGTAGACGTTGCTAACGTCTTCAAAGTCGCTCATCCGTTTATAAGTGTTAACCGGAGAATAGGGAGTTTCGATATTCACTTTACCAAAGAAAAAATTGGAATTCCAGGAATGGCAATCCTGGCAGCTTAGTGACCCAAGCGACTGAGAAGCGGGACGAACATCATGAGCGAAAGCCCACGTATATGGTTTTATTTGTGAATGCTCTGAAATTATGAGATTTGAATTGCCGTCAATATCAAAATAGCTTTCTCCGGATACGAAAACAATTTTGCTTCCTTTTCCGGTTCCGGCGTTCATATACTTCAACCCGCGAATAAGTGTGGTATCGTTGATTACGGGCCAT
>PGYS01000028.1 GCA_002839795.1 Ignavibacteriae bacterium HGW-Ignavibacteriae-3 | reverse complement strand
ACGTCATTGAATTCGATGTTTACGTGAGACTGAGATGAAAATCTGTAATTAACCCGGTTTATGAAATCAAAGAAAGAGGCCTGGGATGTATTGAAAGGAATGTTGTATTTTCTGTTGACTAAGATCGAATCCAATTCCGCCACCCGTCTTTTGTAAAGCGCAAGCTGCTTGTTTAGCAGTTCAGTGTCCATCCTATAAACATTAAGTTCCTTAATTTTTTTCTGCCTGTCGGTGATTTTACCTTTTTGGTAAACAAAATTATAAAACACGCTGATAAGTCCGATGGCAATCAGCAGGAGTAGGATGATGACGGTATTTTTTATCTTGCTGCTCATCTGGTCTTCAGGCTATCGATTTGCAGTTTTAAATTAAGAGTGTATGAGAAAGCGTTTTTTTCTCTCAACGGGTCATAATTAATATTTTTGAGAAGAGATGACCTGTTCAATTCCGCAAATTCAGTAAGCACGCTTCTGGAAAGTGAATATCCTGTTAATTTAATTTCATCTTTGGAAACAGGCTCGATCTTGCTTACCCAGAAATTTCTTCTCGTTTCAGCAAAATCCGAGATTTTACCTAGGGAGCTATTCCACAATCCGGCGCCCAGACTTGCGTCGTCAATAATTTTTTGTGTCGCATCAAAACTATTTATCCTGGATTCCAGCGGTGATATTTGGTTAGCAAGTGCCTGATTCTCGATCTGGCGCTGATTTAGTCTTTCGATCTCGAAATCAAGCTCCTTCATCTCCCGGATGTTTGAAAGAGTTTTAAAAGTAAGAAAAAACGCGGCAAAGAATAAAAACGGCATTAATGTATAGCTGTGCCAACCGAATTGCAGGAATTTTTGATTTTCCTGGATGTACTTTGGTAAAAAATTAACTCCGACATGCGTCTTCTCTAACTCATCAAAATAGTCAAGCCCTACAGAGATCGGAATTGCATAGAGTGCCAGATTTTTCTGATCTTCTTCGTTAAGCTGATTAATATCGAAGTTTTCAAACTTTAATTCCGAGACATTTGCTTCGGGAAATGTTCCGTAAAAAGAAAGTATAAGATTCTCTGAGCGGTCTTCGCCGCAAAGAATAATATTATCCAGCTTCGGAATTCCGCCGTTTTCCATCTCAAGAAGAATTTTAGAAAAATAGACGTCGTATGTGTGAAGATTTTTTGTTCCGATATCCAGCGGTGAGCCGATATGTCTTAGATTCTGTCCTTCAAGAAAAATCAGTTTGCTGTATTCTTTGCCTATATATACAATAAGAGAATTGTCTTCCGGGAAAAATTTGGTGGATTTGGAAACATAATATGCCAGTGAAAGTTCGGCCGTCTTAATTGTGGGTATTTTATAGTAACGGCGTTTATTCAGATTTGCCAATTGGTTGATTAGACCTACGCACGGAATATCTCCTTCAAGAAAAACCCCGAGTGTTGATTTTTCATTTGTTTCGGTAATATCAATCAGGTCTTCAGTAACGGAAATACCCTTAGCGGAAAGGAGGTCTTTAATAACATTTTGAATCAGCTTCTTTTTATTCTCGTCTTTCGGTCCTTCATAAGAATGATAATTGACGATGGGCTCCGTAACAACAGGAATGAAAAGCATTTTGTTCAGTTTGAAATTTTGCAGAGCTTCATTCAAAATTTCGACATCTGATTTATCTTCAATTCCGGAATCAAATGTACTAACGGAATCAAGATTATCGAAAGAAAGATCCGCCTCCATCTCTTTATCGTTCAATTCAACCATAACTTCTTTTTTGGAAGCGGATTGAATATTACGCGAAACAGTTAAGGATGATACACGATGCACACAAATTCCATCCTTATCTTTTGATAAGACGGCAATTTTTGCATCTGTACCCTCACAATATAGGCAGACAACCTGTTTCAAATTATCCTTTCATCAGTTGCAGAATTCTGGTTTTATTATTTGCGTAAGCTACTGCATTCTCTTTGGATATTTTCCTTTCCATATATAAACGTAACAAATCCTGTTCCATAGTAATCATGCCCTGAGGGGCTCCCTGGTTGATCATCATGTAAATTTCACTTGTATTATCGTTCTTTATTGCCGCTTTTACAGAGGGCGTGACAATTAAAACTTCTTTTGCAAGAATTCTTTTTCCATCCAGGCTTGGCACCAATTTCTGAGAAACGACCGATATTAACACATCAGCCAGCCTGTTTCTTACCCTTTCCTGCTCATTTGGATGAATTTCGGCTATTATTCTGTCAATCGATTCAGTTGCTGAAGAAGTGTGAAGCGTAGAAAAGACTTTGTGTCCCGTATCGGTAACTTCCAATGCCGCCAAAATCGTATCGGGATCCCTCATTTCACCAATCACAATTATATCAGGATCCTGCCGCAGTGCCTGTGTAACACCATCTTTGAATGACATTACATCTCTCCCCACTTCACGATGTTTAATAATTGCAGCCCGCGATTTATGGACATACTCCACAGGCGAAGCTATAATTACAATGTGGCAAGGATCTGAATCGTTGTGAAAATCTATGATAGCGTCAAGCGTTGCTGATTTTCCTGAACCGGTAATTCCGGTGATCAATGATAAACCGAACTTGATATAATTATGGCTCATCATCTTAACAGCAAAAGGATGGAATTCAAGAGATTCGATTGGACGTATTCTGGCCTGGATCGCACGCAGATTCAATGCAAGACTGTCAAGATCGAAATAGGCATCGGCACGAAATCTTACTCTCCCCTGCACGGGTTCGTAATGAAAGGAATAACTGAAATCAAGATTTCTTGAAGAAAGAAGCAGATCGCACTGATTTTGATTTAACAAAGAAATTATTAATAATGAAGCCTCGTCCTCTGTTAATTGGGGAAGATCATTTACTCTCTCTTTCTTCCCGAATATTCGCATCCAAATAAATTTTTGCGTCCCGAACCCTCCGATTTCAACATCCGATGCCTGCCGTTCAATCATGATTCCCAATATGGCATTCATCAGGTTAATTAGGGCCATTTTTTCTTCGACAGGAAGATCGCCGATATGTTTTATAATGTAACTAACTCTTTCCGGACCTAAGACCGTGGAAGGAATTTTAGCAACGAATTTAGAAAGGATCTGTTTTGCGTCTGCAATCATCAAGAGTAACCGCTTTAATGAATGAATAGCAAGGTATAAATACCTCGTTTAAATATAAGAAAGATTGTCTAATTAGTCTTCCATTGTGGCCCCGATCACTTCCTGTATTGAAGTAAGTCCGAGTTTTACTTTTTCAAAACCGGAATCACGCAGACTATGAGTTCCGTCTTTTCTTGCCTGCTGGCGAATGGCTTCCTCATCAACTTCCTCACCAGAATGCACTATCGTTTTTCTAATTTCTTTAGTGAAATAAAGAGCTTCATGAATAGCCATTCTTCCTTTGTAGCCTGTATGATTACACCTGTCGCATCCGACGGCTTCATAAATTTCCAGTCCTTCCCATTCCTTAATATCAAGCCCGGATGGAAGAATATGTTCCTCTATGTTGATAATTTTTCTTTTACAATTCTCACAAAGTTTTCTTATCAGACGCTGAGCCACAATTATGTTAATCGCATAGGCTATCAGAAACGGTTCAACACCCATCTTGAACAAACGTGCGACAGCACTTGGAGCATCATTTGTATGAAGAGTGGAAAATGTTAAGTGACCCGTATTCGCAAGCTTAATGGCTGTCTCCGCGGTTTCCTTGTCACGCATCTCACCCACGAGAACTATGTCGGGGTCATGGCGCAGAATCGCTCTGATCGCCTGTTCGAAATTCATTTTATGACCGATCTTCAGCTGACGCGCACCTTCAATTACATACTCAACGGGATCTTCCACCGTAAGAACGTTTTTTGTCGGATTGATAACCTGATACAATGCCGCTATCAATGTAGTAGATTTACCGCTTCCGGTAGGTCCCGTTAATATAATCATTCCCTGGGGCTGGCTTATAGCTTTAACAAATGCAGTATTGGAGTAGCCGGTAAGCCCAAGTTTTCCGAGATCACGAATTACTTTTCTGTCATCAAGAATTCTTATAACTATACTTTCAAATTTATTTTTTAATTCGGTTCCGACCGTAGGCAATACCGAAACTCTGTAGCGGATTATATGCCCGTCGATTTCGCGCTGTATAAAACCATCCTGAGCTCTCTCTCTTTCAAATCGGTCAAGTCCTTTGGACCTGTCCTTCACCACGGCCATAACGGCCTCGGGAAGAGTTCCTTCCTGCGTGTGCCACAACATTAATTTACCATCAAGACGAAAATGAATTTCAGTTTTATTACCGGATTTTGGAATAAGGTGAATATCACTTACACCTTTTCTTGTTCCCTCAACAAGAGCGGCCTCAACAAGATTAATCAGCGCACTCTTGTTAATTTCCGCATCAAGTTCCTCTTCGTTTACGGAGGCTTCATCCTGAACAACCTGAATCTCCTCCCCTGCCTCCTCGATCATTCTCAGATACTCATTCTCAGCGGGCACTAAAACAGAAACAAGTTTATCGAAATCTTTTTTCCGGAGATAATTTATTTCATACTTTTTAATATTTAATGTATACGCCACCTTAGCGAGGTTTCTGTCGGTGGGGTCAACCGCGGCGAGAACCAATTTATCTTTTATTTTATCATCAAATTTATAAGGAATCACCCTATGAGCCAGAAGCATCTGCTTCACGTCATCGCCCTGGCGCGTCATAAGATTTTTTATTTCGGTTATCCGCTCTTCGGACAGTTCTTCCGGATGTATATGAAGCTCTTTAAATGCATAGAGGACAGCAACTTCTCTGAATACAATATCATGATCGAATTTGAATTCATCCACAAGAATCTGAGCAAGATTTCTCTTTAATTTGGCCTGATCCGCATCTTTGATCTTTAGCGACTGCTCTAAGATTTTGTGGTCAATAATTCCCTTTTTTAGAAGCAAGTAACCGATTTTGTCTGTCATTTCGAGCTGGGCATCAATCATTTTCTGATATTCCTTTATATTTCTATCCCATTGTTGGTGATTTCGGGCTGATAGTAGCGGTCTCCGCAGAAACGAGCGTTAAACCTATCATAACAACCATTATCACCATAGCAATTCCAACTTGAATAAGTTCAATAACATTTTTTAATCTGAATACTGTTTCGCTCTCATAATAATTCGCAAGCTGAAACGCAGTGTTTTTAATAGTACCTGTTTCCTCGCCGGAGTGAAATCTTGAGATTGCCGTTTCTGTAAATACACCGCTGGCTTCAAATGATTCGGTTATACCGACACCTTTTTTAATCATTAAGGGAATAGCAACATTTTTAATCTGCTGTTCAAAATATGCATTACCTGAAGCTTCGGCGGCAATTCTGATGGGTTCAATACTTTCCGCGGACCCGCTGTAAAGTGTATAAAACACCCTGCAAAAAACCTCAATCAAAGTTTTATGAATTAATGAACCCATGATGGGAAGTTTAAGCATATACCGGTCAATAATTACCCGGCCCTTTTTAGTCTTTCCGAAACGCCACAATGCAATGGGCGGAGCAATAAGAACAAGCGCCACCAGAAATCCGTTGTTCATCAGAAAATCACTGATCTTTAAAGTAGCGGCTGTCATTGGGGGAAGCGGAATATCAAACTTCAAGAAAAGTTTTGCTGTCTCCGGGAAAATATACCCTACATAAAAAAGCACAGCCAGAAACAAAACGAATAGAGTAACCATTGGTGTAATTAACGCGCTTCGAAGATTTTTTTTAAATTCCTGCTGTCTTTCCAAAAATTTAGCGGTGGCTTTATAAATTTCGGCCATGTTTCCGCTCTTGGATGCAAGACCGAGCATATAGGCAGTAAACTTTCCGAATACAGACTGGTATCGCAAAAAAGTTGTTTCGCTATCCGCACCCTTTTTAAGTTCATTGTTAATCTGTTTTAAAGTTTCCTTGAGAGTTTTATTCTGAATATCATTAATAAGTAAAGTTAATATTTCACTATAAGGAAGTTTCTGATCCAATAATTCAGCGCTGATTTTAACAAAGGAAACTATATCCTGCTGCGGGGGATTAAAATTAAATTCAAGAAGTTTCCTGTTAACGGACAGAACTTCGTAGCCTAATTTACGGAGGGCATTTTCCACTTCAGCTTTTGAGTATGCACGCTGTTCCCCCCGGATCGCTTTTTCTCTTCCTCGTTTTATTTTATAGAGGTAAGCAACTTTCTTTTCAATTTTCTGAATTTTAAGTTGATTTTTTTTAGCAAGATTTTGAATCTTATTCTTGCCTTTGCGGAAAGTGGGCTCACTTATCGCCCCTGTTATAAGCTGGCCATTTGGCTTTTGCGCTGTAAATCGTAGCTCAATCATCGGTATATTCTGTTAATTAAAAAAAGCCGGCAGAACTATGTTCTATCGGCTTTCAATTTAAGAAAATTCTAACTAAAAATTAATTATTAATGGTTGTAGATGTAATTGCGCTCGGGCCGACAACCATCGTAACTTTAACAGCGGTGGCTCCGTCATTTCCTTTTTCATTACCTACACCCACTAATGTAACAGACTGTGCGGCTACTGTTGGAACAACTGCAGCACCCATGTTTGCTGTCTGCGATAAGCTGGCAGGAACAGTCCATCCGGTAAAGGTGTTATTTCCGCCGCCCAGAGCAGCCGGTTTTCTGTAGAACTGCTGAGCCATTGATGCTATGTTTGTTAAATCAGCGATAACAGCGTCACGGTTTGACTGTGATGCGCTGGCTGTGAAAACATTGATGCCTACTACTACAGCGATACCTACAATGATAACGCCGAGAACGATTAGTAATAATTGCTGCTGACCCATGATGTACTCCTGTTTTGTTAGTGATACTTAATTAATTAATGACACGAACGATTAATTTGAAATAACTTCATTTATTTACCTGATAATAATAGTTGTGAATGATGTCGGATTAACCTGAATTTTAACAGTGACCGAATCATTATTTGTAACCACCTCATTTCCGACACCGGTAATTTCAACCTGATCGCTGGCAACAACCGAAGTATAATGTCCATTTGCTGTAACTACCAGTTCACTGGGAATAATCCATCCGGTAAAACTTCTTGATCCACCACCCAATGAATTAGGTCTCATATAGTATTGCTGTGCCATAGAAGCTAAATTTACCAATTCGTTTGTAACATTATTCCTCTTAGTCTCAATTGCATTTGCACGGAATAAATTTATGCCGACGAAAATTGCGATTCCAACAACAACAATTCCAAGTAATATAAGTAACAACTGCTGCTGACCCACCTAAACATCCTCTGAATTTTTTACAGGTAACTATTTCCACTCAGATAATTCCAATATGTGCCTATTGCCATTCAGTCAGTCAAAAATCAAACCAAGAGACAAAAATTCCCGGTGCTGAATTTATTAACGAATTAATATAAAAAAGGATATAATTATTACAAAGAGAAATATTATTTAATCAGAAAGGAATGTCTCACAGGTAAATATTACCTGTGAGACAAGGAGGAATCTAAATGTATAACCTACTTAACTTTAATATGAAGTTCGGTGAGCTGGGCATCATCTACGCGGGAAGGCGCCTCATCCATTAATGACATACCGCTGGAAGTTTTAGGGAACGCAATTACATCTCGTATTGAATTCTTACCCGCGAACAACATCGCGAGTCTGTCGAAACCGAATGCAATTCCACCATGAGGCGGTGCGCCGTATTTAAAGGCTCCCATCAGAAATCCGAATTTTTCTTCCGCCTCTTCATCGCCAATGCCGAGAGTTTTAAACATTTTAGATTGAAGTTCGGAATCATGAATACGAATGCTTCCTCCGGCAATTTCATTCCCATTCATAACAAGATCATAAGCACGGGCTTTTACCTTTGAAGGATCCGAATCCATCAGTAGAATATCCTCAATTCTTGGAGATGTAAAAGGGTGATGCATTGCATACAATCTTTTCGAATCCTCATCCCACTCAAACAATGGAAAATCCGTCACCCAGAGCAATGACGGTTCAGCATCCGGTTTAATAAGATTCATCCTTTTGGCCATCTCTAATCTGAGAGACCCCATAACCGAAAGTGTTTTTAATCTTTTTCCGGTAAGTATAAAAAGGAGGTCGCCCGGTTTGGCATTCATTTCTTTGATGAGATTGCTTTTCTCTTCACTGGTCAGAAATTTGGCAATAGGCGCATCCAGATCATTTTCCTTTACGCGCATCCAGATCAATCCGCCTGCGCCAAGTTTTTTTACAAAATCCGTTATCACATCAAGCTGATTTCTTGTGTAATCGCCGCAACCTTTTGCCAGCAAACCTGTGACAATTCCGTCGGAAGCAACAGAATCTTTAAACACTCTGAATTCTGAATTGCTGAAGACATTATTAAGGGTAACCATTTCCAGGTCAAAACGAAGATCCGGCTTATCGCTGCCATACTTCTCCATGGCATCGTCAAAGCTTATGCGTGGAATGGGCGAATTTATATTGCAATTAAGTACCTCATGAAAAAAGTCTTTCATTAATCCTTCTACAATCTCAAAAATATCCTCAACATCAACGAACGACATTTCAACATCTATCTGTGTAAACTCATATTGTCTGTCTGCTCTTAAATCCTCGTCTCTGAAACATTTTACTATCTGGAAATAACGGTCCAATCCTGCAACCATTAAAAGCTGCTTGTAAGTCTGGGGAGACTGCGGAAGAGCATAGAATTTTCCCTTGTGCATTCTGCTTGGCACCAGAAAATCGCGTGCGCCCTCCGGAGTGCTTTTCATGAGGACAGGAGTTTCCACCTCAACAAATCCATTTGAATCAAAATATTTTCTGGTTATCTGAGACATCCGGTGACGAAGAAGAAGATTTTTCTGCATCTCATTGCGCCGAAGATCCAGATAACGGTATTTCAGTCGAAGATCCTCATGAACATCGATACTATCCTCAATCGGGAAAGGAGGAGTCTCCGCGTGATTGAGAATTATCAATTTATCTACCATCACATCAATCTGACCGGTCGGCAAAGAAACATTTTCTGTTCCTTCAGGACGTTTTCTAACTTTTCCCTCAATTGAAATTACAAACTCACTCCGTAATTTTTTCCCGAGTTCATGAGAATCGGCATTATAATTGGGTTCAAAGACAATCTGCGTTATGCCAAACCTGTCCCGCATTTCAATGAAAATTACGCCGCCAAGATCGCGACGAATAGCCACCCATCCGTTTAGTACAACAGACTGACCAATATTTTTTTCTCTCAACTCACCGCATGTATGCGTTCTTCTATTAAACTTCATAAACTGATTTTACTCCGAATAATAATTTAGCGGCAAAGATAAACATTTAGGAAAGGCTATTCAAATGAGGCATGTTTCGGGTAGATTTGTTCAGCAGGAGCCTAATCTTTTACATTAATAACCATGAGCACCGGCTATTCCCCATTTTAATTAAGACAGTTCAATTATTTGGCGAGTACCATCTTCCGGACTTTCACCTGATCACCTGCATACAGCGCGTAGAAATAAATTCCGCTCGAACGTGAACCGGCATCGAATTTAACTTCGTAGTTATCAGCTCTTTGATATCGATCTATCAGAACTGAAACCTCCTTCCCCAAAGCATCATAAACTACAAGTTTAACATGACTCTCATTTCCGATGCTGTATTTAATTTTTGTTGATGGATTGAACGGATTGGGATAGTTCTGATCAAGTTGAAATACGGAGGGCAATGATTCTTGCAACGAAGCTGCTGTTCCTATGCCGGCATAGCTCGAGAGTGTTCCAATGGCAGCTTTTGCGCATTTGAGATAGTACTCCTTATTTATATAATTCATATTATCGAAGGATGAATGATAGTGCGGATTAAAATCCTTGCTATAATATCCTTCAATTAACAGAACGGCGGAATAATTAAAATTCCAGAAAGAACTTTGATCGCTGGCAGTGGTACCGGGACTAATGACTAACGGCTGCAGCCCGATTCCATAATCGGCGTTAATCTTTAAGATAGTATTTGCAATCTGATTGGAATTAGCAATACTCCTGGTATGAATTTCGGCCAGATAATCATTATTGCCGTCATATCCGATCATGTCCATGTTGATAACAGCTATAATATCATCCTTTTTAGAACTTGCCTGCTGAGCATGATGATAACTGCCTTTGAGGCCGATTTCCTCATTATCCCAAAGAGCGTATACAATAGAATAATCTGTAATGAATTTTGAAAGGATTCTTGCTGCTTCCAGAACTGCAGAAGTGCCGCTGCCGTTATCATCGGCTCCAGGCGCGGGCCCTTGATTCGGCATTGAATCAAAGTGGGCGCCGATAATAATATATTTATCCGGAAATTTTGTCCCTCTTTGTACGGCAATAACATTTCCGCCGCTTCCATCAAAGTATTGCATTGCGGTTGTTGCGGGGAAGTATGTACTCAATCTGTTTTCCAAATATTCTTCTGCGATTAAGTTTCCCGTGTTGAGATAATATCTGGATGTAATGTAATGTTCGCCGAATGAGCTTTTAACTAATTTTTGCCCCGTCAGGTAATTCAGATTTTCGTAGAGTGAATCGATATTAACCTGATTAATAATTGTAGCGATCTTGGGATCCTTCTGGGCATGAGTAAAACTTTCGAACGGTAAAATTATAAAGCATAAACAGAGTAAGTATTTTTTCATTATAAGAACCTTTTATTTCACCCTTCAATGTAAAAAATAATAGAACGAAGACAAGGTAATTATATCGCGCAGTTTAAATTTGCATTTTGAAATTCTCCGCCTTATATTTTCAGGCATATTTTTAAGATTGCCTTATTAATTTAGGAATAACATGTTAGACGACTTAGATATAACGATCCTAAAGATTCTTCAGGAGAGCGGGAGAACCAAGCGCAATGAACTTGCCGAGGCAATCGGTCTCTCGGTTCCTTCTCTTAGTGAAAGGTTAAATAAACTTGAAGACCATGGAATAATACAGGGCTATTATGCCAGGGTCAACAGACATGAATTTGGCTACGACATAATGGCTTTTGTTTCCATTATCATGGACTCCTCCAAAAATTATGAAAAATTTGCTGAGCATGTAAAAAAGACTCCGGAAATTTTGGAATGCTATTCAATTCTTGGAGAGGGTTCGCATATTCTTAAAATAGTAACTAAAGAAACCAAAGATTTGGAATCCCTTCTGAGCAAAATACAGTTATGGCCGGGGGTTTCGAGAACGGTTACGAGTTTTGTTTTGTCATCAATTAAAGAATCAACCAGTTTACCATTAAAATTAAACAAGGAGCAGTAATGGCTAAGGCATCATCGCATATACAAAATGTTCTTGCTTATATAAAAGCAAATAAAATTCAGTTCATAGATTTCAAGTTCATGGATTTTCCCGGCCAATGGCAGCATTTCACCGTACCGGCCAGTCAGTTTAATGAAGGATCTTTCGATGACGGTTTCGGTTTTGACGGGTCCTCCATCCGCGGCTGGAAACCAATAAATGAAAGCGACATGCTCATCATTCCGGACGCATCTACAATGTTTCTTGATCCGTTCGTTAAAGCGCCTACAATTTCTCTCATCTGCGATGTATTCGAACCTGTTACTAAAGAAAAATATTCACGCTGTCCCAGGAACATTGCTCAGAAGGCTGACGCATATTTGAAGTCAACAGGAATTGCAGATACCGTTTATTTCGGTCCCGAGGCGGAATTTTTTGTGTTTGATGATGTCCGCTTCGATTCCGGTCCTAATTTTTCCTTTTACTCCGTAGATTCAAACGAGGGAAGATGGAACAGCGGACGGGAGGAGAATCCGAATCTAGGATACAAACCCCGTTACAAGGAGGGCTATTTCCCGGTTCCGCCGACTGACCAATTGATGGATTTGAGAAATGAGATGGTATTAAATCTTGAGAAACTTGACATTGAAGTCGAAGCGCAGCATCATGAGGTAGCCAGCGGCGGACAGTGTGAAATTGATATGAAATTCAAACCGTTACTCCGTGCCGCTGACCAGCTTTTGATTTTTAAATATGTTGTTAAGAATACGGCAAAACAATACGGCAAAACCGTTACATATATGCCAAAACCGATTTTTGGTGATAACGGAAGCGGCATGCATGTTCACACGAGTCTTTGGATGAAAGGTAAACCGCTGTTTTCAGGAGGAGGTTATGCCGGCTTAAGCGATATGGCTATGTATTTCATAGGCGGTCTTCTCAAACACGCACCCTCTCTTCTGGCTCTTACAAATCCCACAACCAATTCATACAAACGTCTTGTTCCCGGATTTGAAGCGCCGGTAAATCTAGCATATTCTTCAAACAACAGAAGCGCTTCAATTCGAATTCCATTCGGCAATTCGCCTAAAGCCAAACGGGTCGAATTCCGCTGCCCGGATCCCGCTGCCAATCCGTATCTTGCCTTCTCCGCAATACTGATGGCAGGCCTCGATGGTATCCAAAACAGAATTGATCCCGGTGAGCCGCTCGATAAGGATATCTATGATATGTCACCTGAGGAATTGAAAGATGTGCCGTCAACACCGGAATCTTTGGGACACGCATTAAAAGCTCTTGCGGAAGATCATGAGTATCTTATGAAGGGGGATGTATTTACAGAGGACGTTATAAATACATGGATAAAGTATAAAACGGAAAGGGAGATTAAACCCGCAGCCCTACGACCAACTCCATTTGAGTTTGAGCAGTACTTTGATGTATGATCTCTTGGTATGTAGTATTTAGACTTAGTGAGAAGCGGCTCTGCGAGCCGCTTTTTTTACTTAGAGATAAGATCTTGTCTCCTGAAGCGGGGGAAATTGAATAATTAATTTCCACTATGAAACGATAGCCGTTTTCATTTCTCCAGCAGCTTTATTTCTTGAGGTTTTCATCAAAGCCTTCAATAATTCTTCAAATCAAAAAACCGCATACATCCTTTCAAAAGCCCGCTCCGCTAACCATTTAAAGGGATAATGTTGAATAAAATCACATCTTTTTGCGATTGAATACGAATTTAACCAATGATAGTTTAGTGTCACTCAATTCAACGGTATATTTTTCTGAAACCCGGCGATACTGTTGAAACTTTTATCGCTAAATATTTTCAATATTTTGGAGTTCAGCATGGAATCATTTCGCTTCAGTTTAATATTTTCAATCATACTTATAATATTCTGTTTTACAAATGCACGGGCAGATGAAAAACGCTTTGCCAGATCCTACACCGCTTATACACTGCCTGCAAACGGACTTGAGTTTGAATTTTGGCAGACCGGACGAATAGATAAGGGAAGCGGATACTATTACAGATGGCAGCCGCGCTTTGAGGTAGAGTATGGTGTAACCGATAGATTAACCGCCTCGATGTATTTTAATTTCAACGAAGTAAAGAGCAGCCAGAATACTTTCAGCTCAAAACCATTTGGATTATCCACAACTTCATTCGAATTCAGGTACCGCCTGTCCAATCCCGATGAATATATTATAGATCCCGCACTCTATTTTGAGTTCGGTTACGGCGGAGATAAGATTTTTTACGAGCCTAAGATTTTATTGAGCAAACGTTTCGATAAATTTTCGTCGGTAATAAACTTGGTATCAGAGATTGAACGTTTTCCAGCAAGCGGTGTAACTGAATCTAAATTTGAAATTTCCGGAGGCATAGCATATGAACTCAGTGCGAATATTTCAATCGGTATGGAATTCAGAAATCACAGAAATTATTCCAATATCTATGAAAAAGAATTAAATCAGGCATCCTTCATAGGACCGACTGTAAGTTTCCACGTCGAAAAATTATACCTCGTAGTTAATTTTTTGTCACAAGTCAGCGGAGGCCCGGGTTCATTCAATAATTTGGATTATATCGGCCACGAAAAATATGAGATCCGGACAATTCTGGGTGTGAGTTTATGAGATATAACCTTATAATGATTATTCTCTTCCTCGCGGGCTGTACAGCGTCTATTGTCTACAGCAGTGAAGAGGAGAAGCTTTACTACGACAAATGCGGCGGATGCCACAGGGTATACTCTAAATCGGAAATTAACAGCGGAAAAGTAAAAAATGATATTGATGGAATGAGTAAGAAAGCCAGACTTAACGGGGCGGAGAAGAAAATGATTATAGAATATTTGTCAAACCGGCAGGCAGTTAAATAGAGTATCTATTCCGGAAAAAATATCCATGAGTTACTTTGATTTTTTTGTTTGAAAGTGAATTATATACAGGAACTTTTATTAAGAAATAACTGATGCTGCCGTACGCATTAATTTAGGCGCGACGGCAGTATTATCTCCTGCGTCCTGAACGCGCGCGGGAATTGGCTCTTCAATCCTTCTTTAGAGGCAACAGCAGTTCCAAGAAAATAATCATTAAACTTAATTACCCTCTGACCGCCTGTTTCAAAAAATTTTTTAATAATTCCGCCGTTGAAATAAATTTCAAGCTCGGCAATACTTTCGAGCTCGATAATATTTTTTGAAATGTTCTCCCCGAATATTTGAGCGGCCAATGGGTTAAGCTGAAGAATATTCCGCTTGTCTATCGAGCCGAGACGGGTGCCAATTCTGTTGAATGATTCAAGGTGCTCGCTCTGCCAGTTTACGTCTACAAAATGAATGTCGTTGTTCTTGATAAGGTATTTATAAGATTCAAAAAGTGTAACCGGTATTCCGTAATAATCGGATAGTCCCGAAATATAATTTTTAATCTTTCCGCTTGAAGATTTAATCAGATCATATTTTCTTTCCTGCCGGTAAATTCTTTCCACCGGTTCTGTATTACCGGTTTTAATTAATTTAGCTACGAAAAATCCCTCACTGTTTATTTTCCACGGCAGAATTCTACGTGTTTTCGCCAGCTCATCATTAAGGAACTGATCTCCGTATTTCGTTAATCCGCTGCTGCTTTCAACTGGAGAATTAATCTCGGCGAGTTCAAAGGGATATTTCTTCAATATTTTGTCAATGATCAGTTCATTTTCTTCAAGAGTCAAAGTACAGGTTGAATAAACAATTTCGCCCCCGACCTTACACATTTTTACGGCCGAAATAAGAAGACGCAGCTGCTGATCGGACATTGCTTCAGCTTTGCGGATATCCCACCAGTTGCTTACCTCGCCTTTCTTTTGAGTAATTCCAAGTGCGCTGCATGGCGCATCGACAAGAATTTTATCAAAGCGGTTTTCGAATTGTCTGCTTAGAAGCTCCCCTTTCCCGTGAAGAATTCCCACGTTCAGCAGACTCATTTTGTCAACATTAAAGACAAGACTTTTCAATCGGTCCGTAGATATTTCATTGGCAATAAGAGTTCCTCTATTGTTCATCAGTTCCGCAAGCTGTGTTGTTTTTGATCCCGGGGCAGCGCAAAGGTCCAGAACAGAATCATTAGGTCCGGGGTTCAGAATCAGGGCGGGGATCATTGAGGATAAACTTTGTATGTAATATTGACCGAGAATAAATTCGAGTGTCTTGCCCACTGAGTCGCTGCCGGACGTAATGCGAAAAGCGTTTGATATACCGTGAATGGCTTCAAGAGATATTTTATAACCGGTTAGCCGTTCAATCAACTTATGCTTATCGGCAAAAGGAGAAACCCGCAAACAGGGTTTATATTCACCGGAGTAGTACGCTTGATAATTTCTAAGATATTCTTCACCAAAATGTAGACGGATGTAATTGGCAATGTTGCTGCTGAGTTCAATCAATTTATTGACGTGTAAGATTTAATGAATTAAATACCTGAATTGAAATTCTTTTAAATCCTTTTGAATTTGGAAAGGTCTGTTTGAATTCTTTTTCCATAGCTTTCAGAAATGAATCGAGATGTTTTTCATAATCCCGCACAGTCTCGTAAATATGCAGATCTCTTAACGGAATATTCAACTTGCCGGGTTTTGTCCTGTTTCCGTAAAGAATGTACTTCGCTTTGAAATGATCGTCTGTTGATATGTATGTTTCGCCTGCTTCGTCAGTAATCTGATATGTGTCAAAAAATGGCGGAGGCATAAATAAAAGTTTTTCGGGTAGAGTTATTGTCTCGCACTCACTCGCTTTCACTTTTACAAAATCATCAGGAAAATTTTTTAATTCCTGCCTGATCTTATCAATCCATATTTGTGCAAATTCTTTTTCAGTCATACTGTGCTAATGAGCTATATTTATTTTACAGATTTAAAATCCAGATCAACTTTTTCCGGTTTATCTATCCAATCTGCTATAAAAACATTTGTATCGCGTGTCGGTTTTCTATCGGATTGCCTGTTGGAGCAGAACACAATTCTTTTTCCGTCGAATGAAAACATCGGGAAGGCATCGAATGTTTCCGAATTTGTTATTTTTTCCAATCCGGTGCCGTCTGTATTGATCATAAAAATATCGAAGATTCTGCCACCCGAATTTATTGAATGGTGATTGGAACAGAATAAAATTCTCTTTCCATCCGGATGAAAGAACGGTGCCCAGTTGGCGCCGGGCAATTTAGTAATCTGTTTAACATTTTTCCCGTCTATATCGGCCATATAAATATTTAATTCTTTCGGCTCAACATATCCTTCGGCCAGAAGATTTTTATATGTTTCGGCCTCGTCTCCAACGGGTCTGCTTGCACGCCAGACGATATGTTTGGAATCCCTGGAAAAGAACGCGCCCCCGTCATAGCCAAGTGTATTTGTAAGCTGTAAATACTTACCAGTTTCAATTTCATACCGCCAGAGTTCAAGATCACCCGATCTGGTGGATGTAAAGATTACATACTTTCCGTCAGGCGAAACGGTTGCTTCGGCATCATATCCTTTTCCGCCAATCATTAAACTGGAATTCGATCCGTCGGCGTCAGCCGCATAGATATCATAACTATCATATATAGGCCAGACATATCTGCCGGAAGCGAACATTTTGGATTCCGGGCATCGCTCACCCGCAGAATGAGTGGAGGCGTAAATTATTCTTCCGTCCTTTAAAAAGTAGCTGCATGTAGTTCTGCCCTTTCCAGATGAAACAAGAAGATATTGTTTTCCACTTTCAACCGGAGTGCCGTCCACATTCATTTTGAATATCTGGTCGCATGGCTGTGAATTTATTTTATTCCAGTCGCTTTGAAATGTCAACTCTTTATCGTCAAAACTCCAATAAGCTTCGGCGTTATTTCCGCCAAAAGTTAATTGCCGGATATTCCGGAGATGATTCTCGCCCTGAAACCGGAGAGTATCATTCTCCGGCTTGTAACCTGAATTCTGATTTGTGGCTGTAACTAGTAAAACTGACGGCAGTGTGATTAATAAGAGTATGATTAATTTATTTTTGAGAAGCGAATATTTATTGTTCATTCAACTCTTTCGATGATTAATTAATTTTTATTACTTTTTTTTCTTTGCGTATAAGAAGATAAATTCCAAGAAGTACGAGCGGAATGCTTAATATCTGCCCCATATTCAGTACCATCCCGACTTCAAACGGCGCTTGACTCTCCTTCAAAAATTCAACCAGAAATCTAAATGAAAATACCGATATCAGAAAAATACCGAACAGGAGCCCTTCTTTAAATTTTCCGCCGCTCTTAAAATAATAGGAATATATAAATATGAAAATGATAAGATTTGCTATTGATTCATAGAGCTGCGCTGGATGACGGGGAATCATATCTAATGAAGTAAAAACAAATCCCCAGGAACCGTCAGTAGGAATTCCTATGATCTCTGAATTGAAAAGATTACCCATTCTAATGAAGAATCCGGCTAATGCAACGGTAATCACTACCCTGTCGAAAATCCAGAGGTATGACATATCTTTTCTGTTTTTCACATACAAATAGAGAGCAATCAAAATTCCGATTGCCGCGCCGTGGCTGGCCAGACCGCCCTTCCAGATCTGTAATATTTCCAAGGGATGGCTAAGATAGTAGGACGGGTTGTAAAAGAGGCAATGTCCTAAACGAGCGCCTAAGACTGTACCAAGAATCATAACCCAGACCAAATCGTTAAGATCCTGCTCGCTTTTTTTCTCCTTATTAAAAATTACCAGCATTATCTGATAGCCGACCAGAAACGATAAGGCAAAGAAAAGGCCATACCACCTTATAGTAACAGGGCCAATCGAAAAAATGTCAGGACTCACATTCCAGTATACCACTAGTTACCTTATAGTTTCTGTATCAAGAAATTATTTAATAATCCTGATAAAACACGAATATGCATCTATTAAATTATGCTCGCGGAGGCAAATTTACGTAATAGGATGCAAATAAACCAACCGATATGCTCCCCTAGCTTTTACCCGGTTAATTTTCCATTATAGGTTTTATATCGTTTACTTTTACAGGGAATAATTTATATTTGATATTAATAAAGATGACAATTAACCGGATTAATAGTCAAACTGTCTTATTATCTGGTTTTTCATAAGATTATATCTGAATCGGATTCTTAAATTTATAGACGTCTCTAGAATATGAGCTTAGATGAGCTTTTACAATCCTTCTTCAGTCCTTCAAATCCGATCTATATCTCGCTGCTGATAGTTGGCGCCATATTTGGTATGATCTACGTGCTCAATAAATATATGATCAATCCATCCATCTCCAAATATCAGCTTGAAAAAGAAAAAGTTGAGCTGGAAGCGGCAAAACTGATGGCATTATTTGCTCAATTGAATCCGGACCCGATGATCAGAGTGAATTCGGATGGAATTATACTGGAAACAAATAAAGTTGCAGAAGAAATTGCATTTAATCAAAAACTTAAAGGGAAAAATATCAAAGAGATTTTTCCGTTTATAAAATTTGAACAGCCGGATTCTGCCTCGGGCAGACATACGGGTCCGCAGTCATATAAAATCAACGACACATATTATTCGATAGTGCTGAGAAGCGAGCCGACATTAGGAATAACTCAAATTTATTTTCACGATATCACAACGCTTAAAACATATGAGAACAGGTTAATAGAATCAGGAAACAAATTGCGTGAGTTATCAGACCATCTTCAGAACGTTATAGAAACGGAAAGGCAGAATCTGGCCAGAGGTCTTCATGACGGAGTCGGGCAGGGTCTATCTATGCTAAGGATTAAGTTTGTAAAGCTCTCCGAAAGAGAAACTGACTTAAAGCAGAAGGCAATATACAATGAGATAATAAAAACCATGGAAGACACAATTCATGAACTGAAAAATATTTCCTATGATCTTAAACCCCGGATGCTTGAGGAAATGGGGCTTGGTTTTGCATTGAAATATTTAACAGACAAAGTGGTTTCGGAAACCGATATTAAAGCGGAAGTTAATATTGTAGGAGAAGAAATCCGTCTGGACAGCAAACTGGAAATCTATCTTTACAGAATAGCACAGGAGGCAATAACCAATATTCTTAAATACTCTCACGCTACTCATTTCAGTATTCAGCTGATATTTTTGAATAAGTTAATTAGAATGATGATCTCCGATAACGGAAAAGGATTTGATATTGAAGAGGTGTCATCGCGCAAAAGTTCAATTAACGGTATGGGGCTGATTAATATCAGGGAACGGGTTGAGTCTTATAAGGGAGAATTTAAAATCGAGGCATCCCCAGAAAACGGGACGATGATTATAATAGAAATTCCACTGGAGAAAGAGCGGATATGGCAGAAACAAAACCAATACGCATCATAATTGCTGATGACCATAAGCTTTTCCGGAGCGGTGTTATATCTCTTCTTGATGACGTGGAAGATATTATCATTATCGCGGAAGTTGAATCCGGAAATGAACTGATTGAAAAATATTCGGAACTCATGCCCGATGTAATGCTTGTGGATATTTCCATGCCCGGCATGGGCGGAATTGACGCTCTTAAAATACTCCGCAGGAATAATAAGGAGGTTAAAGCCATTATTCTGTCAATGTATGACAGCGACGAGTATATCTACTACGCAATGAAGAGCGGCGCAAAGGGAATGCTCAGCAAAAATACAATGAAGGGTGAATTAATTCACGCGATTAAATCGGTTCATGACGGCAACCGTTATTTCGGGCTCCGTTTAACGGAAGATAAAATCAAGGAACTGGAGAAAAGATATAAGAAGATTATTTCCACGGATCTGGAAAATTTCGAGGAATTGAACAGCAGGGATAAAGTTGTTCTGGAAAGCATCAGCAAGGGACTGACAAGTCAGGAGATGGCAGATAAAATGGGGGTAAGCAAAAAAACAATTGATTACTACCGCGCGCGGATAATGGAAAGACTGCAGATTAAATCTTCTCCCGAACTGGTTTCATACGCTGTTAGATATTCTCTTATAAACAAATTGTTCGACGAATAGGAAAGCATTAAGTGGATATCCGATATTTTGTACTCTATCTGTCTCTCTTCTTCTGGATTTTTCCTGCAGTAAAGCAGTATAGAACAGAATTGTTCTGGTATTTTCTCATTTACGCGGCTTTGGATCCATTAGTGTTCGTTACTTCATATTTACGTTTGAATGTAACAATCTACATGTATAGTTTTTTTTCAATCCTCCTTCTTCTCTCGGTTATATGGCCGTTCCGGAAAAGGATATCATCAAAATTACTGATTGCAGCGTCATTCATTTTGTTAACAGTTACAAATTTTGACTCACCTAACTCTGCAAACCATGCGCAGGTCTATATTCATCTGTTCATAACTTTTTTCTTTATTTGGCGAACTTTTTCGTTTGTTGCCGAGACTGGTAAAGCAAATTTATTTCATCTGTTCTTACTTATGGAAGAGGTGTCTATCATCTTTAAATTTTTGGCAGTGATTATTGAGATTAAAACAGGCGTTATCTTTTTCTATGCTACTTCTGCTTTTCAAATATTAATCGCGATATTTTTTACACTCTACAGAGAGGATAATAAAAAACTTCTTGTTGATCTGAGGAGCTGCTGAAATATTAATGAATATTCAACTCATAATATCATTCTCATCCATG
Organism: Ignavibacteriae bacterium HGW-Ignavibacteriae-3; assembly: GCA_002839795.1. GTDB lineage: Bacteria > Bacteroidota > Ignavibacteria > Ignavibacteriales > Melioribacteraceae > Fen-1258. The sequence goes on along the minus strand of PGYS01000028.1, from coordinate 7,348 downwards.
TTTTTCTGGATATTCCCCGCAGCCAGGCAATATAAAACACAATTATTCTGGTATTTCTTAGTCTTAGCTTTAATGGATCCTCTATCTATTATTATCCATTCTGCCACACACTATCCATATACAACAAGTCTCTTTACTTCGATCTTATTGTATGCCGTTCTTTATAGTGAAGTAAAAACCGGAACATTAAAATATCTGCTCGCACTTGTTATTACAATCATGCTTATATCTCTGTTTAATCTGGTCCCTTTTGGAATGATATTCCGGATCATCTGTAATTTAATTATCATTTTTTTCTTTTTTAAAAGGACTCTCTTATTTGTTGCGGACACCGGTAAACTAAATGTATTTCATCTCTTTCTTTTGATCGAAGAGATTTCCTTAGTTCTTAAGTTAGTAATTGTAGTATACAGGGTTGATGCCGGAGACATATTATTTCATATCACAACCGCTTTTCAGCTTCTCATAGCTGTCTTTTTTTCTTTATACAGAGAGGATGACAAAAGATTATTGATTAATTTGAGAAAAATTTAAACGGCGGGTCTTATTCTTTCCAGATAAAATCGAAGAGCAGATAAGACGCGGTCCCCATTATTACATCATAGCATACAAGTACAAATATCTCCACAAGCGATCCGTTAATTGAGTTGCCGTCCATGGCAAATTTTGTCAATTCAAGAAGAGTAAGAATAAGCGGAAGTAAAATAGGGAATGATAAAACCGGGTAGAGAGTACCCTTGGAGCTGGCTTTGGATATTATGGCGGCAATAATTGTGGATGATACAGCTATGCCGATATTTCCCAGAAAAAATGCAATTGCGAATAATGCGACATTCTTGATGATGAAGGAGGGAAAAAGTATTACAAAGAGAAAGGTTATAACAAAATTCATTAAAAAAACCAGCAGCAGGTTGAACACAAGCTTGCCGGAGAAAATAGTTGCCGGCGCGGCCATGAGATGAAGGGTCATCGATGTTCCGCGCTCCTCTTCTGAAACAAACGCTCGGGAGAGTCCGGACATGGCAGAGAAAAATATTACCACCCAGAGCAGTCCGCCCGTCAAATATTCAGTAATTTTTTCATTCCCTATAGAGAACAGAATGACGCTGATCGTTACAAGAATAAACATGGCTAGAGCATTAATGGCGTAACGAGTCCGCAGTTCTGATTGCCAGTCTTTTTTGAATAATGAATATGCTTTCATAGGTGCTTTATTTTTTAAATTTTTCCAGCTCGATTATTTCGTTGCATAAGCTCAGATCGGAATCCTCATTCGAGGCAATTATTACAAGACTGTTTTTCGCTTCCTCCCTGATTATCCTGTAAACAATTTCTTTGCCGGGATTATCTAAGTTTGAAGTCGGTTCATCAAGAATAATCAATTGCGGCTGATGAAGAAGTCCGAAAATAAATTTTAAGCGCTGCTTCATTCCGGACGAATAACCTCTAACCAGATCGTTTTTCCTGTCGAAAAGATTCAGTTCTGTCAGGAGGAAATCAGATCTTTCTTGATTAAACTTAATTCCCCTGATATTAGAGGAATGAATAAGATTTTCCTCTGCGGAAAATTCATCGTACATAAAAAGATAAGGCGAAACAAATCCGAGGTGATTGTGAAGCTCTTCAGGCTCAATTTTCTTTCCGTCGAATTCATGCGTAACCTTTCCTCTGGTAGCCGAGATCAGATCGGCGATAATTTTTACCAGTGTTGATTTGCCGGATCCGTTGGGGCCGGATACGCCGTAAATATTTCCCGACGAAAAAGAGAAATTGATTCCGTTAAAAATCAGTCTTCTTCCGAAATATTTTATAAGATCATTTAGCTCAACTGTATACTTAATCATTATAGATTACAAATTTCCCTTTTTTAATTTTGTCGCCGGATTTAGTTACATACAGATAAATTCCGGTCGCCACTTTTTTGCCTCTCGAATCTCGCGCATCCCAGCCCACAGAAATTTTATCGGTGGCAACAATACGCTTAGTTCCCGAATAAACCAAATTCATATTGACAGAATAAATATTCAAATCCGCAACACCGCTTCCGTTCAATGAAACCGGAAAAAATATCTCGCTGCCCAAAGAATATTTGAACGGCTGAGGAAATGCATAGTCGGTTTCATCTGCTATAATATTCCCCTCATTCACTGGTGAGCCGTTAAGTATATATGACTGCGAAAATATAGAGAGTGAAGGATTGACAGTACTTTCCAGTTTTGTATAATAATTGCTAATAATATTTTTACCGCCGGCAATAGACTGCGGAGCTATCGAAAATGTGTAAGAAGTCGTGGTTGGAGGACTTTTAATCCCGCCGGCAGCGTCGCAATTGCTGATGATAGAGACAATATTATTGCCCGCAGAATTTGAATTATCATTGAAGAGAAAATAACTATTTGATACCGCTTCCGAGTTTACCGTCATTAAATTTGTAATTGAGGTAGGATTAATGAGCGGGTAATTAGCCGCTTCGCCATAATATTTCCCGCTGACAGCACGCGAACCGGTAAAGTAATTCCACAATGCGAATTTGTTAAACTCAACCTTGAAGAATGATTGCTGTTCCTGAATCGCCGCGGAGATAGATTCAATCGCCCGATTTTTAGGCATCAGTTCCCATATTCTTTTTATTATTCCGACTCCAAACCTATCGCGCAAATAAATATTCCATACAGCGGTGTTGTAGCCGTCATTTGAAGAAAGCGCACGCTGAGGATTTCTGAAATAAGAACTCATATAAAAGTAATAATCATTGATGCTGTCATAAACAAATTCTTCCATCGCGGTGGAAGTGAGCTCATAATAGAAATTGTCACTATCTCTGTAAATATAATTTCCAATCTGTATTGCGTGGTGCAGCTCATGAGCCACAGTTACCCGCGCTGCATCAATACCGTGAGTATAATAATTGCTTCCGCTGAAATCATTATCCATTACCATATAACTTGTATATGTATCCGGTGTCAAAGCTTTATCAAATTCCGTATACCCGTAATCGCTCGATAAATTAAGAATATAGATATCGTACAAATCATCGCCGCCTTCGCCCAGATCCTTTGGAGGGGGCGGAAATCCGAGGACCTTTACTTCGTAGGAGTAAGATGAATCGGCGGCCTGTGCCAGTAAATTCAAGTCGTATCCGGGTGAGTCTACTCCCGTTTTTTTATAGTGAATCCGGAAATGTCCCCTGGGCGATACAAAACTGGTGTCCGATGTTGGCCTCTGCAGCAGATTGATCAAGGCTGCTTTCTGGATGGGGGAGAATTTATCATAATTGAGCTTTACCTGATTTACAATTCCGAAAGAGCATTTTGTCGGTTCTGTCTCCAAAGCGACATTTTGCTGAACGCCGGATTGAATGAGCCCCTTGACCGAAAGAAAAGCATTGTAAAGAGAGTCCAGGTTCTGAGCGGCTGTCGGGATAAAAGGACTTATGAACACCAGAATTATAATCAGCTTTTTCAAAGTTTCTCAACCGATATAGTTTTATGCAAAGTATTTGAACTGATCAGAAATGTTCTTCCTTTATTTAATTCGGCAATAAGATAATTATTGATATCCTTTGATTCAATCAGATCCTGCTCAACAACCGGATTTTTGCGGTCCATAAATTTTGCGCTTTGAAGTTTAGTTTTTCTGTTCAGATTATAATAAAACGTGGGCTCTTCACCGCCGGCTTCGATAAAATAACCGAACATTGAATTTATAGAGGCAGCGTTTTTAAGAGAGTACTTCACGGCATTATTATTACGTATATAATATATATATGATTTATTATTTACGGAAACCAGCGCGGCAGCCGGCCTGGCATGAGAAATAGTTTCATCAAGACAGACCAGATCAAAGCTTACACGATCCGTCGGATTAGCCTCAAATGAAAACTGAATTTTGCTCTCAGTTATTTTTTTATTGAAGAAAGATTTTATCAGTTGAAATTTATTTCCGCTGCGTGATAAAGTATAAATAACCCGGTACACATCGGAAGAGATCCATGCATTTTCCGCATTTGTAGCAACGGGATAAATTGATGAAGAAGTTTTTACGAAATTCCGAATCTCAAAATTTTGAAGAAAAAAGTCCTTCCCTTTCTGGCAAAGTACATATAAATTCTGCCAGTCTCTCAACCGGTCAATACTGAATTCTATATCTGAAATAGGAATTTCAGTATATAAATTATACCTCGAATAGGAACCGGAATCGAAATTCATTCTTATAATTTCAATTGACCGCTCCCCTTTTGAATAGCAAAAAAAAGTTTTTTCTTTAGGATTATTGTCATCTACAAAAATTTTGGTGTAAGCCATGTTTAGAGGGATACTGTAATAAGTCCTGAATAATCTTCTCCTCTCGCTCAAAAGAATATTTAATGAATGGCTGCCCTCATCAACAAAACAGATATCCCGGTACTTGTCGTTCATAAAATCGAATGTCTGTATTGAAGCAGGACTTGAACCGAATGCAGCCATAAACGAAGTGTCGTTAAGTTCAAGTGAGTTTATAAGGTATATTTCGCCGCTTGAATTTAAGATTGCCAGCTTTTTACCGGAACGGTCTATAAAAGCGGATAGATTAATAATCCCCTTTTTTTTCAAATATAAAATTGACGGGTGAAATGTGTCCATTCCTTTTCCAAACGAAATGTAAAGTTCACCTTCCTCAACATCCAAAAAAGCGAGATCATTAAATCCGTCACCGTTAAAATCGAGTACAGCAAATTTATCCGGTGAAGCAGGCGTGTTAATAAGAATTTTCTTCCTGAATGATGAGACTGAATCGCCGAGCAGTATTTCGAAGCGGTTGTTTTTGATGTAGACAATATCAATGAAACCGTTGGAATTCATATCCACACTTTTGCATTCGCTAACATCTCCATATAGAGGGATGGAGCGGGACTCGGTAAAATTACCCAAGCGGTCATTACTGTATAATACAAGCGAACCGGAGACCGGATCGACCGCAGCGATATCCGGGAAAGAGTCGTAATCAAGGTCTATAAATCCCGACCAGGAGAATACTTTTCCGCTGTCAATTTTGGTTTGAATGAGGGACCGCTTATTTTCCCTGAGGATGTATAAGCCGTCCAGAGAATTTCCGCTCACCAATCCCTCCGGCCTGCCGTCACCGTTAATATCGCGTACGTCTATACTGGATGGAAAGCCGTCAAATCTTATTCTGCCTGATTGGCTTATCACTCCGCTTCTTGAAAAAGATCCCAGAATTACGTCTCTCGTTCTGCGCGATTCTATAAGATACCGTTTTCCGGTAATTTCATTTCCAAATGCGTGGATATCTGAGACGGAAAAGGATAAATATTTTTCGGATGGCTTGCCGTAATTGGATTTAGAGTCTGAGAACAATGTAAGATATTTATTGTTATCGGAACTGCTGATCAGTAAATCTCTATAGCCGTCAGAGTTATAATCAGCCGAGAAAATATTTTTGAAATTAGGTTTGGCTGAAAATTCCCTGTACCGGCAAAAACCATTTACTGGTATCTGAGCCGACAAGCCGGAAAAAAACAGGAGGGAAATAAATATCGAATAATAAAATAACCGGTCAGCCGGCAAGACGTTTTTTTCTTCTCTGCAGAGCTTCTTCAAATCTTCTTTTCTCTTCATCTGTTTCCGGAACAATTTCGAGTGTATCAACCGGCTTACCGTTATCATCAACGCTCACAAAAGTTAAATAAGCTGTATTAGAATGAATACGCGTTCCTTCCTTATGCGATTCCGTAAAAACTTTTACACCGACTTCCATCGATGTTTTAAAAGCCCGGTTAACGGCGGCAATGAGAGTAACTACATTACCAAGCTTTATAGGATAATGGAAATCTATCCTGTCGACCGACGCAGTGACACATACACGTTGGGAGTGTTTTGCCGATGAGATAGCGGCGCAAATATCAATCCAGTGCATCAGCTGCCCGCCCAATAAATTTCCGAGCTGATTTGTGTGATGCGGCAGCACAAGTTCGGTCATTGTAACGACCGACTCATCCACCTTTTTTCTTCCTCTCTGTGCACTCATTTAATGCTCAAAAGATTTGTTTCGAGCTCTTTTAATTCTGCGACAAAGTTATCATTCGGGTAGCGGCTTAAAAAAAGATTTATATCGGCAAGAGCCTCATTCTTCATTCCTTTTTTAACCTCGATCTGAACTTTCTTATAAAGAGAAAGTGGTGCAAATTTCGTGTCGTGATAAGTATCCGCTACTGCGCCATAGGTTTTAATGGCAGCCCGTTCATATTCCATTTTTTCGTATATAACGGCACTCATATACTCTTTTTCGGCGAGTTTCTCATTCAGTTCCTGAATCTTCTTTTCGGTTTCTTCCACTTTCGGATTAGCCGGGAAAAAATCTATAAATGCCTGAAATTCCTCTATAGCTTTTTTTGTGTAAGCCTGATCAAGCTGATACGGCGGCGAAAGTTTATAATATGAGTCTGCAAGCATGTATTGAGCTTCCGGGACAAACGGGCTTGCCGGAATATTCCGGATTAATTTACTGAACTCATAAGCGGCGAGGAGAAATTGAGTTCTTTTATAATACGTCATTCCCAGATAGAATTGCGCATCATCATTAAACGCGCTTCCCGAATATTGAAGCAGAAAATTCTGGAATTCCGAGACGGCGAGTTCATAATCCTCGTCATTATAAAGCTGGTAAACATAATTATAATACTCTTCTGCGCTGAACTTACTTGTATCCGCAGGGCCGGAACATCCATAAAAAATTACTAATCCTATCAAAACTGCAAAAATAAATTTTCGATTGAGCAAAACAATTCCTCTCTTTTTAAGACGGTGTAAAAATAAACAAATTAGTTCAGCGGTAAAACAGCTTATTTCGGTTATTTGCTCCGAACCGTAAAAAGAAGAATAACCGAGCCAATTAGAGTCCCAACCACAATGATGGGTTCCCAAAAAGTTGAAAGAAGCGGCCGGGAAGGTATCGGGGCCTGTGTAAAGGGTATGGATTTGTTCTCAATTGAGGAAATATCTTCAAGTTCTATAGTATCCAACGCAGTTTCTGTGAATTCGGAAGGCCTTGGAACAAAGCCAGTTCTGGAGACAGTCAGATTCCCTCTGATAACTATCTCCCGCTGAATCAGAATTCCGCCGAATATTCCATCAGAGAAAGAACTACCATACTTAACTTCTGCAGAAATCAGCGTGTAGCTGACTGCCGTTCCCTCATCCCGGATAATTATTTTACCCCGGTCAATAAATTCCTTAAAAATATCGGGTTTCAGAATTTCAAGGGATTGTGAAGTTGTAAGGGTTAGATTAATTTGTTTATCAGCGCCTATGAGAGAATCTGTTTTTACTACCGACCGCGCAATCAAATT